>JAEZAS010000357.1 GCA_023430365.1 Planctomycetota bacterium
CCTGCTTTATACCTACCAAAGAAAGCCCAAAGGAAACGGTCATGCAGCAGCATCAGCCGCATCGATCACGAGGGTTCACCCTAGTCGAACTGCTCGTGGTCATCGCCATTATCGGGGTCCTCGTTGCCTTGTTGCTGCCTGCGGTCCAGGCAGCCCGCGAGGCGGCTCGTCGCACCCAGTGCACGAACCAACTGAAACAGGCGGTCATCGCCTTGCATAACTATGCCGACACCAACCTGATGCTGCCTTCGGCTGCCTACGGGTCGGCCAGCGACACGGGAATGAGCCTCTGGGTGCGGCTTGCCCCCTTCATGGAGCAGACAGCGTTTTACGACCTGTATCGCCCGAATGAATCGTGGGCCTCGAGCCACAATCTATCGCTCATTTTGCAGGCCCCGATGAAAGGGCTGCGCTGTCCGAGCGGCGGGGTCGACCGCTATTCCGGGACCGACACCAACCGGCAGAAGTATCCCACGACGCATTACTACGGAATTCTCGGTCCTGTCGGCCAGATTCCGGGCACCACCTCGAATTATCACCATTTGACTGAGATTCCCGGCGAAGTCGCGACCCAAGGCATTTTTTCGCTGGCGATCAACAAGCATCGCCAGCCCATCGGGTTTTCTGGCATTGTCGACGGCACTTCGAACACGCTCGCTTTCGGGGAGATTTGCTGGAACAAGTACACCGGATACCGCGAGTACTCGCTGGGGATGGTGGACTACGGCGGCTCAACCGGGATGGGAGCCTTCACGTACAAGAGCGTGAAGTGGCCGATCAACATTGGCAAGCGCAACACGAGCACCGTGTATTCGGCCTTTAACAATGTCGGACCGTTCGGCAGCTACCACGCCGGGGGAGCCAACTTCGCACTCGCGGACGGAAGCGTCACCTTCCTGCCTGAGTCGATCGACATGGGGGTCTACCTGGGGATGGCCAGCCGTGACGGCGGAGAAGTGGCCAGCCTTCCGTAGGCCCCTCGTAGATTCCGTTCCTCGAGCGGCGAGCACGGTGGCTCGTCGCTCCGGATTGCTTTGCTCATTACGACTTGTACCGATAGGCGGCCTCGATGGCGATGTTTCAGATTTCAATACGTGCTCGAAAACTCACGCTCGCCTGGCTTGCGCTCTTGATCGTCGGGAGCGCGCTCGGGTGTGGCCAGCAGGGAGACGGGACGAATCGCGTGTTCGGCCGCGTCACGTTCCAAGGCAACCCGGTCCCCGTGGGCGTGATTCAGTTCACTCCCGATTCGTCCACGGGCGAGGATGGAATGGCTGGGTTTGCAGAGATTCGAGATGGCCAGTTCGATACCCAAGTCAATGGCCGAGGAGTGAAGAGCGGCCCAGTTACGGTCACGATTGACGCCTACTCGATGAAGGACGTCAATCCAGACATCAAGCCGCACGGCGATGCTTTGGTGATGGGTTATAAGCAATCGGTCGATATTGGTGGCGATGCGACGGAACTGAACTTCGAGATCGCCAAGAAGTAGCGGAGACCGTCGGCGGGCCTGCCGGAACGAATCGGGTCGCGGGCAGTTTCTGCCCACCGTTGGCCACTCCGCGTCGACTCACCCCTTAATTGAGTTGCGGCAATCGCCACGGATTGCTGAATTGCTGCCGCCGAATGGTGTCGTTATCTCGCCTGGTGGGCCTGCGCGATCGGCCCCTCACCTTGCTCTGCCGATCAAACGCCGTGAGCAAAGATAGCGCCCTTCCAAGCAGAAAGGCTGGCGGCGGCGGCCCCCAGGCGGCCCTGGATTGTTGAGCGCAACATCAACGGGCGAAAGTCCCATCGCCGCCTGATCACCGACACGCGTTCTGCTCGCGGCTATATCCTGGCCTCGCGAGCACGCTCGTATCACGGCCGCTTGTCACGCTCCTGAAATCGGCTCTGGGAACTGTTGTCGGCCGGTATCGGATCTCCTCGGTGCTGTCGCCGGTCATGCCAGCTTCATATCGGAATTGATCTTTTTCCGCCGGAAAAAATTGACCCCCCGGCAGTTGTACTGTACTTTGGCGTTTTCAGCACGTTCGTGCTGCGCATTCGCAACTCACCCCACGTGGGTTGAGCAGGTGAGCAGTGTCTCGCTGCAAGTGCACCTGCAATCCTTGCAAAGGAGGACTCATCCATGGATCGAAGACGGCCTGCGTTTACTCTGGTCGAACTGTTGGTGGTAATTGCGATCATCGGGGTGCTCGTCGCCCTGCTCTTGCCCGCTGTGCAGGCGGCGCGCGAAGCGGCCCGTCGTTCAAGTTGTTCCAACAACCTGAAGCAGATCGCCTTGGCCATGCACAACCATCACGACACCCTCTCGGAGCTTCCGTCCGGCTACCTGTACCGCGGTGGCAACGGCAAGCCGAACTACGGCTGGGCCGTGTTGATCCTGCCGTATATGGAACAGGGAAACTTCTATACGCAGCTCAACCCGATCGATGTTCCGCTGTACGACCGCTACAAGAGCGGCGCACCAGCCGCGGACCAGCAACTGCTCCAGACGAAGATTAAGGCCTACCGCTGTCCTTCTGATACGGGTACCGACCTGGCGACCAGCGTGAACTTCGGCAGCAGCAACCACTTTCGGGTCGCCCTGTCGAACTACGTCGGCTGCGCCGGTTGGAGCAGCACGCCGTCGTACCCGATCAAAGACGGCGACTGCGGCGGGATGCTCTGGGGCAACAGCAAGCTCAATATGTCGGCCTGCACCGATGGGACCAGCAATACGCTCCTGATCGCCGAACGACGGTTCCGCGAAGACCACGCCGCCACGTGGCTCGGCGCCGGCAGGAACGACTCTTACGGTAACGAAGGCACCCTCCGCACGTTGTTCCGCGCGACGTTCACCATGAACTTCAACTACAAGGCCGCGGGATCGCCCGAGAACGCTGGCAAGGGCTGGTCCAGCGAGCACCCCTCCGGCATCAACGTCTGTCTGCTCGATGGCTCGGTGCGTTTTCTGAGCGACAACACGAACGCGACGGCCGTTCTCAACCCGATGAGCCTTCGTAACGACGGAAAGACGTTCGAACTTCCGTAACGGGGCACAGCAACTTCGAATCCTTTGAGGGCGGGGTTAGTGAACCCGCCCCTTTTTCTATTATTTGGATCGGGAATCCCCTCTCCATGAGAATCGTGATGATCTGCGCGCTGGCTGCTCTCACGCTGCTGGCTACAGGCTGCAACTCGAAAAGACTCAACGAAGTCACTGGCAAGGTCACCCTCGACGGCAAGGCGGTTCCCGGCCTTGAGGTCCGCTTTGAGCCGAAGGATCCCAGCATCGGGACGACCGCCATCGGCTACACCCAGGCCGACGGCACGTACAAGCTGCACTACCCCGGCGACAAGACCGGCAGCCCGGCGGGCGAGTACACCGTCAGCATCTCGGGTGGCGAAGGTGGGGGCGTCGACGGTGCGCCGCCTGTCCGAGTCGCACCGAAGTACAACTCCGAGACCGAACTCTCCGCCACGGTCAATCCGGGCCCCAATACCATCAACTTCGAAGTTACTAGCAAGTAGCCTGACCGCCGGCATCTCTGCGAGTACTCCGGCAAGTGACTGAATCCAGCATTGCAGTGGCCGTTTCAATTCGGCCGGTGCGGTTCCAACGCCCGAAGCTTAGGCCTCGGGCGTTTTCTATTCCCCGCGATTCGACGCGCCGACGGGAATCAGCCGACGGCGGTTAGTGCTGAAGAATAGCTCGGCAAGGCATGTGTAAAATCTCAGTGGCAGCTGAGCGAATAGCTCCCTGAACCGAATTCCCAACTGGGATGACCGAATGCCCCCGAGCCGCTACTTAGTCTGCGCTCCGACCGCCGGCCTGCTGATCGTTGGCTGGCTCATTGTTTTCCTCGTTTGGCCTGAAGGACCCGGAGAACATCTTGCGATCGGCTTGTTGCTGGGAACGCTCTTTGGTCACACGACGTTCGCGGCCGCCTGGACCGCTTTCGGCCCTGGACCGCTAATCCTGCGGCTGCCCTTGTCAATCGCTGTGGTGGCCACCGTCCTGGTCGCTTTCAGCCTCAATGTGCGGAGACACAACCAGCCAAACTTCGGAATTGAGATCGTTCTGGCTCTCTGCCTGCTCGGCCAATGGGTTTTGGTTCAACTGCCGCTCTGGGGCTTGGGGTTTCTCTACGGCATTCACCTTCGTCATCACAGCAGCGAGTCGCACCCAACTCTCAGTGGAAGACGGCAATTCGGCATTCGCCAACTGCTGGTCGCCACGACGATCGTGGCCGTCATCTTGGGACTTGGTCGCGTCTTGATCGCGGGCAGGGCCATGACAACGCCGGATACCGATATTGTCATCTTTGCCTTCCTGGGAGGCGCGGCCGTGGTTATGAGTTTGCCGCTGCTGCTGGCTGCTCTTGTGCCTCGCTATGCCGTTCAGGCTGTCATCGGCGTGGCTCTGCTGATCGGCGTTGCAACCCTTTTCGAGCTACCGCTTTTGCAATCCCTGCCCAATGCCGGTGGCCCGCAGACCATTGATCTCATCTGGATCAATGCCTGCACCTCGGCCTGGATTCTCGCCTTCGTAGTCAGCGCGAGACTTTGTGGGTACGGCTTGAATGTTCCAGTCGCTGGCACAAAAGGAGTAGACAAGCCAGCACCGCCCAATCTAACCGATGTGTGACTACCACATTCCTTGTAGTCATCAACGGGATCAAAGCGCAACTTGACCTCCTTGCACTCTAAGGAACGTATGGCCAGGACCGCGCTCGTCGCGTTTACAGCCAGCACGCCCCGTGGAACGCGCTAATGCCCACCCCGGTCTCTGTGAGCTGATCTAGTCCGCGGAGAGCTAAAAAGGCCGTAAGAGGATCACGAACTACTTCTGGCACTGTATTCCTGTCTGCCCTCGACGGGAGCCCCGTTCCACTCATGGGGATACATTGTCTTCCAAGTCCGGCGAGGCCAGATCCGCTTGCGCCGCGGTTGCAAACTGTGACGCTTCTGGCTAAGGATGGGTGTTGCGGAAACGGCTATCTCGGCTGAACAAGAATTCGAGGAGGCGGCACAATTTCCTCTGAACGCGAAGACCGATTGGACACGAGAGCGCTGGAGGGAGTTCGCAATGGAAGTCCCGGCGCTTTCGGAGTTGTCGTGGACAAGTATTTTCTCCGGATTGCGCGAGCCGCGGAAAAGAGGATCAACCAGAGCAAACGGCGCGTTACCGATGGCGAGGATATAGCAGCCAGCGTGTTCGAAAGCCTTTGGAAACGTTCCGAACGAGGGATGTTCGAGCAGTCCGAACTGAACGATCCTGATCAACTGTGGAACTATCTCTGCCGCCTACTGCGAAGCAAGGTGGCCGATCATATGCGGCGTGAAGACGCCGCGAAGCGTGGCGGCGGCAATGTCCGCGGCGAAAGTGTCTTTCTGATGCGCGGGGACGACGGAGGTTACCTAGAGGTGACAGCCCCCGATTGTTTCTCGCCCGACGAGTTGGCTGGATTTTTCGAACAGCAGCAGTTGCTGATGGAGGCCCTGGAAGACGACCGCCTGCGGGAAATAGCCATGCTGCGGTTGGAGGGCTACGAGGTCTCCGAAATTGCACATGCCGTGCAACTGAGCGATCGTTCGGTCAAACGGAAACTTTCGGTCATACGCACGATCTGGCAGCGGGTCCTGGAGCAACACGACCGCTGAGGTCGGAGGCTCGCCGCCAGTCTGTCGGCGCAAGTTTCACTGCCGAAACCGTTTTCTCTTGTCTACGTCGGCAAGAGAGGATCATTTCTGGGGTCGGATTCAGCCGCCCCGAAAAATCGTTGAGATTCTTTGGCCCCCCGAGATCCCCTTTTTCGCTTGCAGGGATAGATCGGGATTTGTTTCCACCACGGTGAACAAGGGCCAAACCAATGCGTTTCAACTTTCTCGGACTGCGTGCCGCATTTGTCCTCGCCGCGATTGCTGGAGGCGCCATCGCCTCGCCTCAGGCAAACGCCGGCTGGTTTAAGGATCTCACAGGCGTAGAAACGCCCAAGCCGATCCGACAGATCGCCCCGAACGGCTTGAGTGCGCGTGGGAAACCGGCGCCCACGAGTTCCTTCCCAGCCATGAGCGATCCCTACATCGATTCCCGAGGAAACGTGTACGGGCGCAGCACCAACACCAACCAAACGGTGGTTGGAAAGGCGAAACTTATTCGCAATGGACGCGGCGAAGCCATCTGGATCAGCGGCTCGCTTCCACCGGCACCCGCTACGCAGTTCAATCCGCGGCCGACGCCTTCGAAACAGAGCGCGTGGCTGCAGCAGTTCCAGCAGCAGGCCAGGCAGCAACAGCTTCGTAGCAACGCACAGCAACGCCAGTTTCAGCAGCAGCTGAACTCCCAGATGCAGCAGTTCCGGCGCAATCAGTTCCAATCGCAGCAGCAGTGGCAACGGATGTTCGGCGCTCCGTAGCGTGCCTGGGCTAACTCCCCCTTTCCTTGAGCAAATCGGAAAGGGTGTCCCTTCGCACGTTCATTCTCCGCTTACCAGAAAAGAAGCGATTCTCAATAGCACAGCCATCGGATGGGTTGGGCACATTACGAAATTCTTTTAACTAGGGGGATCAGAAAATGATCAAGGCAATTCTTACCTCGCTGGCAGTCGTGATTCTTTGCGGTGTGACTGCAACCACCTGTTCGGCCCAACGCAATCGAGGCGGGTGGCGGCCACAGCAGGCGGGCGGCGAGTTCTATCCTGGTAATGGCTGGCAGAATCAATCGGCTTGGAACAATGGCTGGCAAAACTACCCCCAGCAGACCATGCAATTTCAACAGCAATTGAATGAGATCGGGCGGAACTTCCAGTTTCAGACGCAAATGGACCGATTGCAGCGGGAAACCGACACTGTGCGAGCTCAGGGCGCAGTCCAAAACTTCATGCTCGAAGCTCAACGCAAGCGTCTCCGCGACCAACAACAGCGTCTGGAAGATGCCCTGAAGAAGGCTCAGGCGCAGCAGAACTCGCAGCCAACGTCCCGCAAACCCTATCCGCGCCTTGATCCTCCTCGCACCTTGGGGCAATCGATGGCCGATGGGCGAGTTCAGCTCGGACGCGGCATCACGAATGGGCGCGACTTTGTTGGCCGTGAAATATCGAATGGTCGGACCGCCGTGGGGCGTGAGATCTCCAATGGCCGCAGTGGAGTAGGCCGTGAGCTATCGAATGCTCGGGACGGGCTTGGACGCGAAATGAAGAATCTGGGCAACACGCTTTTCGGTCGATGAGTTTTCGCCCGTCCGCTCTCACGACATAGCGTCGAGTTTCACGCTCAATAGGCACCCGCGGTTAGCGGGCGCCTTTCTGCGTTATCTCCACCATGATGCGTCTCGCGATGAACAGTGCATGCAACGGCTGCAGCACGATTTGATGCTTTGCTACCCAAGACCAATCTCAAGCCTGCGTTGACTCACCCCTCATTGCTGGGGAGACTGGTACCCTGCTACTTTCGCTTGCCAGGTCCTTCATATAGTCCACCAACTGCTCATGTCTGATTTTCAGGAACGTACGCGAACGTTTCATCACACCGATTTGGAGCCGATATGCGACCGATTTGAAGCGCAGTGGGCTGCGGGCAATCGGGTGGCGATTGAAGAGGTGCTTGCCGAGGTCAGCGAGGTCGTCCGGCCGACGCTGCTAGAAGAACTGATTCAGATCGAGGTGTGGTGGAGGCGGCAGCAGCAGGAAACTCCGAGTTCGGCAGAGTATTTGTCTCGCTTTCCCGAGCAGACCGACATCGTTCAAAGCGTTTGGAAGAATCTGGATCAGGGACAGGCCTCCACCGTGGCGCCGGACGGCCAGACGGTGGAGTTCAAGCCGACGGTTTCGGGGCACTCCCAATCCCGCACGCAACCGCCTCGCTCGTTTGGCGATTATGAATTGCTCGAGGAGATCGCCCGGGGTGGGATGGGCGTTGTGTTCAAAGCCCGGCAGAAGTCGCTCAACCGACCGGTCGCACTGAAGATGATTCTCTCAGGACAGATTGCTTCCCAGAGCGAGGTCCTGCGATTCAATGCCGAAGCTTCTGCCGCCGCCAATCTCGAACACCCCGGCATCGTGCCGATTTTCGAAATTGGTCAGCAGGACGGAAAGCACTTCTTTTCGATGGCCTACATCGAAGGAAAGAGTTTGGCCGACAAGATTGCCCTACGCCCTCTCTCGGCGCAGCAAGCCGCCCGCTACGCCCAGCAGATTGCCGAGGCGGTTCACTACGCGCACTCCAAGGGAATCATCCATCGCGATCTCAAGCCGCGCAATGTGCTGATTGATCGGGATGACCAACCCAAGATCACCGATTTCGGCCTCGCGAAGCGGTTGGAAGGCGATAGTGACCTGACCGCCACGGGACAGGTGCTGGGGACGCCAAGCTATATGCCTCCCGAACAGGCGATGGGAACCTTGGATCGGGTGGGGCCCAGATCCGACATCTATTCGATCGGTGCGACGCTCTACTCCCTGCTGACGGGACGTCCGCCGTTCCAAGCCGCGTCGACGATGGAAACGCTGCGGCAGGTCATCGACACGGAACCCGTAGCTCCCCGATTGTTGAATCCAACGATACCTCGCGATCTGGAAACCATCTGCCTCAAGTGCCTGCGGAAGGATCCTCTGGATCGCTACACGTCGGCCAGCGCCCTGGCGGATGAGTTGCGGCGGTTTTTGAATGGCGAGCCGATTAAGGCTCGCCCGATTGGCATCGTGGAGAGGGCCTGGCGGTGGTGCAAACGCAAGCCCCTAGTCGCCGGCATGGCGGCCACCTTGCTCGTCATGTTGGTGTCGCTCGGTCTCGCCTGGCAATTCAGCCAGGCGGCTCGCGACGGCCGACGACTGGTCCAATGGAACGCGGCATTTGTCAGACAACTGGATACAGCCGTTTGGGATGCTCCCCATCTGACGGAGATGGAGGCAACCATCCAGAAGATCAGCACGCTCGATCCGGTTGCAGCCGAGCCTCTTCGTGCTCGGCTATACAACACTTTCAAAGAGTATCTGGAAACTGAGATTCGCCGCCCGCGCTTGACCACCGAAGATCGACAGCGTCTGGAAGGGCAACTGACGCTGCTCGCGCCGCGTCTTCCTAATGAGACCGATATTCTGCGCGAGGCTCTCGACGAGCGGTTTCGCGGTTGGCAACCCGTCCTAGAGCTCAGCACGCCATTCGACGACCTGGCGAATGCGTTTCCTGCAACGGAGGTGCGGATCGATGGATCGGTCCTGCGGCCGACACGGGCTCCGGTGAAGAAGACCGATTCTTTTGACCTGCCGACTGCCGCCGACCAGACCGTCGAAACGAAGTTTGCCGCTGGGCAGAACATCCAGTTTCAGGTGGTTCTGGACCCCGCCTGGGAAGACTCGGAACAAGTGGGGCTGAAGCTGGGAGCGGCACAAGGTCGCGGATACCATTTTGTGCTTCGGACGCCGCAAATACCGCGGTCAGTTGGCGACGAGGCGGAGACAGCGGACAAGGTCAACAACTTCGCACAGGTTCGCAAGACGGGAGTGCCGCTGTCCGTCGAAATCCGTAAAAACGGCGGACTTCTGCAGAGCACTACGATCTCGGCGACGGACTTGCCCCATGGGCCGCTAAGGCTGCGCGCCGTTCGCGAGCGAGACCGCCTGCGGTTTCAGATCAACGACCTGCCTCCGCTGGAATTTCAGGACCTTTTCCCCTTAAGCCTCGACTCGGCCGCCATGCTCGCCGTCGACTGGCCGCGAGTGACCGGCATTCAGGAACTTGCTGTTCACCGACTTCTCGATCCGCCGAGCCCGAGTCCCCTGGAACAAGCGGACTCGCTCTTCGACCAACAAAAGTATGACGAGGCGATGCGCATTTATCGCGAGCAGGCGCAGGTGCAACTCGAAGAGACGTTTCGTCTGGAGGCAAGGTTCAAACAGGCTCTTTGCCTGATGGAAAAGACGCAAACTGCGGAAGCCGCTCTGTTGTTCGAATCGCTGCTGTCTAGTGAGGGGAATCACTGGCCCTTGGTGGCGGGCTGCCAACTCTGGATAATTCGCCTGCAAGAAGGCCAGCGTGAGGAGGCGGATTCTCTATATGGCATACTCTCATCACGATTCCGATTTGAGCAGTTGGCCATGCTCGTGCCGTACGAGGTTCGCCAACACATTCTCGATTCGTACCGGAGTCAGTTCAAATCGATCGACGACATTCTGCGTTATGACCCGAACCGGGTCCGGAAGATGGAGCAAGCAGCCGAGATCGACCGATTCCTGAGCAGCGACGGAGAAGGCAATCTCGATATTCAGAAAGAACTGGCGCGAGCGTACTGGTTTGTCGGCAACGACCTCTCCGCCTTGAAGGTGCACGCCCGGCTCGCACAGAAGTATCCGCAGGTCCCTTGGGTGATTCAACACTACTCGCGGGCGCTACGATGGACTGGTGAACCGCGGCGGGCATTGCAGGAAATTGACAAACTGCTCGATCGCTATACGGGTCAAGAGCTGACGTACTCTGCGCTGCTGCTCGAACGCGTCCTTGTCTATGCCGAGTTAGAGCAATGGGATCGTGTCGAGGCTGGAGTCGCGGAGGTTCTGCACGCTGAAAAGCGAGGCACCGATCTGCAAACCGTCACCGCCCATGTGGGGCTGATTCAAGGTTTTCTGCTAGCTCGCAAGGGAGACCAGCCAGCGGCTGAGGAGCAATGGCGCCGGACATTCCAAGAGGCCATGACTTCGTATCGGGATCCTCGATATGTCGCGGCGCTAGGCGGGGTACGGCACTATGCTTTCAACCATGCGCTCATCTTGGGCTCGCTCGGCGGCGAGATCGGCAACGACGATGCCGAAGTTCTTCTGCAATGGGCGGTTCAAGGAACGGGAAATGTTTCCTACACCCAACTTCTACGATCCGTCATCAACTCGGAGAACATTGCGAACACGTTCCGTCAGATGTGGCGGACGCCTCGCGGCCGCCAATTCGCCGAAGATATCGCGTTTGACCGAATGAACCTGCGCGAGCGGGTGCGAGCCGTTCCCTTGCTGGCGGTGGCCACCTACATCTCCCAGCATGCGTTTGAGGGAGAACCTGGGCCTCAGCAGGATGAAGCCGTGTGGGCTCTTCTCGACGATCTATGGGCGAACTTGATTGAGCAGGGAACGCTGTCGTCGGGTCAGCTGATGCAGTTGGCGCTGACCTGGAAAGGGACTACCAATTTGCTGGGGTGGAGTGGCGTCGCTCCCCGGCTTCCACCCAGCCTGCGCGGCGGCACCGCTTATGTGTTCGCGCACCGGTTCTTGCGATTGGGCGATGTGCCGCAGTCGCGGAAATTTTTGCAATTGACGGTCGACACAGCCGAGGCTGCCGCCAACCTGCGTCAGTTGGCGCAGGAAGACCTGGATCTTCTGGCGGCTGAGAACGGTCGACTCCTTGTCTCCAATGCAGCGCCCGCTCCCGTGAAGCTGCTGATCCACCAACGGGACGAAGAGGTAAGGCAGATCGAAATCATGAAAGAAGAAACCCTGGATCTGCCCGCCGGGACCTATCAAGTATCGCTTGCGGAGGCCCACGAAGGTCTCTCGATCGACCGAAACGAAGTCACTCTGTCGATAGCCGGCCGACGCCATGTGCAAGTACTGAAACAACCGAGAAGTGACGAATAACTGCCAGGCGACAATCGCCCAGTCCATCTTTGGGTCTATTCTCGCCCCGGAACCTGATGGCGTAACTCGTCGCCGCACTTCTGCACATGGACAACGGACGAGGTTGAGTGTCAGATCCTCAACCGGTATAGATCCACCGAACGCGGCGCACGAGGCCCAGCACACAGCAGCGGCTCCAACGCAACTCTCTTAGCCGCGAGTTTTGTGGTTGGTAAGCTGGTTTTCAGCCGAGCGCCCCGCCAGAATTCTTTTCGGCTACGAGCTTATAATAGTTGTTACGGCTAGCGATGACGGCACCGCGCGCGTTTGGGATATATTGACGGGCACCCAGTTGGGGCCGCCGATGTTGTTATGGCCTGAAGGCGAGCAAGAGGCGTTTGTTGCGTATGCGAAGTTCGACTCAGGATCCAATCGGATCATTACGCTTATGAGTTCAGAGAACCATCTGCCGAAAACATTCGACAGGGTCGACGTTACTCCGCCGAAGTCGATTGCATCATTGGTGTTTGCGATTTGGACTGGGCTGCAAATTGGTGAGGATGGGAGCGAGATCCTGCTGGATGAGCATGAAGTGAGCGAACGGTGGTCGGAGCTTTCGGCCACTAACGCTCAATGGCTGAACGAACTCAGCGTAGGCAGCGGGAGTCAGCTACGGCGAGGGCCTCCAAGTACCGATCGAGAAAACTCGGTTCACGACGCAGGCAGAATCAATCAGTTGCAAACATCGAGCGACGGACCTTGAACGGTTTGTCCGCATCTGATCAGGCCTAACCATCGGCCCCCCTAGGAAACTCGTGTCGATCTTGGCTGGAGAAGCGAGTGCCAGGTTTGCCCTTGGACTCCAGGCACAAGCCGCTTTCGATTGCCGTATCTCGGAGCTGCCTAGCCTTGAACTGGTAGTCGACTACTTCCGCTGGCGGAGCGAGGACGCTCACCGCAATGCTCTCAATGCTCACTGCTACTGGCGCCTGCGGCGGTCAGGACAGACGGTGAGGGAGGCCACTGATGCCTTGGATGGACTGTCGGTGGCCAAAAAGAACGATTTACTTTTCAAAAATGGAATCAACTTCAATGCTTTGCCGGCATGGCAACGTCGTGGAGTCGGTCTGATTTGGGAAGAGTATGAACGGTCCGCCGAAAACCCTAGAACCGGAGATCCGGTGACAGCGCTGCGGAGGCGGATTTGCCGAGTGCTTGAATTGCCGATGAAAGACGCCTACTCCGATTCCCTACTTCGAACGATACAGTCAACATTGCTGGGACAAGGTGCTTGAACCGTGACGGATCGCGTCCATCAAAACCCGAACTTGATTTTCTCGCCTGGCACGCAAGTCGTGACCTTGCGGAATGTCATGGCGGAGGGAGGTCGTATTCTGCACCCGCGTGGTTCCGTGGGCGTGATCGTGCGATCGCCTGCAGACCTCAGCCATTCTTATCGGGTTCGCTTTCTCGACGGGATTGAGGAATCGCTGGGCCGTGAAGACGTGATGCTCCTTGCGCAGTACAAGGAGGGCAATATCGGTGACTGGCAGGTTTCAGCCGGCCGCAGTGACTTGTTCGCCCGGGTCATTTACCGGTGCGTTATCGGCTCCCGAGCCTATGGCCTGGAAAACGACGACTCAGACACTGATTATCGAGGCATTTATCTTCCGCCAGCTGATCTTCATTGGTCGCTGTACGGCATTCCGGACCAAATTGAGCGAGACGAAACGCAGGAACAGTACTGGGAGCTGCAACGGTTCTTGGTGCTGGCATTGAAAGCGAACCCCAACGTTCTTGAATGCCTCTACAGCCCACTGGTGGAAAGCATCACGCCGCTGGGCGAAGAACTTCTCTCCATTCGCTCGTCGTTTCTCTCGCGGATGGTTTTTCAGACGTACAACGGCTACGTAACCTCTCAGTTTAAGAAGATGCAGGCCGATATCCGCAATCAGGGACAAGTGAAGTGGAAGCACGTGATGCACTTGATCCGGCTGCTGATTTCAGGAATCGTCGTGCTGCGGCACGGAATTGTACAGGTGCGGATGGACGAGCACCGCGAGCAACTGCTGGCCGTGCGGAGGGGCGAAGTGGCATGGAGTGAAACCGAGAAGTGGCGACTGAGTTTGCACCGTGAGTTTGACCAGGCAGTACAGGAAACGCTGCTGCCTGAGCGGCCGGACTATGAGCGGGCGAATTCCCTACTGATTAAAGCGAGACGAGCAGCGCTCAACGAGGAACTCCCGTGAAGTTTGATCCCCGAATTCATGACCAGGTCGCTGCCCATCCGCACCCGCTGCTGTTCGCCACGATCAGCGGCGCCCACCTCTACGGCTTTCCGTCGCCGGACTCGGACTACGACCTGCGAGGCGTTCATTTGCTGCCGCTGACCGAAGTGGTCGGCTTAAATCCCGGAAACGAGACTATCGAGAAATCAGGAATACACGACGGACTGGAAATCGATCTGGTCACACACGACGCCAAGAAGTTTTTCGGGCTGATGCTGAAGAAGAACGGCTACGTGCTTGAGCAACTGCTGTCGCCACTGGTGGTTCATACGACGCCGGAACACGAAGAACTAAAGGCTCTGGCGGCCGGCTGCATAACGAAGTACCACGCACATCACTATCTGGGGTTCGCTGCGACTCAGTGGAAGCTGTTCCAGAAAGACGATCCGCCACGCGTAAAGCCGCTGCTTTACGTGTACCGCGTTCTCCTGACGGGCATCCATCTGATGCGAACGGGTGAAGTCGAGGCAAATCTGATTCTGCTCAACGAATCGGCGAAGCTTGCTTACATTCCTGACCTTGTCGCTCGGAAGTTGAGCGGGCCTGAGAAAGGACGACTCGAACATTCAGATCTCGCATTCCATGAACGAGAGTATCAGCGATTGACCGAAGAGCTTGAGTGGGCATTTGAGAAAAGCACCCTGCCGGAAGTACCGCGTGCGCAGGCCGCCATGAATGACCTGCTCGTCCGGTTGAGACTGCCAAAGTGATACAGCAGCGAACTCGATTCGATTGGCACATTCATGCGGTACCTACGCCTCCTGGCCGACGGACGCTTTCTGGACGCACAACAATGATGATGAGAATGACCGTTTGTTTCTGGTTTCCTTTGGTGGAAAGACGCGAGCCGGCTTTGATCTTGTCGGTACAAAAGCGCCACTCAACGGTTGACAGCTGGCGGCGATCCATCACCACCCGCGCCGCATACCCGCTCCTGACACTCCAGGCAATACGCGAGTCCGGCCGCGACGAACGTTAGGACGTCCGCCGACCGTTTGCGCCGGCTAGGTAGACCTCTTCCAACCGAGTGGGCGACTGATAGTCGTCGCCTCGCTCGACAGAGTAAAATGTCGGCGGATTCTCAATCGCCAGCACGTTCCGCTGTATCGTCGAACCGATCGTTTCGAGCGGCAGATGGCTGAGGCGGTTGGTCCAGAAGGGATTCTCGAGCTCGATGCCGATCTGATCGAGGGAGAGCAGCGGGTAAGCCACGAGCATGGTCAAGAACGGAGTAATCACGCCCGTCCGATCGACGATCGCCAGCGGCAAGGCGAGCAGATAGATCAGCAGGAAGCGACGGATCTTGATCGACACCACCTTGGCCAGCGGCGTACGCAGGATTCGCTCGCAGGCACCGATATGGTCGATCAGCTGCGACCGCTGGTCCTCAGCACGCATGAACACGAAGCCGTCCATCTCGTCGCGATCACGAGCTTGAGTCAGCAGCCGACCGATCTGCACCGAGGCCAACAGCGGCGGATGGTCGGCTTGCTCGAGCTGACGGATGTCCTTCGGCTCGAGTAAATCGGAAAGATCGGACAAGTCTCGTTCATCGCGCAGGCAGTGGCGCGCCAGGTGCGGGAAGGCAGCCGTCCAGCGCAGAAAGGTATTCCGCCACGCCGGATCGCGCGGACCATAGCAGACGCCGATCACACCCAGGTTGCGCGACTGGTTTACAATCCCACCCCACAGCTTGCGCCCTTCGTACCAGCGGTCGTAACCGGAGTTGGTTCGAATCACGAGCAGCAGCGCGAGCACCACGCCGATGATCTCATACGGCGCGACCCCTAGATGCGTCTGCACACCCGACAGCGCGGACACTCCCCAGACGATTGCCCCCCAGAGGCCGAACACGAGAACTCGCCGTTGCACGAAGGGAGTTACCGAACCGTTGAGGGCCAGCACTTCCCTCCAGAAGTCTCGACGTTCCATATCCCTTACCGTCCTTTGCTGCGTTTGCGATTCGATGATCGATTTGTTCGTTGCTCGTCGCACCTAGGCGGTCGCATACAAGGCGGAACTCGTGCGCTCGAGCACCATCGCCACTTGCTGGCCGGACCAAAAGCGAGCAAGCGGTGGAGCGCGATGGGCTCCCACGACGACCAAGTCGGCTTCCCACTGGCGGACGTATTCGGGCACCACGCGCGTCACCTTGCCCGCCACGTAGCCAATCTCACACGCGGGGAAGTGAGGCCGCACCAGTTCGATGCTCTCATGCAACTGGGCCTCGGCATCGCGCGGCGTGGGGGCGACGGCCAGCAGACGAACCGTCGCGCCCGGAAAGAGCCGCTGCCGCACAAAGCTGCGGATCGCCCGCGTCGCCGCCGCCGTTTCGTCCTGGACCAACAGCACCCGCTCGCCGAGCGTGGCTTGAGGACGCATCACGAGCCACGGTGCGTTTCCGCTGACAAGTAGTTCCGCCGCTTCCGAAGCGCTCAAACCAGATCGCTCGCCGCGCGACGCCCCCAACGTGATCGCCAGATCATGCGTCTGTGCTTCCGCGGCCAGCAGCGGCAGCGCGCGGCCCTGCTTGCGGCAGAGATCGAAGTCGAGATCGGCTTTCAGGCACACGCGAGAAAACAAGGCCCGCACTTCGTCCCGTCGCAACGCCCCGATCTGCAGCCGCTGCAGCTCAGACACCGCGTAACCTGCCGACTCGCGAGTGACAAGTTCGCTAAGCGCGTGCGTATCGACCACCGTCAAACCGCGAAGTCGAGCTCGGCATCGCCGGGCGAGCGCCGCGGCCAGTTGTATCAGGCTCTCCGCCTCTCCTGATTCCGGCAAATGGAGCAGGATGCGCGAGATCTCCGCGGGAGCTTCGGCTGGTTGTAGCCATTGGCGGGCGTCGACATCCACGGGTGACCCTTTCCTTCCAAGGTGACGCGACATGCAATCACCATCTGATGCAGGTCCTGTTCAAAAGCTGTCCGCAACCACACGGGCGATGCACTGCTCCCGCACACAAGCGGCAGAGCGAGCATTCAGATCGCAAGGAGTGTGCCCGGCGCAAGCGCCGGGCATGCACGGCGAGCATCAGGCTCGCGAATCGTGCGGCGAAATCGGAAGAAAATTCTGCGAGTCTTTTTGTGCCCGGCGTCCGCCGGTCGAAAACGATCCCGGCAACCGTTCAAACCGTGTACAGCCTCCACGCGGGAATGTCTAAAAGCTGGACGGCGACTGCGGCTGTTCAGAATCTACTCAGGCTGTGCAGAAATTGGACTGGCGGGAGAGTCGGTCAACTCGAGTTCGCTGAGGCGGTTGCGGAGCGTCGTGCGCGAGATGCCGAGGATCGCCGCCGCCTGCACCTGGTTGCCATCGGCATGATGGAGCACTTCCTGCAGCAGCACGCGATCAACCGCCGAGTGGACGTTGCGATAGAGATTGCGATTATTGTGCGTCAGCTGCTCGCGAACCATTGCGGCAATCGCCGCCGTACCGTTGGTGGCCACGAGCAAACCGTCTGCCGCTCGCCGCTCGCCGCGCACGTTCGCCGGCAAGGAGCCCGAGGTGATCGTGTCGCCGACGGAGTGGAGCAGAGCATACTTCACGACGATCTGCAGCTCACGAATGTTCCCCGGCCAGCGATACATCTGCAGGCAGCGCATCGCCTCGGGAGTGACGATACGCACCTGGCGGCCGAGCTCGCGATTGAAGAGGTTCACGTAGTGCGTGATCAGCGGTTCGACATCGTCGATCCGATCGCGCAGCGGAGGCACTTCGATCACGAAACCGCTCAAGCGATAGTAGAGGTCTTCGCGAAACTTGCCCGAGGCGACCATCGTTTCCAGATTCCGATTCGTCGCAGCGATAACTCTCACGTTCGCGCGAAGCATCTCGTTGCTGCCGACTCGCTGAAAACTGCCGTCTTGCAGCAGCCGCAGCACTTTTGCCTGCGTAGCGCTCGACATGTCGCCGATCTCGTCGAGGAACAAGGTGCCGCCGTCGACCTGCTCGAACTTGCCGATCCGGCGTCGATCAGCGCCGGTAAAAGCGCCCCGTTCGTGGCCGAAAAGCTCGCTTTCCAGCAGTGTTTCCTGTAGCGCCGCGCAGTTAATCGCCAAGAAAGGTCCGACGGACCGCGAACTATGTTCGCAGATCGCCTGCGCGATCAATTCCTTGCCGCATCCGCTTTCGCCTTGGATCAAAACCGTGATGTCCTGCTGCGCAACGCGGCCGATCGCCTTGAACACTTCCTGCATGGCGGCCGACTTGCCGACGATGCGCTGCTCTTGTCGCGCTTCGGGAAGCGTTTCGAGCATCTTCGCGTCGGCGCGTGTGCGGCTGATCTCCAAGGCCCGATCGACGTGCCCACGAAGCGTCTCGAGTTCGATCGGTTTGAGCAAATACTCGTAAGCGCCTCGCTTCATCGCCTCGACGGCAGTCTCCATGCTCGAGAAGGCGGTGACGATGATCACGGGTACCCGTGAATCGATGGCCTGGATCTGATTGAACACATCCAGGCCATCTCCGTCGGGGAGGCGGACGTCGAGGATTACCGCGTCTGGCTTGCTCTCGCGAACCAGGTCGATGCCGCGTGATGCAGTTTCCGCCAGCACGACCGACAAGCCATCCTGCTGCAGGGCCTTCCCCATGGAATAGAGAAGGTTCGGCTCGTCGTCAATGATGAGCAGTGTTTGCATCCTGACCTTTTCCTTACGATTGGAGACGACCGCTGGGTGGCGCTAGTTCCAACGAACTATTCGAATCGGGTCCCGGCAACTCGATGGTAAACGTCGCGCCGCCATTCTCGGTGTGACTATGGCTCAGTTCGCCCCCATGCGAGCGAATAATCCGCTGGCTTATGGCAAGTCCCAGGCCAAGTCCCGTCGCTTTCGTACTATAGAAGGGATCAAAAATTTTCGGCCGCTGATCTTCGGCGATTCCCTGCCCATTGTCGGTCACCACAATCCGGCACATCTGATTCTGGACCGATTCATCCACTTCTAGCTTCAATTCCACGGTTCCACCGGCCTCGGTGGCTTCAATCCCGTTCAGGACCAGGTTTACAAGCACCTGTCGAATGCGGGGCGAGTCGACGAGCAGCAGCACTGGTTCGGTAGGGTACTCGCATTCGAGCTGTACCCGCCGGGCGTCGGCTTGGCGCTGCAAGAAGGTGACGGTGGAGTCCATTAGGGCGCCCAGATCGACCATGGTCTTTTGCAGCGGCTTGGGGCGGGCGAAGTCAAGAAACTCAGCAAGCAGGACTTCGAGCCGGCGGATTTCGTCGTCCAGAATCTGCATATCGCGCGGGTCGAGCGAGGTATCCTGCCGGCGAGCGGCCTGTACCAGCATCTTCATCGCCATCAGCGGGTTTCGAATTTCGTGGGCGATTCCTGCCGCCAATTGCCCAACGCTCGCAAGCTGGTCGGCGTGGACAATCTCACGCTGCTGCTCGTGTAGCAACTCGACGATCGTGGTGACTTCCTTGAGCAGTCGTTCGATCGCAGGCCGCAGGTCGTTCAGATCGAGCGTCGTGGAAATCACCAGATTGTCCCCCACTTCGCTAAGCTTCCCTGCCACGGCTTGAATCGGCAAACGCAGCTCAAGAAGCGACCGACTGATCGTGCGCGCCAGCGCATATCCGGCCAGCAATGCAGCGAGCGCTCCCGAACCGCCGAGCAGCAGCAGTGTACTAGCGAGCCGGCTCGATTGAATCTGGGCGTCGAGACGGCTGCGTTCGAGCAGCTTCTCGTCGATTTTCAGCAGGTTTTCCGCGAGCAGCAGGACCTTTTCCTCAAGCGTGTCCTGAGCAGCGGCGGCCAGCGAGGCCCGGCTGGCATCGGCTTGTCCTTCCTCGGTCAGAGCGTCGAACTGCTTGAAGAACTGCCCAAGGGCGGCGCGCAGTTCGTCAATTCCGTTCTGCTCTTCGGGCGTATCGGCGCTGCTTTCGGCGCGCTGCAGCCAATGAGCGATCTCTTGACGCTCCGACTGCATTTCGCGCAGGTCGGCGACACTCTCCGGATCCAAGCGGCCGGCGTCGTGAAGCCAGAGATAGCGGTCGAGCTGATGACGAAGTTCCTGAATGTGCAACTCCAACTCAACTGCAGCCCGCACACTGGCCACATTGTTCGATAGCAGCTTTTCCGAGTGTGCCTGCAAGTTGCGAATACGCCACGCCCCGAAGCCAGCGATCAGCAGCAGTAGCAGACTGATCACAGCGCTGAGCATCGTCAGCCGGTTAGCCGTATGAACGCGCAGAGTCAGGCGGTTGAGAAACGTTTCCATAGCTGCGAGCATCCGGTCCGCAGGAGTGTGCGTTGCAGGAGGGGGTAGGCAGGGAACTATCCACCGCTGAAGTGATAGCAGATTTGAGACCGCGATAGCTCCCGAGTTCGAACTTTAGTCCACCGAGACTGAATTTCATGGCAATGCGATGGGCGGCCTGAGGAGTTCACCCGTCGCATCAGCAGTTTGCGAAGCTGACAGATATCCTCGCGCAGAGCAGCCACCACCTGAGCGAGTTCTCCTTCCTCTGACCGAAGATATGATGCCCCGAGAACGTTCAGTCGAGTACCGCGCCGGCGACCACGGGATACTATCAGCACGTGGAATCGCGTGAAGTACCCGGTGAAGGATTGAGTCTGCTATCGTCTATGTGCCGCCGAAACCGGTTGGACGAGATAAACCGACTGACCAGAGCCAGTTTTAAAACGCTGTTTGGCCCAACGAACCAGGTAATTGATTCATCGTATCAGTGGACGAAAGGAGTCTGCTGATGTCGCATGTTGGCGAATCGGTAGGATCCAGGATGGAGCCTGCTGCTGGTTAGCGTTCGCAGCGATGAGCAGTGGGCGCTGATTGTTGATCGGTTTCCTTCTCCCCCCTGATCTCAAGGGTGGCAGGCCGCTAGCTGCGGCACGCGAGTGCTTGGAAGGCATTCTCTGGGTGCTGCGCACTGGGGCTCGCTGAAAGGACCTGCCACGCTCGTTCCCTTCGCACGCTACCTGCTGGCGGCGCGTGGTCGAGTGGAGTGGCGACGGCATTTGGGAAGCGACCTGGCGGCGACTGATCACCGCGCTCGATCGACAGGGCGAAGTGAACTGGACGAGGGCTTTGCCGACGGCACGTTCGCCTCGGCGAAAAAGGGGGGGAAATCGCGTAGGCCCTACCAATCGCGGCAAGGGGCAGTAAGCTCATGCTGCTCGTCCGCTGATTGATGACGCCGCGAGTCCAGCCTTTCCACCGGTGCCGGGGCAGATGGAGATTGCCCGCCGGCCTCCAGCCACTGCGATGATTTGGTGGTACCGCTGCCAGCTGTCTGGCGAGTTGTACGGGCCGAAGTAGATGTGCTTGCCGTTGATCGTAACGACAGCGAGATTCTTCGCCTTGTGGTGGCGATATTTGGGAATCTTCGGAGCTCGAAGAAGCGTGTGCGGATCTCCGGGGTCGCGAAGTTGTACTGGTACAACCTCAATACGACTTCAGAGCCGCACTGCCCACCAGAGGGCAGGTAACCTTACCCAAGGATTCGGCAAGACTTAGAGAAAGTGCCTCCTGTTGGACTCGAACCAACAACCCTCTGATTAAGAGTCAGATGCTCTGCCAGTTGAGCTAAGGAGGCTGGCAATTGGTTTTTCGCGGTAAGGCCCGAGGCCATCTCGCTTTCTGGTGTGCTGCAATACCGGACAACGCTTCGCTGTCCCGGGTTCGCCGGCAACCAAAAAACCAAGGTTAGCAGTTTTCGTCCGGCGGACAAGGGCCCTTTCAGGTCTTCGTCGCAACGTTTTTGCCAGCGAAGGGTTACGGGCGCGGGTCAGGCAAAGTTTTCCGTCCCTTGGCTTGCTGGAACGCGGCTAAAAATCGCGGGTTCGTCGAGGCGCCGGCGGAGGTGAAACCGGATCGCGGGAGCGTCGGGGCGTA
>JAEZAS010000057.1 GCA_023430365.1 Planctomycetota bacterium
AGCAGCAACCTGTATGGCCTGCAAGCGACAGCCGACTGGGAGGAACCGGCGGGGGACACCGACTTCGACTTCGGCGCCAACGAGGACGACGGCTCGCAACTGCCTCCCGATGACGATGAGTTTTCGCAGATCGACGAACCGCAACCGAAGAAGCAGCGAGAAAAGTCGCTCACCAGCGGCCTGCTGACGGCGGCCGACCTGCTTGCCAAGCAGGATTCGCCGGGCCGCAAGACGCCGATCAACGCCTTCAAGCACGGCATGACCGTGTCGCACCCCGAGCACGGCCTGGGAACGATCACCGCGCTCTCGGGCGAGGGACCGAAGCGAACCGCCACAGTGCAATTCTTCGCCGATTCGCAAGAACGGAAGTTCCGCCTGATCTTCGCGAACCTGGAGCCGGTGGAAGAGTGAGGGCGAATGCGGAATGGGGAATTCGGAATGCGGAATTGACGCTAAACTACGTTCAGCGCTGAACGGCTCTCCTTCGATTCCGCATTCCCTATTCCGAATTCCGCATTCACTTCATGTCTGACTACCCCAAAGTCGCCCAGCTCAAGACGGTGGCGGCGCTTCGTGCTCGTTTGGATGAATTGGGTCTCGAGCTGCCGATCGACGAGCAGATTCTTACGGCGGAGCAAGGTTCGCCGCTGGCCCAGCCGATGAACGTCGGCGGCCTGCTGGTCGGCAATCGCTGGTGCATCCACCCGATGGAAGGCTGGGACGCTAACCGCGACGGTTCGCCGAGCGAACTGACGCTCCGCCGCTGGAAGCATTTTGGCCTGAGCGGCGCGAAGTTCATTTGGGGCGGCGAAGCGGCGGCGGTGCAGGCGGACGGACGAGCGAATCCGCAGCAGACGCTCGCAACCCCGGAGAACAAGCGCGGCCTGGCTCAGCTGCTCGAAACGCTGCAAGCCGCTCATCGCGAGGCGTTCGGCGGGCTCGAAGGACTGGCCGTCGGTCTGCAACTGACCCATTCCGGCCGGTTCTGTCGCCCGAACGACAAGCGACTCGAACCGCGGATCGCCTATCACCATCCGCTGCTGGACGCCAAGTTCGGCATCGCGCCGGACGACAACAGCGTGGTCTGGACCGACGACGACTTGGAGCGGCTGATCGACAACTACGTGCGCGCGGCGGGGCTGGCGCGGGACGTCGGCTATCAGTTTGTCGACGTAAAGGCCTGCCACGGCTACCTGCTGCACGAGTTTCTCAGCGCGTACACCCGGCCGGGCCGCTTTGGCGGCGACCTTGAAGGTCGCAGTCGCGTGCTGACGACGATCATCGGCCGGATTCGCGAGACGTATCCCGACCTGGAAGTGGTCGTGCGGATCAGCATTTTTGACACGCTGCCGTACAAGACGAGTCGCGAGATCGGCCAGCCGATGGACTATCAGCATCTGCTGCCGTATCGCTGGGGTTTTGGCGTCGACGAGAAGGACCCGCTGCAGACGGACCTGCGCGAGCCGATCGAGCTGCTGCAAAGACTGCAGCAGCTCGGCGTGGCGGCGGTGAACCTGTCGTGCGGCAGTCCCTACTACAACCCGCACATCCAACGCCCCGCCATCTTTCCGCCGAGCGACGGCTATCAGCCGCCGGAAGATCCGCTGGTGGGCGTCGTGCGGCAGATTCAGGCGACGCGCGCGTGCAAACAGGCGATTCCCAGCCTGCCGATGGTCGGCACGGGTTACACGTACCTGCAGGAGTATGTGCCGCACGTGGCGCAAGCCGTCGTCCGCGCCGGCTGGGTCGATAGCGTCGGCCTTGGCCGGATGGTGCTCTCATACCCCGACCTGCCCGCCGAAACCTTGCAGCACGGCAAGACAGCCCGCAAGCGCATCTGCCGCACGTTCAGCGACTGCACCACCGCCCCCCGCAACGGCATGGTCAGCGGCTGCTACCCCCTCGACGCCTACTACAAGCAGCGGCCCGAAGCGGCGGAGATGACGAAGATCAAGCAGACGCTGAAGTGAGGGGGGGAGCGGGAGGTAAGAGGTAAGAGAGCAGAGAGCAGAGAGCAGAGAGAATCAGGGCCGGAGGCTTGGCCGGGAGTAGCCCCGGTCGTACGACTGGGATGCAGTAAATCCGATCGATTGGATCGGTGAGGACTGGAGGACCGTCACATGTTTTGCCGCCCCGGGTGACATGTGCGTCAACTAGGTGTCGGTCCTTCGGACCTCATGTTTATCGCTTGAGCGCCCACCAACCCCGGTCTTACGACCGGGGCTACTGCCGGGCGGGCCTTCGGCCCTAGACTGGCGTCGGACACCCACGTCATTGCTACTCACGCCGCGTCCCATATCGGCCGACCGTTCTCCGCCATCCTCTTTCCGACCTTCGCTTTCCGCTTTTCTCTTCGCTCTTTGCTCTCACCCTCACCTCCCCCCGCTCACATCGAGGAACGTGCCGGTGGTGTAGCTGGATTCTTCGGAGAGGAGCCAGAGGATGGCCCTAGAGACTTCTTCGGGCTGGCCGCCGCGTTGCATGGGGATGGCTTTGGCGACGCGCTCCACGCGTTCCGGTTCGCCGCCGCTGGCGTGGATGTCGGTGTAGATGGCGCCGGGGCGGACGGCGTTCACGCGGATGCCTTCGGTGGCCACCTCGAGGGCCAGGCCGCGGGTGAGGGTGTCCATCGCCCCCTTGGAGGCAGCGTAGTCGACGTACTCGAACGCTCCGCCGAGTCGGGCCGCCATCGAGGAGACGTTCACGAACGCCCCGCCCTGCCCTCCTCGGCTGGTCGCCATCCGGCGGACCGCTTCGCGCGAGCAGATGAAGGCGCTCGTCACGTTCGTGGCGAAGATGCGATTGAGCCGGTCCGCCGTCAGGTTCTCGACCTTCGTTTGTCGCTCGAGGATCCCGGTGTTGTTGACTAGCGCCGTCAAAGTACCCAGTTCGCGGTCGACCGTTTCGAAGAGGCGGACTACCTCCGCTTCCTGCGACACGTCGGCCTGGACGGCGATCGCCCGCCGGCCTTTTTGGCGGATCGCGCCGACGAGGCTTTCGGCTGCCGCCTGGCTCGCGAGGTAGTTCACGCAGACGTCGTAGCCACGGTCGGCCGCAAGGAGCGCGGTGGCGGCGCCAATGCCGCGACTGGCGCCGGTGATGAGCAGGATCTTAGACATGAGAGGACGGTTACCTCCGACAGGTCGCGAAACAATTGACAACTGAACACAAGTTATTTACAATTAACCAATTGATGCGTAACGCCAGGCTCAGGACAAGCCCGGGAGCGGGAAGTTCGCGCCCGGCTGGGCTGCTGGGGCAAGGGACAGCTGCGACTTACGTCGAGGCCGGAAACTGGAAGCGGCCAACTGCCTGTTCAAAATTTCGAGGGGTTTTTCACCGAGTTGGGGTCCCCTGGGGGGCGGTCGGGTGGTGAAAAACCCCCGGAAATTTTGAACAGGCAGCGGACGGATGCGGGTTTGGTTGGTCGACGTAAGTGGATTGTGGGGAGATGAGGAGTTGCAGGTTGCAGGTTACAGGTTACAGCCTGGTCCGACGTGTAACTTGTAACGCTCTGTAACTTGTGACTCCTTTTCGCGAGGCTGGCCTTCCTCAGCCCGGCCCTTTCCCAGGGGAGAGGGGACGAGCATGGGCAAGCCGGAGGCTTACCCTACGGGGATTCCCTCTCGCCCCTTTTTGCGATTCCTTGGTAGGATACAACGTTTGCCCCTGCAAGCGGTTAGCCGGTGTGGGGGTGTGGACCGTCGGCCCGAGGGAGGGGCCTGCCGTGTTGAACATGGATGTTTCCGACCTGCTGTTGCTGGCGATCGGGGCGTACTTTGCCCTGACGTCGCTCGTGCGGCTGATGCGCAATCGGCGGGACGAGCTCGTGCAGGAGCTGACGCACGAAGCCGAGGAGATCCAGCGGCGGAAGAACGCGGAAGCGAAGAGTAAGAAGAAGAAAGCGGACGGCGGAAAGCGGAAAGCGGCGTGAGGCTGGCGGACGGCAGAGGGCGGACCAAGCGTTTGCTCTGCTGGTGGGCGGGGAGTTGCGGTTCCGTTACAGGTTACAAGTTACAGGTGGCAGCTGGGTTGAACGTGTAACTTGTAATTCTCTGTAACCTGTAACTC
>JAEZAS010000066.1 GCA_023430365.1 Planctomycetota bacterium
ACTTTGGCGAACCTGCGAGTTGGTTTTTCCCCCGTGTTAGGTGTAACACTCTGACCGGTATTTACGCTTAGCAAGGTAGGTGAACGAGCGTGTTGCATGTGAGGAGGGGGAGAAAATGAACAAGCTACTTTCCAGCAGCGTTTTGACGGTGATCGTTGCCTTCACGGGGGCGGTCAGTGCCCAGCAGTATTCGCCCGGTCCGGGCCTGCAGTCGACGGGGCCCGTCGTGGTCGACAACATCGGATCCGGCGGCTATGGCGGATTCGGCTATGGCTACCATTCGTCGACGTTCGAAGAGGGGGTCCTTCGGGGGGCTGCCGATCTGACCCGCGCGGCGGGTGAGGCGAACTACTTCGATTCGCTCGCGGCGATCAATTGGCAGCAAGCCAAGGCGCAGGCCCTGGTGAATCGCCAGCAGCGGATTCTGGGATTCTTCCGCGAACGTGAGGTCAACCGGACCGCTCGCAAAGCGGCCCAGCCGAAGCCCCTTTCGCCGGAAGGCTATGTGGCGATTGCTCGCAAGGCGGCGCCCGATCGCTTGGGACCGTATCAGTACGATCGGGCCAGCGGGCGGCTGACCTGGCCGACCGCCTTGATGGGCGGCGAGTTTGCCGCGGATCGGGCGGCGGTCGAAATGGCGTTCTCGACGCGTACTCCGGGAGACTTCGGAGCGGGAACCGATTTCTACGCCCACGTGAAGCAGATTGCCGACGACATGCAGGCCAGGCTGCAACCGCAGGTTGCTTCGCTGTCGCCGATGGAGTTCATCGCTGCGAAGAAGTTTCTCAGCAGCCTGAGCTACGAAGCCCAGCAGCCGATGCTGATCGAAGGGCTGGCGACGAAGTAAGCCGGTAACGAAGTAGACCGGCGACGGATGATGGAAAAACATCCATGAAGATTCATGGGTGGATCGGGGAAGGGCTGCTGTGGATGCGGTGAGGCCCTGCCCGCAGAGACCTAAGCACGGCGTTGCCCGTTGGTAGTTGATCGGGGCCACGGCGCTGCGCTTCTTAGGCCCCGCCACCCTTTGCAACTTTGCTGTTGCTTTGCAGCGGTTGGCCGAGGACTGGATCGCCCTAGACTCGCGTGGGAGCTCCCTCCTCACCAAGCAAGTCCTGAAGTTTTTTCAGCGAGCGGGTGAGCATCACCCGCACCGCAGCATCGGACTTGCCGAGTCGCTCGGCGATCTGCTTTGAGGGAAGATTCTCGATGTACCGCAGCCGCAGCGCTTCGCGCTGATCTTCGGGCAGGGCGGCGAGCGCTTCGAACAGTCGCTCCTCGCGGGCGTTGCGCGAGAAGGCCTGGCTCGGCGTCGTCATGCTGGCGACCAGCATATTGATCAGGCCCGCGTTCGGGGCGTCGTCGCTACTGCTCGCCGGAGCCGAGAGAGGAACTTCGCGGCCGGCGTCGCGCTTCTGAGCGTCGAAAAAACGCCGGTGCAGGTCGATGATCTTGCGCTCGGCGATTTGACAGAGCCAGCCGAACGGATCGCGTTCGCTGATCGCGGCGCCGTGTAACGAACGAACGGCTTCGGCGCTCGTGTCTTGAAAGACGTCGTCGGGTTCCACCTTCCGTCGCAGGGCCGAACCGAGTTGGCGTTCGATGTAGGCCATCAATTGCGGCCGGCGGAGTTCGATGAACTGAGCCAGCGCCGTCGAATCGCCCGCGCGGAGCTGACTGACGAGGGATTCTTCGGTGATTTCCATGATCTGCCTCCAAGCTTTCAGGTAGCAGGCACACTCCGTGCGCCGTCTGCAGGAAGCGAAGTCGGAGAAAGACGGAACACGGAGTGTGCCTGCTACACTGACTGACAGTTTAATCCCTTTCGGATGGCTTGCACTACTCGTAGGAGGGACCGTACGCTCAAACGCTGCGGACACTCAGGAAGCTCCGCGCCGATTGTCGCGACACGTGCCGATGACGCTGCAACTTACCCAGGACGCCGCCACGCAAGTTTGGGATGCTCTGGCCGAGCGCCTGGATCGTTTCCTGGAAAGCTGGGAAAAGGGGGAGTTGCCGAGCATCGAAACGTTCCTGCCGCCCCCCGAACCACCGGCGCTCCGACGCATGGTGCTGGTGGAACTGGTCAAAGTCGACCTGGAACAGCGGGCGGCCCGCGGCCTGCTGCGGAAGTTGGAGCAATACGCCGCAGAACACCCGGAATTGCTCGATCAGGGCGAACCGCCGTGCGACCTGATCTACGAGGAGTATCATGTCCGCCGTTCGACCGGCGAGAACGTCTCCCCGCGCGAGTATTACGAGCGCTTCCCTCGCAGCAGCGAGGCGCTCAAGCGTTTGCTCGGTTGCGACGACTTGTCGGCAACCACGCAGCTCCTGGGAGTGAAGCGGGCCGAAGGGTTTCGGGTCGGGCAACAGGTCGACGACTTCGATCTGCTGGTGGAACTGGGCAAAGGGGCGTTTGGCAGCGTGTTCCTGGCCCGGCAGCTCTCGATGCAGCGGCTGGTGGCTTTGAAGGTCTCGGCCGACAAAGGAAACGAACCGCAAACGCTGGCAACGCTCGATCATCCGAACATCGTCCGGGTCTACGACCAGCGGGCGCTTCCGGAACAGCGCGTGCGCGTGCTGTACATGCAGTTCGCGCCCGGTGGCACGTTGCAGGAAGTCGCCGCGAAGGTTCGCGAGACGCCGCCCCAGGCGCGGACGGGAGCAATCCTGGCAGCCGCGGTGAACGAGGCCGTGCAGAAGACCGGCACGGCGATGGGGGACGACTCCGCCGCCCAGCGACGCTTGCGCGGGACGAACTGGCCGGAGACGGTCGCCCGGCTGGGCATTCAACTCGCCCAGGCGCTTGACTACGCCCATAAACAGGGCGTGCTGCATCGCGACGTGAAGCCAGCCAACATCCTGCTTTCAGGCGACGGAGCGCCGAAGCTGGCCGACTTCAACATCAGCTTCTGTTCGCAACTCGAAGGCGCCACGCCGGCGGCCTACTTTGGCGGCAGCCTGGCGTACATGTCCCCCGAGCAACTCGAGGCGTGCAATCCGAAGCACCCCCGTCAGCCGTCCGACCTCGACGGGCGGAGCGACTTGTTTTCGCTGGCCGTGGTGCTGTGGGAACTCCTGTTTGGCGAGCGGCCCTTTCGAGACGAATCGCTCAAGGAGGGATGGACGGCAACCCTCGAGGACATGACCCGCCGCCGGCTGGAGACCGCGCCTGCCCGGCCGATGCAGGCGGCCAGCGATCCGTTGACCATGCGGATGGAACAAGTGCTCCGGCGAGCGATGTCGGCGGACCCGGCGCAGCGTCAGGCCGATGGCAACGCGCTGGCGCGAGATCTCTCGCTGTGCTTGAATCCCGGCGCTTGGGATCTGCTCAAAGCGACCAGCCATGGTTGGCAAAAGGCCTTCCGCCGTCACCCGCTGCTGGCCCTGATTCCGCTGAACCTGACGCCGTTCATCGTGGCGGCGATTTTCAACTGGTTCTTCAATCGGGGGAGCATCATCCAAAACAATAAGGAACTGCTGGAGGCGTTTTACACGCTGACACCCATCGTCAACGGAACGCTGTTCCCTTTGGGCACCGCACTGATCATTTGGTTTCTCATGCCGGTCGGCGGAGCGGTGAAACGTCTCGATCAGGGCCAGCCAGTTCCACCCGCTTTGCATGAGGAAGCCCGCCGCCGGGTGTTCTGGATTGGGCATGCGATTGCGGCGATCGGGGTGTCTTGCTGGGTGATCGCAGGAATCATGTTTCCCATCGGACTGAGACTCTTGGCGCCTGGTCACTTCCACTTGTCGGGTTTTTTGCACTTCCTGCTGTCGCAGGGCACGTGCGGACTCGTGTCGGCTGGCTTCCCGTTCCTGGCTTCGACTTGGGTGGCCATTCGCGTCTTTTATCCCACGCTGCTGGGCAACACGACTCCCACCGATCAAGAGCACCGGATGTTGCTTGCAATTCCGAAGCATGCGTATGTTTCGGTAGCGACCGCGGGCATTGTGCCGATGGGCGCCGTCATCATGGTCTTGCTGGCTCCGTCGGTGCGCGAATCGCGCGTGGCGTCAGCCATCTTCATTGCCGCGGCGCTTGGAGGCTTTGTCATCGCTTTCTTCATCAACAACTTCATCCGACGGGACGTCGCCGCGCTGCTCGCCGCGACCCGGCCGATCGATTCGTTTGGGACCGTGACCGATTCGGTCGAGTTTTAGTTTGGGGAGGCGCTCGCCGAGCCGGGCTACTTGCGGATGGCTTCGACCAGGGCGGGAACGTCGGTGTCGTTGGTGGACCGGTAGGCGAAACTCGCGGTCACCTTGCCGTTCTGGACCAGGACGGCGGTCAGATAAGCTTCCGGATCGAGTCCCCAGCCGTCGGGACCTTGCTCCGGACCTTCGAAGACGGCGAGCGACGTCTGGCCGAGACGCAGCGACTGCTGGGCCTTGGGCAAGTAATCCTTGGCGTCTTGCGGGGCGGCGGTGAGCCAGATGGCATAGACGTCGATGGCGTCTACCCCCTCAATGCCCTTGAGCAGGTGGTCGTCCAGCTTCTTCAGGTAGCGGCCCGTGGGGCGGTCCCAGGTGTCGGCGGCGACGAACAGGTAAAGCTGCCGGTGCTCGATCGGCCGGGCGGCCAGTTCGACCTCCTTGCCGTCGAACTGCCCCGTCACGCCGAAGACTTTGAAGGGCGTCGCCTGGGCGCCAACTTCGGGCATGGACTGGGCGCGGGCTGGCGCGGCGGCTGTGGCCAGGGCGGCCAGCGCCAGCGTCACGATGGCGGAACGCATGGGAATCTCTCCGGAGGAGTGGTGTCGGCGAGGGGCCGAGGATGAAAGGCACGGGAGCGAGAAAAGTTTCGCACCGTTGCGGCCGTTCGGCTATAACGAAACCGCCCACGACGGCCGTTGAATCGGGCGGTTGTTGACAGTTGTTGAAAATGTTTGTATGATTGTCCGTGGGGCGGCCGTGCGCGCAGGGATGCTGCGAGCCTTGCAGGATAGGGCGGAGCCAATTAAACCAACCAGCAAGCTGGCTGTTCAAAATTTCAGGGGGTTTTTCATCGCGCCCCGGGGGTACAGGGGACCCCAATCCGATGAAAAACCCCCTGAAATTTTGAACAGCTACCCAGTATCTGGCTTGGGCCGCGTCGCTGGGCCTGCCCGACATTCGGCGGGCCCAGTCACAGCCCCGAGACTCTTCTCACTTCGAAATTCACCAAGGACCAACTGATGATCTCTCCCTCTCGCCGTCAATTCTTGCAAGCTACCGCCGCCGCTGGCGCCCTGACTGCCCTGAGTTCGCCGCTCGCAGGCGCCGCCCGGGCTCAGGACGAGTCGACGGCGATCGCCTACGGCCTGGTCACGTACATGTGGGGAGCGGATTGGGATCTGAAGACGCTCCTGGAAAACTGCCAGAAGACGGGCGTCCGGGGGGTGGAGCTGCGTACGACTCACGCCCACAAGGTGGAGCCCAGCCTGTCGGACGATGAGCGAAACGCGGTCGCGAAGCAGTTCTCGGAGGCCGGGGTGACGATCGTCGGCATCGGGAGCAACGAGCGGTTCGACAGCCCGAAGCCAGAGGAAGTGAAGAAGGCGATCGAAGCTACGAAAGAGTTCGTCCGGCTGAGCCACGACATCGGCGGGTCGGGGGTGAAGGTGAAGCCGGACCGTTTCTGGCCCAACGTGCCCAAGGAGCAGACGATCAAGCAGATCGGCGAGGCGCTGAACGAGGTTGGCGAGTATGCGGCCGGCTTCGGCCAGCAGATTCGGCTGGAGGTGCACGGTCAGTGTGCAGAGCTGCCGACGATCAAGGCAATCATGGACGTCGCCAAGGACGAAAACGTCTACGTCTGCTGGAATAGCAACGAGACCGACCTGAAGGGGGACGGCCTGGAAGCGAACTTCAAGCTGGTCCGCGACCGGTTTGGGCACACCTGCCACGTCCGCGAGCTGGACGCTCCGGGCTATCCCTGGCAGGAACTGATCAACCTGCTCGTGCAATCGAAGTACGAGGGGTGGGTTCTCTGCGAAGCGGCGAGCAAGCAGCAGGACCGGATGGCGGCGCTGGCCGCTCAGAAGAAGCTGTTCGACCAGATGATCGCCAAGGCGGTCGGCAAGACCACGTAAGCGTCTGGCCAGCGACTTGCGACGTTTCGTTTCGCATTGCCGATGGGCCCGCCGAGCGGCCGGCTGGCCCAAACGATGAATCGAAAAATTACGAAACGGAAATCCCGATGAATCCGAAAGAATCTGGTCGATTGGACCATTGACAGCCGGTCGTCCGGGGTCTTTAATTCCCGCGCACTTCGCGAAAGGCTGGGAAGACTGGGATGGAGCGCCAGTGTCATCGATCCGTTTTGCCTTGCCGGGCACGCAGGCCCGGTTGCAGCGGGATCGTCTTGCACCGGGTTGATGTTCGTTTTGGGAAGCCCAGCGATCATTGCGAAGGTTTTGGCAACTTTTTGATGCGTTCTTTGCTCGAATGTGCCGGCTGGGTACTTGAGTTGCTCAAGCGAAGCGGCGCGGAACAAGGGATGCAGACGGATCGCTGTGGACGCGATCCGACGTCGGCCGGCAGGGAGACCGGTCCGACGGAATGCCGCATGGCTCCTAAGGAACGTTTTTATGAACGGCTCGGAACTCGAGCAGTCTGCTACCGCGGTCGAAGTCGAAGAACCTCCCGGTAGTACGTTCAACTCCATCTCAAGCACCTTCTCACTACCGACGTTGTCCGCCGCGGCTGTGACGCCTCGCCTGGGATTGGGCACGGCCACACCGCCACCGCCACCGCCGCCGGCACTCGCTCGCAAGGCCAAATCCACCGGCCGAACACGAGCTTTCCGGCGGGCTTTCTTTCCGACCGTTTCCGACAAAGACTGGAACGATTGGCGCTGGCAATCGCGCAATCGTGTCCGGACGCAGGCGCAACTCGAAAAGATGCTGGTCCTCACCGAGGACGAGCGCGAGGGGCTGGTCAAAGGGGGCACGATGCTGCCCGTCGGCGTCACCCCGTATTACATGAGCCTGCTCGATCCGGACGATCCTCAGCAGCCGCTCCGCCGCACGGTCGTTCCGACCAAGAACGAGTTTCTGCGGACCGCGGGCGAAGCCGACGACCCGCTCGGCGAAGACGGTCACAGTCCCGTGCCGGGGCTCGTGCATCGCTATCCGGATCGGGTGCTGCTCCTGGCTCTCGACTTCTGTTCGACCTACTGCCGCTACTGCACGCGCTCGCGCGTGGTCGGCCACGGCGAACTGATGCCGAAGGAGGAGCGGCTGGAGAAGGCGTTTGAGTACATTCGCCAGACTCCGACCATTCGCGACTGCCTCATCTCGGGGGGCGATCCGCTCTCACTGAGCGAGGACAAGCTCGATTGGATGCTCGGCCGGCTGCGGGAGATTCCGCACCTGGAGTTCATCCGCATCGGGACCAAGATGCCTGCCGTGCTGCCGCAGCGCATCACGCCGAGCCTCTGCCGGATCCTGAAGAAGTATCACCCGCTCTGGATGAGCGTTCACTTCCTCCATCCCGACGAGTGCACCCCGGAAGCGGCTCAGGCCTGCGCCCGGCTGGCTGATGCGGGGATTCCGCTCGGCTCGCAGACGGTGCTGCTGAAGGGGGTGAACGATAGCGTGTCGACGATGAAGGACCTGATCCATCGGCTGCTGATGATGCGGGTTCGCCCGTACTATCTGTACCAGTGCGATCCGATCAGCGGCTCGGCCCACTTCCGCACCTCGGTGTCGAAGGGGCTGGAGATCATCGAAGGCCTGCGTGGTCACACCACGGGCTACGCGGTGCCGACCTACGTGATCGACGCTCCCGGGGGCGGCGGAAAAATTCCGCTGCAGCCGAACTACGTCGTCGGTCGCGAAGGGGATGATCTGCTGCTGCGGAACTACGAGGGACTGGTCTACCGGTATCCCGATCCGGTTCCGTAACATCGGTTCGAAAATGTCGGTTCGAAATGTCGGGTGGCGGGGCCTAAGCGAAGCGCAGCCTCGGGCATCGCCGAATGCAGGGAGCCAGTCGCTGCGTTCCTTGGGCCCCGCCACCCTTTCTGCTTGCCTGGTAAGGTGCTTTGTGACGGATTGCGATGAATTTCTCTGTGTCCGTTGCTCGCGACACATGAAGACCTGTTGCCAAACCTGTGAGATCTTTACGACCCCAGGAGACCTGCGCCGGATCGAGCAGCACACAGGCCGCAGCGACTTCTGGGAGTATCGCCAGCCGGCCAATCCCGCCTACGCTGACCAGGATGACGACCCGATCTGGCGGGACAATGTCTTTGAAGCAGGCGGCAGCCGGCGCGTCTTGCGCAAGCAAGCCAGTGGCGATTGCACATTCCTCGGTTCGGCGGGGTGTGTGCTGCCGTTGGAGATTCGGCCGCTGGTCTGCCGGATCTATCCGTTTGACTACACGGCGGACGGGCTGGTCGATGAACTGTCAGAGGGATGCCCGCTCGAATTGCTGCGACCGGGTCAGGGCCTGATCGAGGCGCTCGATATGAACCGCGTCGACGCCGAGCGGTGGCGCAGTCAGCTTTACGCAGAGATTCAGCAGAAGGACGCCGCCGATGCGGATCGGGCTTACGTACGACCTGCGAGCTGAGTATCTGGCCGCCGGCTTCTCGGAAGACGAGACCGCCGAGTTTGATCGCCCCGACACCGTCGCCGCCCTGGAAGGGACGCTGCGCGAGCTCGGTCATCAGACCGACCGGATCGGGCACGTGCGACAGTTGGTTTCGCGGCTCGCGGCGGGCGATGAATGGGACCTGGTCGTCAACATCGCCGAAGGGCTGAGCGGCATAGCGCGCGAGGCTCAAGTGCCGGCCATCCTGGACGCGTATGGCATCGCGTACACGTTCTCCGACCCGCTCGTGATGGCGCTGACCCTGCACAAGGGACTGACGAAGACCGTGGTCCGCGACAGCGGCGTGCCGACGGCGCCCTTTCGTACGGTGCAGCAGTTGAGCGACGTGGTTGGCATGTCGCTGCCGTTTCCGCTGTTCGTCAAACCGGTGGCCGAAGGAACCGGGAAGGGAATCACGCCCAAGTCGATCTGCCGCAACCAGCGTGAGCTCGAAGCGGCCTGCAGGGAATTGCTCACGACCTACGAACAACCGGTGCTGGTCGAGACCTTCCTGCCGGGACGCGAGTTCACCGTCGGCCTCGTCGGTAGCGGGGAGCAGGCCGAGGTGGTAGCCACGCTGGAGATCATCCTTCGCAGCGAGGCGGAGCCCGATGTCTACTCGTATGTGAACAAGGAACGGTGCGAGGAACTGGTCGAGTATCGGCTGGCTAGCGCCGCTGATGACGACCAGGTGCGGGAGGCGGAACGGGTCGCCCTGGCCGCGTGGCGCGTGCTCAACTGCCGCGATGCTGGCCGGATCGACCTTCGCTGCAATGCCGACGGTCAGCCTCTGTTTCTGGAGGTTAATCCGCTGGCTGGGCTCCATCCCGAGCACTCCGATCTGCCGATCCTGGCGACGAAGGCCGGCTGGACCTATCGCGAGCTGATTGCCCGCATCGTGAAGAGCGCCGAGCCACGGGTGGCCGAGGCGGCCAACTCGAAACCGCGGCGCTTTGGTCGGGGACTGAAACGCCAATGACGCTCCGCGTGTTGATTCTGCACAACGCGGTTGCTCCCGATGCCGACGCCTCGGAAGCCGATGTACTGGTCCAGGTTGAGGCCATCGAAAACGCCTGCCGCCAGTTGGGACACTCGACCGAGCGGTTCGGCTGCACGCTCGATCTGTCGCACGTGGCGACTGGCCTGGAGACTGCTAAGCCCGATGTCGTTTTCAACCTCGCTGAATCGCTCGGCGGCAGCGATCGCCTGGCTTCGCTGGCGCCGGCGCTGCTCGACGCTCGTGGCATCCCGTTCACCGGTTCGTCCCAGGCGGCGCTCGACCTGACGAACAACAAACCCGCAGCGAAGCAGAAGCTCTTGAGCGCGGCGCTGCCGACGCCGCCGTGGCTGACGCTCGACGACCGCTCCGCGACTTTACCGCTGCCGGGCCGTTATATCCTGAAAGCAATCTGGGAGCACGCCTCGGTCGGGATTGATGACTCGGCGATTGTTGAGGTCGATACGGAGAATGAATTGCGGAGCGCGCTCGAGCAGAGAGCGGCGCGATTCGCTGGCCGGGCGTTTGCCGAGCAATTCATTGCCGGGCGAGAGTTCAACCTTTCGCTCCTCGCGGGTCCCGACGGGCCTCAGGTGCTGCCCCCGGCGGAGATCGACTTCAGTCGGTTCCCCGCCGACAAGCCGCGGATCGTGGGCTACGACGCCAAGTGGTCGGAAGGTTCGTTCGAGTTCGAGCATACGCCGCGGCGGTTCGGGTTCGCTTCAGAAGATCGTCCCTTGCTCCGCCAGCTGGAGTATTTGGCCCGGTCATGCTGGCGAGCATGTGATCTGCGTGGCTATGTACGGGTCGATTTTCGTGTGGATGAATCAGGCCAGCCGTGGGTCTTGGAGATCAACACCAATCCGTGCCTTTCCCCCGACGCGGGCTTTGCGGCGGCGCTGGCTACGGCTGGCATCGACTTCCCGACGGCAGTCCAGCGGATTCTGGATGACGCCCTGCGGGAGCATGTCCCCGCTGGCGATGAAAAGCTCAAACGCAGGTCCCAACGAACAGCGGGCGGCGTCCAATTTGAAGGCCCACACGAACCCACCACGTTTCGGTCAGACGTTCAGCCGTCCGACGCCCTTGCCATTCGGCAGATCGTTGCCGCCACTGGAAAGTTCCGACCCGCCGAGGTCGACGTGGCGGTGGAACTGGTCGAAGAGCGCCGCGCTAAAGGGATCGAGTCGGGCTACCACTTCGTAATTGCGGAGCAGGGCGGAGCGGTGCTCGGGTACACCTGCTTTGGTCCGATCAGCGTGACGGTCGCCAGCTACGATTTGTACTGGATCGCCGTCGACCCGCGGCTACAAGCTCGCGGCCTCGGGAAGGCTCTGATGCAACGCACGGAAGAGGCCGTCCGAGCGGCCGGGGGACAGCGGATCTATATCGAGACGTCGGGCCGGCCGGACTATTGGGCGACGCGGGCCTTCTACGAAGCGTGCGGCTATCGGTTCGATTCGCGAGTCGCCGACTTCTACGCCCCGGGGGACGACAAAATCCTGTACGTGAAGTCGCTGTAAAGCAGCCGCTGCCGGTTGGGGACGTTCAGCTCGCTAGTCCGCTTCGGGCGGCGGCTCGGAGTGGCTGTTGAATCGCCAGAACTGGATGAGCAGCGTCAGCAGGCCGACGATCGCCAGGACCGTTTTCGATTGGTCCCAGAACGACGTGCCACCAATGCGTTGCCACGCCGCCGACAAGAGCTGATCGGCCGAAGCGTTTGCAATCTCCGGCGCTGGCAATCCCTGGCGCGGTGGCAGGGGGGAGTGAGGCACCATCGCCAGACGTCCCGCAGCCGTGGAGTCGCGGTCCAAGTCGGCAGTGATCGGGCGGGCGTCGTCGAGATCGGCGTCGAGGCGACGCAATTGGTCTTCGGATCGGCTGACCAATTGGTCCCCGGCGCGACTATCGCTGCTTGTCGTCGGACGAGGAGTTACCGCTGTGCGTGGATCGACCGCTTCCTGATCCTCAGACCGAGGACGCCATCGGCTGATGCTGTCAGGTTCCACCGGTGTGAGCGGAGGCTCGACCTCAAACCCGCGTCCCTCGCTCTCGGCAATGAGCGGCACCGGCCGAACCGGTTGATTCTGCAAATCGGGAGAGGCGGCGACGGGTGGATCGACCGGTGAGGGGGGAACGGGAGTCGCCGTCGGGGCCAGCGGCATGGGCGGCGCGAAGCCCATCCCAACTTCCGCGAGCCGCGCGGGAGACGACTGCGGAGGGTTGGCCACCGACGTCGTCTCGAGCGGTTGCAGCGGCAACATATTCGCCGGCGGGCTGGTCGTCGATGAAGCCAGCGGCGGCGTGTTCGTTGCGGGCGGTGGAGGCACGGCGGCAATCGCCGTCTGGCCGCTACCCGAATTGGAGGGGAGCACGGTCGCGAGAAACTCACGGACGCGTCCTGCATAGCTGCCCGACGTATAGCCCGGTCCCGAGCCGAACAACACACCCGCCAGTTCGCCGCGTTCGTTCAGGATCGGTCCACCGGAGTCTCCTTGCCGGGCTTCGGCGGCGACTTCGACCAGTTCATAAGGATGCCGCTCCGACGGAGCCAGGTACTGCGTGCAAACGCCGAGCGCCGCGCGATAGTCGCCGGAACCGTAACCAGCAATCGTCAGCGATTCGCCCGGCTTCGGCGCCAGAGGGGCGATCGGCACCGGAGCTGCGCTCGTGGGACGCCAAACGCTTAGCGCCGCGAGATCCCAGTCCTGGTCGACCTTCACCACCTGAGCGGGAGAACGGAATCCATCCGGAAAGACCACGGTGATTTCCGCGGAGGCGTCCCGGACCACGTGCCAGTTGGTCACGACGAGGCCGTGCTGGCCGTTGACATCGATCAGCGTGCCGGAGCCGTACGACTGGCCATCCTTTTCCGGCACAATGATACGGGCAACGGAAGGGTGGGGCGTCGTCGAAACGACTTGCCCCGGCGCCCCGCCGCCCGGAGCTTGATGCATGGGCGGAAAGCCGGGAACCCGCGGCCACGATAGCTGCGCTGAAGCGACGGCTGGCAATAGCGCCAGGATCAGCGCCAGAGAGGCAACGTGGCCAGTGCCAAGAGGTCCAGTTCCGCGCGCACCCCGACCGATCAGGCAGCGAAAGCTGCCCAAGCGCTGGTCGCGAGTGCATTCATGCGGAATCTCGGGCAAGGGCCCACCTCCGGATCGGCAGGGCGCGGTGTCTGACTGTCGACCAACATCGTCCCCCACAAGTCCTTACGATGAGCCGGGCGATGCCCGCCGCCCCCAGCCGAATGACTGACATCGGGGGCACGACACGCGCGTTGCCGACGACTGCTACAAGCGGCCCGCATAACCGCTACGCTCGCGAAAACTTCGCGCTAGGCGGCTTCGATATTCCAGCTCGCCTGCGAATAGCGGGCAGCAACGAGCTCGGCGGTCCGCTGCCGCGGCCAATCGGTCACGGAACCTTCGACGTTCCAGGCTTCTGCCACGGCAGTCCTCAGCTCGCTTCCGCCGGCGGGCAAAGTCGTGACGAAACTGAGATGGTCGCGGCCTTGTCGATATTCCGGTTGCCGCGGCGGGGTGCCGAGCAACTCGCCAATCATGCCGGTCCGGTAACCCGGACAGAGCAGGGTGCCGTGGTAGAGCAAATGAGTTCGTTTGCAGCGGAGGCTGTTGCCCGAAAACTTTTTGCCCTCTATTGCCAGATCGCTGGTTCCGCAGAGATCGGCATGGATGTTCAGGCGTGCGAGCCCTTGCTGGATATGGCCGAGCACAAAGCGATGGGCCTCGTCGAGCATCTGCAAATGGGGATGCCGCTCGTAGCTGAGAACGACGGCATACATCAAGCACTGCGGCCCCGCGACGATTGCGGCCCCGCCGCTGCACCGTCGCAGCACGGGCACCTCGGCCTGCTGGGCGGCTGGCAGGTTGACTTCGATAGTAACTTTCGACGATCGCCCCACCACGACCACCGGTTGCGGAGATTCCCAGAGTCGAAGGGTTTCCAGCGGTCGCCCCGCCGCCTCGGCTTCGTCGAGCAGGGCTTCGTCCAGGGCCAGGTTTTCTTCCGCAGTCGGTAAGGTCAGATCCAGCAATTTCATCCCGCAGTTGTAGCAAGAACCTCGCCGCCGGCACACTCCGAATGGCGATCCTGCATGCCGAATCGCGGCGGCGCCTCGTAGCTCAACTCGGCGAAGCCCAAACGCCCCTTGAGTGGAGAATGCATTGTCTGAATTCTGGCGAATTCAGCTACGGGAGACGGCGCCGGCGCAGCCGACGCTCTGCTTGACGCCCCTAGGGCTCCGCCTAAACTGAGGGCTGACCCCACTTTCGGAGCCTCTCTATGTCCTCGTCCGACGGCGATCTGCGGCGGTCGCCTGCCGGCGGCAAGTCTTACGGTTCGCTGCCCCCCGTCGAGCCACCGACGGGCACCTTCATTCTGCAGTTGTTCCTCATTCCGCTGACCATCGTCGGCATTGTGGTCCTGCTTTGGCTCACGTTCAGTTGGCTGGCCCACATGGGGCGCGACGACCCAGCCACGCTGGTGCGTGATCTGAAGAAATTCGACGAGTCGAGCTGGCAGCGGGCCTACGAACTGGCTGACCTGCTCCGCAGCCCCGACCCGCGGTACGACTCGCTCCGCAAGGATGCGGCGCTTGCCAGTCAGCTCTCCGACGTGCTGATGACCGATCTCGACCATCCGCCGAGCGAAGGAAAAAAGGACGAGGTTCGCAACAAACGACGGATGTTCCTCGCCCGTGCGCTCGGCTCGTTCGAGACGCCCGAAGTGATCCCCGCCCTGGTCCGCGCTGCCAGTCAGGAACGCTCGGCGGGGGAACTCGAAGTTCGACTAAGCGCCCTGGAAGCCCTGGCAGTGCTCGCCAGCAATCTGGGGCCGGAGACGTTGCGCCAGAACGAGGATGTGATGCGGGTCGTGCTCGAAGCATCCCGCGCGAGCGATCAGAACGACCAGCCGATTAACGACAGCGACGGCAACCCCACGGCCTATCGGCCCCATGCCGAGCTTCGCTCGGTGGCTGCCTACACGCTCGGTGTGCTTGGAGGCGACGAGGCGCTGGAACGACTCGGACGCATGCAGTCCGACGCTTACGCCAGTGCCCGCTACAACGCCGGCACAGGCCTGGCCCGCAATGGCGATGAACGAGCGGTGCGCACGCTCCAGGAAATGCTCGACCCCGACAACGAACACTCCGCCAAGGATGAGGGGAGCGAGCGGGATCGCGACCGCAAACGGGTGAGCGTCCTGCAGGCTGGCATCCAGTCGACCCTGGTGCTCGCCCAGGCTAACCCCGAAGCCGACATCCAGCCGCTCATCGATCGGCTCAAGACGCTCAGCACAAGCGAGATGCCACGTATTCAATCGGACAAGGCTCGCGTAAAGACCATGGCCCGCGAGGCGCTCGACCGATTGGAGCGCGATCGCAAACCCGCCGGCTGATCTCAAAGCGAAATCTTCCTCGCATTCCCTCGTTACGACGCTCTGCGTCGTAACGCAACCACGGACGCTCTGCGTCCTGTGTTTCTGCTCCCGGCAAGAGCCTCGCTCCTGCCAATAGCGCACGACGCAGAGCGTCGGTCCTTGTGTTCCCACGCAGAACGTGGGAACGAGCCGGAAGTGTAATTATTTTGAGCCACTCCGCCCCGCGCTGTATACTGCCGCCATGAAGCGCATGAAAAGCGGCGGTGGCTGGCGGGCCATTCGGTATACGCTCAAAAAGGGACGCGAAGTCGGTCTGTGGAACATGTGGCGGGCGATGCGTACTCGTAACGCCTGTAAGACCTGCGCCCTCGGAATGGGCGGACAAAAGGGGGGCATGGTCAACGAGGCCGGCCACTTTCCCGAGGTCTGCAAGAAGTCCCTCCAGGCGATGGCTGCCGACATGCAGGGGGCCATCAAGGATTCGTTCTGGAGCACCTACTCGACTGCCCAGTTGCAGGCGTTTTCGCCGCTGGACCTCGAAACCTGCGGCCGACTGGTGCATCCCGTCGTTCTTGAGCCCGGCAGTGACTATTACAAGGTAATCACCTGGGACGACGCCCAGGGGCGAATCGTCCGCAAGCTGCAAGCGGTGCAAGCCGACGAAACGTTTTGGTACTTCAGCGGCCGCAGTTCGAATGAGGCTGGTTTTCTGTTGCAGCTCTTCGCCCGGCTGTACGGCACCAACAACGTCAACAACTGCAGCTACTACTGCCACCAGGCGAGCGGCGTGGGCCTGCAAAGCGCCGTCGGCACCGGCACGGCGACGATTCAGCTTGAGGACGTCGAGCACGCGGACTGCGTATTTCTCATTGGTGGCAATCCGGCCAGCAATCATCCGCGACTCATGACGACATTGAAGAACGTTCGTCGTCGGGGCGGCGAGGTGATCGTCATCAATCCGGTTGTTGAAACGGGACTGGTGAACTTTCGCGTTCCGAGCGATCCGTGGAGCCTGCTCTTCGGCACTAAGATCGCAACGCTCTACGTCCAGCCACACATCGGCGGCGACCTGGCGCTGCTGACCGGTGTGGCCAAGCGCATCGACGAGATGGGGGCCGCTGACGAGCGGTTTCTGTCGGAGTACTGCGAAGGATACGAAACGTGGATTCAAGCCCTGCGCGCGATTCCTTGGGCGGAAATTCACGCGAAGTCGGGCGTCGCCCAAGCGGACATCGACGCGATTGCCGAGCGCTATGCGGCGGCCAAGAACGTCGTTCTTAGCTGGACGATGGGCATCACGCACCATGCCAACGGCGTGGAGAACGTGCAGGCGATTTGCAACCTTGCCTTCATGCGGGGCATGGTCGGCCGGCCGAATGCCGGGCTGATGCCGATCCGCGGCCACTCCAATGTGCAAGGCATCGGCAGCATGGGGGTGACGCCGAAGCTGAAGGACGCAATTTTCCAGCGGCTGGAAAGCCAGTTTGGCGTTCGCCTGCCGACGACGGTTGGCCTCGACACGCTCGCTTGCATGGATGGGGCCCGCGAAGGGCGGCTGAAGTTCGGCTTTTGCCTCGGCGGCAATTTGTATGGCAGCAATCCCGATGCGAACTACGCGGCCGAAGCGATTCGCGAACTCGATACGATCGTCTACCTGAACACGACGCTCAACACGGGGCACGCGCACGGACTCGCCAAGGAAACGATCATCCTGCCGGTGCTCGCACGCGACGAAGAGCCGCAGCCGACCACGCAGGAGTCGATGTTCAACTACGTCCGCTTGAGCGACGGCGGACCTCGCCGGCTCGAAGGTCCACGCAGCGAAGTCGAGGTAATCGCATCCATCGCTGCCGGCGTATTGGGCTCGTCGACGCCGATCGATTGGCGCTCGATGCAGGACACCGGCCGCATTCGCGAGGCGATCGCCCAAGTCGTCCCCGGCTTCGAACAGATCAAAGACATCGACCGATCGAAGAAGGAGTTTCAGATCGGTGGGCGGACCTTCCACACGCCCAAGTTTCCGACGCCAAGCGGCAAGGGGCGTCTGCACGTGCACGACTTGCCACCGCTCCGCGGCGAGGGCAACCAACTGCGGCTCATGACGGTTCGCAGCGAAGGACAGTTCAACACGGTCGTCTACGAGGTCGAGGATATCTATCGCGGGCAGGAACGCCGCGATGTGATTCTGCTCCATCCCGACGACGTGCAGCGACTCGGGTTGCAAGAGAACCAGCGCGTGACCGTCGCCAGCCAGACCGGGGAAATGAAAAACATCCTCGTCCGCCCGTTCCCGGAAATCCGCGCCGGCAACGCACTGATGTACTACCCCGAGGCGAACGTACTCGTGCCGCGCGATATCGATCCTTCGTCGCGCACGCCAGCTTTCAAGAACATCGCGGTAACGATCCAGACCGAAACCGCCCCCAAGCCAACGCTGACCACCATAGCCGGAGGGTAACACCCTCCGGAGAACAGCAAAATCGCTCCGCCAATAGGTCGGAACCCGCGCCTTCCCTCTCCTGGCAAAAAGCGCAGAGCGCTCTGACGTAGCTGAATTCGCCAGAATTCAGCCGCCCGCAACCGGCCATCGAAGTTGCCGAAAACTGTTGCTTCCAATCTCGCCGTTTCGCTTCTGCCGCTTATGCCGATTGTTCCGGCATCTCCTCTGCAGTGCGGCAGAACGTATATTGGCCCATGCTAAGCAACAACCATCTGCTGAGACCTGTCATGAGCACGAAGCTGCGGGGAGAGAGCCTGGCGCTGTGGTCGGCTGCGACGATTTTTGTCAGCGCCTTCTTGCTGTTTCAGGTGCAGCCGGTCATCAGTAAGAAGATTCTGCCCTGGTTTGGCGGCAGCCCTGCCGTGTGGACCACGTGCGTGTTGTTCTTTCAAATGCTGTTGCTGGGCGGCTATTCCTACGCCCACTTGCTCATCCGTGGCGTTCGCCCGGCTCGGCAAGGCCTGCTGCACGCCTGTTTGCTCCTCGTCGCGGTCGCCATGCTGCCCATCGTGCCGAGCGACTGGTGGAAGCCGGCCGACGGCGCGTATCCGGCGATGCGAATCCTGCTGCTGCTGGCCGCCACCGTAGGTGTGCCGTACTTCTTGCTTTCATCCACGGGACCGCTCATCCAGGCCTGGTTTCACATGGCCTACCCGGGCCGCTCGCCGTATCGACTGTATGCTCTGTCAAACGTCGGTTCGCTGCTTGCTCTGCTCAGCTATCCGTTCTGGTTCGAGATTGCCTTTCCGGTCGATACGCAGGGCCAGCTTTGGTCGCTGGGCTTCGTCCTGTTCGCTGTTCTCGCGGGCGGATGGGGCCTGGTGATGTGGAAACGGGGAGCGGAATTCGCCGAGGATGCTGCGACGCACGATCAGGAATCTGCCGCAGCCGATGCTACTGGCAGCGCTGCCACGTTCGGTGGCGTCCCGTCCGAGCCCAACTTCCATGAACCACCCGCGGCGGGGCGGAGACTCTCGTGGGTGCTGCTCGCGGCGCTTGCCTCGATGAGCTTGCTCGCGATTACCAATCACCTGTGCCAGGACATTGCGGTCGTTCCTTTCATGTGGGTCGCGCCGCTGAGCTTGTACCTGATCTCGTTCATCATCTGCTTCGATAAGGAGCGGTGGTATTCGCGCCGGTTCTTTGGTATCGCGGGCATTGTCTCGATCATCGTCCTGGCGACGCTGCTGCGCATTGACGACGTCGATTCCTTTTTCCGCGATCGTTTGCATTCACCGTATGGCCTGAGCCAGCCCTTCAACTACCTGCTCGAGAAAGCGGGAAGCGATTTCCGCCTGCAGGACTTCGGCGAGCATGTGATCATCAGCTCGGCCACGTTTCTGACCGTTCTGTTTCTGATCTGCATGCTCTGCCACGGCGAACTCGTCAAATCGAAGCCCCAGCCGAAGTGGCTGACCGGTTTTTACCTGATGATTTCTCTCGGCGGAGCACTCGGCGGGCTGTTCGTGGCGCTGATTTGCCCCTACGTGTTTCCGCTTTCGTACGAGTTGCCTCTGAGCATTCTCTGCGGCTTCCTCGTAGCGTGGATGGCGATCTTTAACGACGGCCGGGACGGATGGCTGCAGCAGCGGCCCATCACGCAGTGGTCGTTGGCCGCCGCATTGCTTGGGTCGATGATGCTGGTCGCGAGCGCCGTGATCGACAAGCCGGGCGACAACGTACTTGCCCTCGCCCGCAACTTCTACGGCACACTCGCCGTGAAGACGTATGGCGACGAGGGAACCGATAGCGCCGGCCGAGGCCTGTATCACGGCCGGATTTTGCACGGATTTCAATACTCCGATCCGCTCCGCGAGAACGAGCCGACGACCTACTACATCAGCACGAGCGGCGCCGGCATTGCGGTCGAACAGTTCCCCCGCGAGACCGGGCGCGGCCTGCGCGTGGCCGTGATTGGTCTGGGCGCCGGAACCATGGCCGCCCACGGCCAGACCGGCGACGTCTATCGGTTTTACGACATCGACCCGAAGGTGATTCGTCTGTCAGACGAGTTCTTTACGTTCCGCAAGAACAGCCTGGCCGAGACGGAAGTCGTCCTGGGCGATGCTCGCATTCAGATGGAGCGCGAGGACGACCAGGACTACGACGTGATCGTTGTCGACGCCTTCAGTGGCGACGCAATTCCAGCCCACCTGCTGACGGCGGAGGCATTCAAGATCTATGAGCGGCACCTGCGCAAGGGCGCCGACGGCGAGCCGATCGGTGTTCTGGCGATCCACGTGAGCAACCGCTACTTGGATCTGGAACCTGTCGTCGCTTCGCTGGCGAATAAATTCAACTACACCGCCGTCGAGGTCCATGCCGACGAGGGGCCCGACTCGGGAGACACGGCGAGCGACTGGATTCTGCTCACGCGCAACAAGCGATTCCTCGCCAATCCCGTAGTCCAAACCCACGGCGAACCGCTGCGGCTGGACAAGGATCAGAAGGAACTGCTCTGGACCGATCAAAAGAGCAGTTTGTTCGAGATTCTGCGCTAAGCGGCCCTGCCGATCCAGCAGCCGGTAGGTAAACACCTGCCGGAGAATTGCAGCGTGGTGTTGCATCTGGAGCGACGCCGGCACTCGATCTCCACTCGACACCGCCGCGTCCTCGCGCTATCCTCCGGAAGCCGGAAGCCGTTGGCTTTCGCCTAGGAGGATGCACGCTTGGAAAACACCGAACAAAGTCCGGCTTCGTCGTCTGTCGCATCGGGTTGGATCAATCTCTGGCAGGCGATCCCACTCTACCTTCGCATCTTGGGCGGCTGCGCGCTGGGAGTGATTGTCGGCCTGCTGCTGGGAGAGCAGGCGAAGGCTTTGCAAACGCCGAGTCGCATTGTCTTGCAGTTGCTCGCAGCGCTTGCCGCGCCCCTGATTCTGACGGCTGTGGTTCAGGCGCTTACCCGGGCGGAATTGCCGCGAGGCACCGCGCCGCGGCTGTTGTTCTTGCTGCTTCTCAACACACTGGTGGCCATCTGCATTGGCATCCTGGTGGCGAATGTCGTCCGACCTGGCAGTTGGACACCTGCGGAGCCGCCCCCTGCCGAGGCTGAGCAGGCCGAGCGAAAAGACGTCTTCGCCTTGATGCTCGACAACATTCCCCGCAGCCTGCTCGGTCCGCTGGGGGACAACGGCAAGGTGATCGCCGTCATCATGCTGGCCGTGGCATTTGGCTTCGCCATCCGCCAGCTCAAAGATCATCCGATGACGGAAACGGCACTGGGACTGATTGAATTCACCTTTGCCGTGCTGCTGGTGCTGCTGCACTGGGTGATCGAAATCATTCCGTTCGCCGTGTTCGGCATTGTGGCGAGCATTGTCGGCACTCAAGGCTTCGACGCGTTTATCCGACTAGGCGGTTTCGTGGTCGCCGTGCTGATTGCGCTCCTGCTGCAGACGATCTACTACCTGGTGCGAATCCGCTTCGCATCCTGGGTCCGGCCGCTCGATGCGGTCCGCGGAGTGCGCGACGCGCTGGTGATGGCCTTTTCGACGGCCAGCTCCACTGCCACGATGCCGCTGACCTATGATTGCCTGCGGAAGAATGTCGGCGTGCGCGAGCGTTCGGCCAGCCTCGGGGCGCTGGTCGGGGCCAATTTCAACAACGATGGCACCGCGCTCTATGAAGCGATGGCGGCCCTGTTTATCAGCCAGACGCTGGGACGCGACCTGACGTTCGAGCAGCAATTGATGGTCGTGTTGACGAGCGTCGTGGCGTCGGTCGGCGCCGCGGGGATTCCCGAAGCGGGACTGGTCACGATGACGCTCGTTTTCACGGCGGTCGGCTTGCCGGTCGAGTACATCGCCATCTTGCTGACGGTCGACTGGTTCCTCGACCGCTGCCGCACCGCCATCAACGTGATGGGGGATGTGAACGTGAGCTGTGTCTTGGATGGCAAGACGCGGGAAGCGCCGGCCATTGAGATGCCATCAGCAGCCGGAGGGTAACCACCCTCCGGAGAAGTGCGCGAAGCCTACCCATTCGCTACGGCGCCGACCCCAGACGGGCGGCGCGAAAGATCGTAGTGCGATCCTGTCGTCCTTCCCCGGAGGGTGGTTACCCTCCGGCTATGGGCGACGGAGATGGACAGTTAGTCCATCCGGGCGCTGCTGATCAGCTTCACGAACTCGGCGTTGGTCTTGAACCGGCCGAGCTGTCTGGTGAGCTGTTCCATCGCGTCGACCGGATGCATGCTCGAGAGCGTGCGGCGAAGCATCGTCACGGCGTGCAGCGTGTCGGGGTCGAGCAGCAACTCTTCGCGACGGGTGCCCGATTGGGTCACGTCGATAGCCGGCCACACGCGGCGCTCGGCCAGCTTGCGGTCGAGCACCAGTTCCATGTTGCCGGTGCCCTTGAACTCCTGGAAGATCGCGTCGTCCATGCGGCTGTTCGTTTCGATCAGCGCGGTGCCGACAATCGTCAGCGAGCCCCCTTCTTCGAAGGCGCGGGCCGTGGCGAACAGCTTCTTCGGCACGTCCATGGCCTTGATGTTCAGACCGCCGCTCATCGTGCCACCCTTGTCGCCGACCCACTTGTTGAAGGCGCGAGCCAGGCGGGTGATCGAGTCGAGCAGCAGGAACACGTCCTGGCCCATCTCAGCGAGGCGCTTGCAACGCTCGATGATCAGTTGCGAAAGACGGACGTGGCTTTCGATGTCGTTGTCGAGGCTGCTCGCGCACACCTCGCCTTTGACATTGCGCCGCATGTCGGTGACTTCCTCGGGCCGTTCGTCGATGAGCAGGATGAACTGCTTTACCTCGGGGAAGTTCTGCGTCATGCCCGCGCTGATGTGCTGCAGCATGACGGTCTTGCCGCTGCGTGGCGGAGCGACGATCAATGCGCGCTGACCGCGACCAAGAGGGGTGAGCAGATCCATCACGCGAGTCGTCAGCGGCTGGGGGCCTGTTTCGAGGCGGAACCACTGGTTCGGATTGATCGGAGTCTTCTGGTCGAAGCTCTTGACGTTGACGTACTCTTCGGGCGGCATGCCGTCGACGTCGGTGATCTCACGCAGCCGCGGGCCCTGCTGTTTTCGCGCGGGCTGCACGGTGCCGCGAATCATCACGCCCTGGCGCAGGCCATACTTTTCAATCATCGTGCCAGGCACGAACGGATCGCTGCGCTCGCGGGAGTAGTTGTTGTCGGGGCTGCGCAAGAAGCCGTAGCCATTGGGGTGCAGTTCGAGCAGTCCGTAGCCGGGCTCCAGTGGGACGTCGTTCGCCCCGCCGCCCTGGCCTTGCTGATCGATTTGCGGATCGAGGTTGCGGTCGATGCCTTCGCCGAATTCGCGATTGCCACCGCCGGCACCGCCTTGATTCATCGGCCGACGTCGCCGCCGGGTCGGGCCACCGCCGCGACTTCCACCACCGCCTCCGCCGCCAGAGCCGTTGCCACCGTAGTAGCCACCGCCTCCGCCGCCACCACCATACTGATTGCCGTACTGACCACCGCGAGCACCGCCGCCCCCAGTGCGAGGACGGAACTTCTTTTTGGCCATGCTTTTACCCAACGAGGAACCGGCGAAGCGCGTTTGTGTTGTCGTAGAAGGCTTCGCGCGCAAAAACGGCACGGATAGGGATAACGGAACGACCACAAGGGCGAGGACCAGACGGCAGCGGCCGTAGCCCCGACCAACGCTAGAGCGTTCCGTAAACGCAGATGCGGTCCCATTGTTCGGACGCCTGGGAGGCGTCCCGCTGAGGGACCCGGTCAGCTTTCGGTCAAACAGACGCAGGCGCACCTGAGTACGCCGCGGCCGATGCAAGCTAATTCCCGGCTATTCGCCTGAGCTAACTTCTCCGCCTCCTGCTAGTACTGCAACTTCCGGCCCAGTGAAGCGAACGAAATTTCCGTGTCCGCAAGCCACCCGACCGAACTGTGACGCTGCGTTGTCCGCTCGCGCCGTGGGGTGAGAGAAGCGTCCGTCCGCAGCTCAAAAAGCCGGCCTACTGGCCGAAGCCCCTTTGCCGAGGGCGCTCACCGAAGTGAGCCGAGGAACGCTTACAAGTTAGACAGAAGTGTTACTACAGCGAATCTTAGTGATTCCATCGGTCATGTCAAGCTGTAGCTAGAAGGGTGGGGGAGAAAATGGGGAAATACCACCTTCGCCCCTCGTGCGGCCCCCCGAACCCCCCGCCAGGACGCTTCCAGGCTCGCCACCGGTGCTGGCACAAACCTGAATTCCGGGACAACCGGCATTTTTCCTACGACCAGTCCCGGTCGGCTTCCGATATCCCCTGAAAGCGGCTTTAGCGCGGCCTCCGGGCGGCGAAGTGGAGTCCGTTACGGCGTCTCAGGACGGGACGTCTGGTCTTCGGAGTCGGTGTGGGGGCACGAAACGCCATGCGTTGGAACATCAGTCTGGTCGCAGGAGTCGTCTTAGTGGCAGTCGCCTCGCTGGCTTCGGCCAACGACGCGGTGCACTGGGCAGGGGACTTCAAGCAGGCGTGCGATGTGGCCGCCCAGCAGAAGCGACTCGTGCTACTGCACTTCTATTCCGACAACTGTCCTCCGTGCGTGCGCTTCGACAAGGAAGTGTTCAACCAGCCGCAAGTGGCAGAAGCGGTGGAGCGCTACTGCGTCCCCGTGAAGGTGCACGTTGAGCAGTCGCCTGAACTGGCGCGCAAGTACAACATCCAGCGCTGGCCAACCGATGTGATCGTCACGCCCGCTGGCCTGGAAGTGTTTCGCACCGTCGGATTCCGCGGGGCGACCGAATACACGGCGATGGTGGAGCAAGTCGCGCTGCATGCCGGCGCGCGTCCGGCCGCGGGTGGACAAGTGCCCTTGACGGCAGCCGCTCCTCCGCAGGCGTCGCCGTATCCCGGGCCGTATCAAGGCGGACCTGTGGCTGGCACGTACCAATCGCAATTGCCGCCAAGCGATCGAAACAACTATCAATCGTCGATCGGCCCGGCGACACACCAAAACCTCGACACCTACCGCCAACCGTTTGCCGCCAACCCGGGGCAACCCTCGGGCGAAACGCCGGATGTGGCGCCGGTCGGCAATCCGATGGGCCCGATGTCTCCAGCCGCTCCGCCGCACGATCCTCGCTATGCGGCCGCGCCGCCGGCGGGGAACACCCTGCCGCTGCAGCCTGCTGGCAACATGGCCGATCCCAACGCATCGATTTATCAGCCTCAAGCCGCCTACGGAGCCCCTCCGGCGAACGCACCCGCGGCGTCGGTGTACCAGTCGGCTGGCGCTGTGGCTGCCGCGGTCGCGCCGGCTCCCCAACCAGTAACGAATCGCTACACCCAGCAATATGAAGCCGCTCCGCCGGCTGCGACGTATGCTCCGCCACAGGTTGCACAAGGGCCTCAACTGCAAGCTCCATCCCAGCAAGCTCCGATTGCTCCATCCGCTCCGGCGACAGCGCCAACCGCCGGTCCATACTCGATGCAGCCGCCGTTTGCCGCGGCATCGCCGCCGGCAGCCCAGGCTCCTCTTGCGTCAGCCGCTCCGGGGCAGATGGTGCCTTCGAACGCCGCTCCGCCGGTTGTGCTCGATGGCTGCTGTGCCGTGACGATGGTCGAGACACGCAAGCTAAAGAAGGCCGACGCCCGCTTCGGAGCGGTCCATCGCGGCCGGACGTACCTGTTTATGTCGGCCGACGAGCAGACGAAGTTCCTGGCCGACCCGGACCGCTATGCGGTAATTCTCTCGGGCTACGATCCGGTTCGCTTCGCCAAGACCGGGGAACTGGTCGAAGGCAAACGCGAGTTTGGCATGATGTACCAGCAGAAGATTTACCTGATGGCGGATGAAGCCGCCCTCAACGAGTTCAACGAGTCGCCGCAGGTCTTCTCGACGGCTGCCCACCAGGCGATGCTGCGGAGCGAAACGACCGGAACGCAGTTCCGGTAATCTTTAGCCGGAGGGTAACCACCCTCCGGAGAATTGCCGGATGAGCGACAACTTCAGTGAGTGCTAATCGACCCTTCGGTAATCACAGACACAGGCCCCTGTCTGTTGGCCGTGTCTGTTCGCCTTTCTCCGGACGCTGTTAGCGTCCGGCTGCGAGTGGTTTACTCGCTCTTTGGGTTGCACAGCTTGTGCAGCAGTTCCCAGGTGAAGAGGCCCGTGTCGTGGCCGTCGGACCAGAGGATTCTCAGGGCATAGTTGCCCACCAAGCTTAGCTCGCGCACTTCGATGTCCTCGGGAATCGAGTCGACGTCGATGAGCCGCTCGCGTGTGACTTCGTCGACGCACATCGCGCAGGGGCATTCGCCGCGCAGGTACTTCAGCCCCAGTGCGCACTTGTTCCCGTCTTGCCAATCGACCAGGAGGACGCGGTGAGGGTGGTCGGGGCGGATGCGCGAGGGGGGATGGATTTCTGGCATTCTGGTGGAGAACTACTGAGTAACCGCTGGTTGTGTGTGGGAGGTGACCTGATGCCGGGGAGCGGGTGCGCTTCCCGGAGTGCGTTCAGTATAGACCTGAACCGATTTCGGGTGGCTCGCGGCGCTTGGGTCGCCGGTTCTGGCGAGCGGGAGACGTAAGTCTCCCGGTGATCGTGCGTGAACGGTCCGCTCGCAGCAGGTTCGTTCGAACTCCCGACCACGGTGGTAGTTTCGGCCCCGTTTGCAGTTTCACCGGGACCCTCACGTGTCCCGCTCGCCGGGGTGGCGACCAGGTGGCGAAAATTCAAGGGGTTTACGCCGCAAGGCTCGTTCGCGGGGCTGACGAGGCGGAGCCTCGGGGTGGTTTCGTCCCCAGCGGGGGCCTGGGACGGAGATTGGCGGCGCGTGGCAGTGGGATGGGGCGGGGGTTATGATGTCGACCCGGTAATTGGTGTTTTCCTTCCTGACGGATGCTCACGATGCGACACTTTGCTGCTTTCCGATTGGCTTGTCTGGCGCTCACCGGCGCGATGTTGCTGCCGGCCTTGGCGCTTGCCCAGAAGGTGGACGAAAGTCCGCTGCCGCTGAAGATGGATCGCGCGTTTCCCGAGTTGCGGATCCTCCGCCCGACCGTGTTCACAACGGCGGGAGACGGAACCGAGCGGATCTTCACGACGACCCAGCAGGGCATCATCAACGTGATGCCGAACGACCAGAAGATCACCGAGACGTCGCCGTTTCTCGATATCTCGGACAAGGTGATGTACAAGGACCGCGAGAACGAGGAGGGGCTGCTCGGCCTGGCGTTCCATCCCAAGTACAAGGACAACGGCCAGTTCTTCGTCTACTACACCACCACCGACGCTCCCCATACCTCGGTCATTTCGCGGTTCCGCGTTTCGAAGGACGATCCGAACAAGGCGGACCCCAAGTCGGAAGAAGAGTTGATGCGCATTCCTCAGCCGTTCTGGAATCACAACGGCGGGAACATCATTTTTGGCCCGGACGGTTACCTCTACATCGGCCTGGGTGACGGCGGCTCGGGGAACGATCCGATGGGGAACGGCCAGAACCTCGAGACGCTGCTCGGCTCGATCCTGCGTATCGACGTCGATCACAAGGACGAGGGCAAGAACTACGCGATTCCGAAGGACAATCCGTTCGTCGACAAGCCGGGCGCCCGGCCGGAGATTTATGCCTACGGCGTGCGCAACATCTGGGGCATGTCGTTCGACAAGAAAACGGGGCTGTTCTGGGCCGCCGACGTCGGTCAGAACCTGTGGGAAGAGATCGACATCATCGTGAAGGGCGGCAACTACGGCTGGAATATCCGTGAGGGCTTCCACAAGTTCGCCGGGAAAACGGAGGAAAAGCCGGAAGGAGTGATCGACCCGATCTGGGAGTATCACCACGACCTGGGCAAGAGCATCACGGGCGGCCACGTCTACCGCGGCAAGCGGCTGCCGGACCTGGTCGGCTACTACATCTATGCCGACTACGTCACCGGCAAGGTGTGGGCGCTGAAGTACGACGAGAAGGCGAAGAAGGTGACCGAGAATCGGTCGATCGAATCGACTTCGATGCCGTACATGTGCATCGGCGAGGATGCCGAAGGTGAGCTCTATCTGTGTGACGCCTTCGGACAGATTTGGTGGCCGGCGGCGAAGTAATCATGGGCCGTCCAAGCGAGCGGGGCGTATAAGCGTCCCGCTGAGGTCGCGCACTTGTCTTTGGATTCAAGTTTGGCCCCTTCGTTGCGGGGCCAAACCGTGACGCTTACCATCACGCTCGCCTTGTCATTTGTAGAAGAAAGTCGTAGCGATGCGCTATTTCTTGTTCATGGTTTTTGCGTTCACTTCCGTGGTTATCGCTCAGGCGGCGGATGAGTTGCCGGTGGTTTACACCGACGACTTTGAGAAGGGAATGGAGCAGTGGCAGCCGCTCGATCCGGCGCAGTGGAAGATCAAGAAAACGGACGACGGCCAGGTGCTCAGCCAGCATGAGAAAAAGAGCGCCTACAAGCCGCCGCACCGCAGCCCGACGAACATCGCCCTGCTGAAGGATGTCGTCGTCGGCGACATGGATCTGACGGTGAAGGTCCGCAGCACGCATCCCGACTATGGACATCGCGACGCCTGTGTGGTGTTCGGTTATCAGGACCCGGCCCATTTCTATTACGTCCATCTCGGCAAGCAGGCGGACGATCACGCGAACCAGATCTTCATCGTGAACGACGCGGCGCGGAAGAAGATTTCGCTAACTTCCACCCAGGGCACGAATTGGGACGACGAGTGGCACACGATCAAGGTCAGCCGTCGGCCGGAGTCGGGGAAGATCGCGATCTACTTCGACGACATGGAGAAGCCGGTGATGACCGCCGAAGACAAGACGTTCGCCTGGGGCCGGATCGGCGTCGGAACTTTCGACGACACGGCGGATTTCGATGGGCTGGAGATTCGCGGTGTGAAGGTGGAGGAGAAGTAGAGTTTTTGGAAGGGGCAGAGTCGAGTGTAGGGTGGGCCGAACGATAGTGAGGCCCACCTTATCGCCGCCGGCCGGGTTTCGTAGTGGGCGTTTTGGACGGTGGGCCGTGCTGGCGCTCGGCCCACCCTACGGGGTCTTGCCCACCGCAAGATTGCAGCCGTGATTTCGGCAGAAGCTGCCGGTTTGCTAGCAGCGGGGGAGTGGTTTGTCGGCAGTTTGTGCCGGCTGGATAAACTTTTCCGGCTTTAGCAAAAGTTCTCATGTCGTCGCGCCCGATAAAGTCGCTGCCTGGGGGTGTTTTGCCTCAAGTGCAGGACGACTGGATCGAGGAGATCGGCGATGCGAGCGCACGGATGCCTGAAGCGGATGGCCTGGCCGGCTGTGGTGGTCGGTGGATTGCTGTGCGCGGTCGCCGCTGAAGCTCAGGATCCGAGGCTGGCTCAGTCGCGTCCGGCTACGGCCACCAAGCCAGGCGTCATGCGGCCGCCGGCGGTGCTTTCGGCGGCCCGGCCCGATGAAGGGCATTTCCAGGTGCCTCAGCCCGGGCGCTTGACGCAGCAACAAGTCGGCGCCGCTCGTCCGATGACGGCGGGTCGTTCCGAGGTTGGCACGGGCATTCGGCCGGCTGCCTATCAAGATGTGGTCGAAGGTCAGCCCTACTACCCGCCCATGAACTCGCGGGTCGAGCAACTGCCGGCCCCTGTGGGGGCGTTGCCGCTCTCGGCGGACGGAGTCATTCACGAGCAATGGCCCGGTGGCCGGACGGTGGCAGGGCAGGGCGCCTATTACACTCCGGGTGGCTACGGTCCCCAGGCATACGGCGGGCAGGGCTATGGTTCCTGCAATCCGGCCTGCGATCCTGGCTGCATGCCGCCGCCGCTGCTTGGGCTGCCTTGCCTGAGCAGCGTGGAGTTGATTGCCGGCGTGCAGGGCTTCACCGGATCGCTCAACCGGGGCGCCGGCGGCAGCTTCGGCTTTCACGAGGGAGCGCAGATCGGCATTCCGGTTTGCGGACTCGTCACGGCGGAATTCGGCGTCCTGACGACGCAGAACAACTTCGAGGGGAACGGCCTGACCGGCGACGATCGGAGCCAATTGTTTCTGACGGCGGGCGGATTCCGCCGTGTCGACTGGGGGCTGCAGGGCGGCCTCGTGTTCGATTACCTGCACGAGGAGTGGGACTACGAGATCGATCTGGCCCAGCTGCGCGGTGAGTTGTCGTATGTGCTCCCTTGCGGCCATGACATCGGTTTCTGGTTCACCGTGGGCGTGAACGATTCGCACAGCGATGTGAACGTGATCGAGCCGGTCACCGGCGGGCCGACGATCGTTACACGCGAAGGACGGACGTTCCACGTCGATGATTTGTTCGCGTTCTTCTATCGCCGCCAATTTGCCTGCGGCGGCGAGGGTCGGTTGTTCGGCGGGTTCACGTCCGAGAGCGCCGGCCTGTTCGGCGGCGACTTCCGCTTTCCGATCAATCCCTGCTGGGCATTCGAGGCCGACTTCCTCTATGTCGGCGCTCAGGACACGGCCGCCTCGCCCGGCTACGCCGACGAGAGCTGGAACGTGTCGATGCAGGTCGTCTGGACTCCCTGGTCGCGAAACTGCGGCAAGAACTACGACCGCCCGCTGCTGGGCGTAGCGAATAATGGCTCGTTCGTGACGAAGATGCAGTAGGGACTCGTAGGGTAGGCTTCCAGCCTGCCCGGGAAGAAATGACCAAGGACCAAGCCCCAATGACCAAACGGGCCAATGACGAATGACGAAGCGCGAATGACCAAAGACGGTCGGCTACGCCTCCCTGCCTAGTGTCAGGGAGGCGTTCATTGGTTATTCGGATTTCGTCATTTCGATACGGGCAGGCTGGAAGCCTTCCCGACGGGTTCTTTTGAACCGGGGTGTCGTCGCCGTACAATTGGCCGTGCCATGGCCGCCCGGTTTGCTGAATTCGTGCAATCGGTTCGAAGCGGGCCAAGGCGCCGGAGAGCGTAGCAACAATGTCGCGGATGGTCTCGTTTCTGGTGCTCGTGGCGATTCTGATCGTCATCGGCATCCTCTTCTTCCAGGTGATGTCGGCCTTCATGGTGCCGCTGTTCCTGGCCGCGCTGTTGGTGGTCGTGTTTCAGCCGCTCTACCGCTGGATCTACGACCAATGTCTCAGCCAGCGCTACATCGCCGCGGGACTGACCACGCTCGCCGTGCTCTTGATTGTGCTTATCCCAGCCGGGCTGGTAATCGCCATGGGCACTGCTCAAGGTCTGGCGATCGTCGAGAAGCTGGAAGTGACCGACGTCCGCACCAAGCTGCGCGGCCTGCGGCAGCAACTCGACCTGGAAATCCCCTGGCGCGACGATCTCGAGCGCATGGACGCCACCATCAAGCGGTGGAAGAAGGAACAAACCGAGCAGGGGACTCCGAGCGTCAACACCGAGATGGTGGAAAACCTGCTGACGCGCCTCGAGCATATGCAGACACCCGCCGATGGACCGGCGGATGAACGTCCAACCGGCGAGACGCATCAGTTGGCTCAAACGCTGACCGATCTTGGCGCGTCGACGCCATACTCGATCGAGCGCGACCAGGCGCTCGTCGATGTCGACGCCGCTTTTCGGGTGCTGAAGGACGAACTGCTCGGCGGCTCGGGCAAGCAATGGCTCAAGGAATTCGTAAATCCGACGGATGAGCAAATTCGCGAACTGCGCAGCGCGTTTACCGCTCGCGCGGGATCGCCGTTGATATCGGTCGGCGGCGGCACGTTGTCGGCGATCGGCAAATGGGTGGTCGGGTTGCTGATTCTGATCGTCTCGCTGTTCTTCCTCTTCGCGGAAGGGCAGCGGATGCTCGATGCGGCGGTGCGGCTTTCGCCGCTCGAGGAGCGGTACGTCCG
>JAEZAS010000191.1 GCA_023430365.1 Planctomycetota bacterium
AGTACCCAGTACCCAGTACCCAGTACCCAGTACCCAGTACTTTGTCGCCCATACTGTTTACTGTGAACTGTCTACTGTTCACTCGCCCTTCAGGGCGCCCAGCAGGCCGAGGACGATGGCGCGGAGCTTCGGCTGCACCTGGTGGGCGACGTTGACGACGTCGTCGCTGGAGACGATCGATTGGACGTCGGGTTTGGCGACGTTTGTGACCGTCGAGATGCCGAGCACGCGGAGGCCGCAGGCGGCGGCTGCCAGGACTTCCGGAACGGTCGACATGCCGACGCAGTCGCCACCCATCCGACGAAAGGCCCGGTACTCGGCTCGGGTCTCGTAGGTTGGACCGGTGACGCCGATGTACACGCCGCGATGGGCGACGAAGTCGGCGCGACGGGCGATCGCCGAAGCCTGCTCGATCAAGTCGAGGTCGTACAGACGGGCGGCGGGGCGCGGGACGCGGTTGGCCTGGTCGGTACCGGCGGGCAGGTCGGCGACGGCGAACATCAGATTGATGTGGTCGTCGATCAGCATCAGGTCGCCGGTCTTGAACTTGGGGTTCATGCCGCCGGCGGCGTTTGAAACGATCAGCGTGCGGATGCCCAGAGCGTGCATCACGCGGACGGGCAGGGTGACGTCGGCGACCTTGTGTCCTTCGTACAGGTGGCAACGCCCCTGCATGGCGACGACCGGAGCGCCAGCCAGGCGACCGCAGACGAGTTGCCCCTTGTGGGCCACGGCGGTGGAGCAGGGAAAGCGGCGGATGTTCTGGTAGGGGATGATCGCGTCGGCGTCGATCTCCTCGGCCAACTCGCCGAGACCGGTGCCGAGGATCAAGCCGACCGTGGGCGTCTCGGTGTACCGCTCGCGGATATCGGCGACGGCGTCGGCGATGTGCCGATCGAGCACGGCGGCGTGGAGGTCGACCTTCGGAATGCTGGATAGTGCGATCATTCGCTCAGCCATTCTTGGGACAGGCGGCCATGCCTGTCGGGTTAGGAAGTAGTCGGTCTTTTGACCATCCACTCCAACGCGTCTGAATTCTGGCGAATTCAGCTACGGGGAGCGGCGCCGTCTTAGGCTTTCTCGCCAGCGAGAACACCGGTGACGAGCGTGCGGAGCTTGGGCTCGGCGGCGTTGGCGATGGCGATGATCTTTTGCACATCGGCCGGCTCGAGGGCATCGGGCAGGCACATGTCGGTGATGATCGAGAAGCCGACCACCTTCAGACCGCAGTGAACGGCGACGATCACCTCGGGGACGGTCGACATGCCGACGACGTCGGCGCCGATCAATCGCAGGAAGCGGTATTCGGCGCGGGTCTCGAGATTCGGCCCAGCGACAGCGACGAACACGCCTTTGTGGGCGACGATGTTCTCGCGGCGGGCGATCTCAAGGGCTCGTTCGATCAGCCGCTGGTCGTACGGTTCGCACATGTCGGGGAATCGCGGGCCGAGGCGATCGTCGTTGATGCCGATCAGCGGGTTGGCGCCCATCAGGTTGATATGGTCCTCGATGACCATGATGTCGCCCGACTTGTAATACGGGTTCATGCCGCCGCAGGCATTCGAAACGACGAGCATCTCTGCCCCGAGGGCCTTCATCACGCGGACCGGCAAGGTGATGCGGTCGAGCGGGTAGCCCTCGTACATGTGGAAGCGACCTTCCATCGCCACGACCGGCAGACCGTTGAGTCGGCCGCAGACGAGGCGGCCGCGGTGGCTGGTGGCGGTGGAGCGAGGGAAGTGGGGGATGTCGGCATAGTCGATCGCCGCTTCGACCTCGATCTGTTCGACCAGTCCGCCGAGCCCGGTGCCGAGGATAATGCCCGCGTGCGGAGCGTGCGGGAACTGCTTGCGAATGGCTTCGGCGGCTTCCTGGGTTTTGTCGAACAAACCGTGCATGAGCGGGCTTTTTCCGGCGTAGCTGCGAGGGGGTGGACGGGCAAAAAAGGAGACGCCGGCAGGCGGCGGAGCGGTGGCTAGCACTCAGGGCGAACTTAACCCAGCCCTGCAAGGGGAGCAAGTCCCTGGCGGAAGCTGCGGTGGGACGCATGGGCGCAAGAGGAAGTTGGTTCGTTTCGGCGAACTCGGTGGGGGCGAGCTCTGTCCGTAACCTGGGCTAAATGTTCCGGTTTTGTGATCTCGCGGTCACGAGTACACTGGGGGTTAAGGAAACCAAATCCATGATGCGGACGCCCAAGTCGCTAATCGTCGCCTCTCTGCTAGTTACCGTCGGTAGCACGATGGCTCTTCAGCAGGCCAGCGGACAACTCGGATCGCGTCCGAACACGACGCCCCCAGCCGCGGCTGGCCCGACAAGTTCCGCTCCATCCCGCTTTGACGCACCCCCGGCGAGTCCCGGGGGCGATCGCCTCCCCTCGACATCCGGAACCGGCGCGGGGGGCATTCTGGGTGGCAGCAGCCGATCAGGCGCGGGAATCGGATCCTCGCCGGCGATCCCCAGCACAAGCGCACCGAGCGGCTCGTCAGGGACAAGCGGCGGCATCGGCGGCGGAGTCTATGGCGGAGGCCTGCCGAGCACGACCGACGGCGGAATGTACGGAAGCGGCTCTTCGGGGATCGGCGGATCGTCCGCGGGAGATCGCCCGGGAAGCGGCTCATCGCTCGGCAACTCAGGTGGAGGTTCGTCGCTGGGAACTCCGTCGGCCATTCCTCGTACTCCCTCCACGAGCAACGCGAGTGGTGGCTATCCCTATGAGTCTCAACCAGCTACCGAATCGACGGACAGCTCCGCGGAGGAAGCGCCCCCGGCAATTGGCTCGCGGAGCGGCGACGCCGTCGGCATGAACGGGATCGAAACCAAGGGCTATGCCCTGATTGCTCCCACAGCCCATCACTACATTTTTGGAAACCTCGCGGTGTCCGATTACATCGATCGCGGCCAGCGGCGAATTGTAACGCTTGAGCAGGAGCTCGACCTGCCGAAGGCTGACCCCAATTTTCTGTACTATCGCGAAATCCGCGACGGGAACCGTTGGGCGTTTGCGACGAAAGCAGGTCCCGATCGCCGGTACGCCGTCTACTTCCAACCGAGCGGAGCGGACGCCGGTGGGAAAACGTCCTGGCGGCGGTTTCAGCGTGCCAGTCTGCAGTGGTCCCGCCGCGCCCCGCAGATTGCTGAGAGCATGGTGTTCGAGTAGCCGGCGTTCCCGTGTGTTCATCCGCGGAAGCGTCACGAAATGTCCAAGCCCTCTAAGCGGAATATCCGTTAGGCTGGGCCAATTCTGCTGTAGGACGCCCGGGGCTCGCCGTATACTAGAAGGCGTCGCGCGGCGGTTGGTCTTCATCGGGGGAAAGGCCAACGCCTAATCGCGACTTGCGGACGCCATGATGCAGCGGCTCATCTTCTTCGCAATCGCGTTGTTCCTCAGCGGCGCTTGCGGTGCGCGCTCTCTGCTCGCGGAAGTGCTTGTGCTCAAGACGGGCGGCCGGGTGGAAGGGGAACTCCTCAACCCCGAGCGCGCGGCAGCCGACGCTTACCGGGTCCGCCTGCCGGCGGGGCTCGAGGTTTCGCTCTCGGCGGAGCAGGTTCAGCGTGTCATCGAGCGGAGCGACGTTCAGAAGCAATACGACGAGCTTCGGCCGAAGGTGGCGAATACCGTTGAAGGCCATTGGAAGATGGCTGAGTGGTGCAAGGAGGCGGGCCTTTCCTCGCAGCGTCGCCATCACCTGGAGCAGGTGATCGAGCTGAACCCGGATCACGAGGAAGCTCGCTCCGCTCTCGGCTATTCGCTGCATGGCAGCCGCTGGATGACGCAGGAGGAGTTTCTGCGCAGCCAGGGATATGTCCGCACCTCCAGCGGTTGGAAGATGCGGCAAGAGGTCGAACTCGACGCGATCAGTCGCCAGCGAGAGCTGGGTGAGAAGGAATGGCGTCGAAAGCTGAAGATCTGGTTCGACCAACTCGACAGCCCACGGCGATCGAGTGACGCATTGGCCAACATCCAGGCCATTCGTGATCCCCTGGCAGCCCCGGCGCTCGGCGAAGTGCTCGCCAATCCCAAGGCGCCGCGACAGGTGCGGCTGCTATGCCTGGATGTGCTGAATAAACTGCCCGCTGGGATGGCGGAGGGCGTGCTGATTCAACTCGCTTCCAACGAAGCCGACGCGAACTTGCGCGACCGAGCACTTGATGAACTCAAGCGATCGGGCAGCCGAACGGCGATCCAGAAATTCACCCACGATCTGAAGAGCAAGGACAACCGCAAGGTCAATCGCGGCGCCGCGTGCCTGGCGCGGATGGGAGATCCGTCCGTGACGAGGGATTTAATCGACGCCCTGATCACCGAACACAAGTTCATCATTCAGCAGGGGAGCGGTGGGGCAGGAAGCATGGGCGCCACGTTCGGCGGTGGTGGAGGTGGTTCGGGTGGAGATGGCGGACTCGGCGGCCTGAGCATGGGCGGCAAGCCGAAGATGGTGAAGACCGATCTGAAGAACGAGACCGTGCTCGCGGCGCTAACGAGCTTGAATCCGGGGGTTAATTACGGATTCAACAAGGATGCCTGGCGGCGATGGTATGTCGACACGCATACCACGACGCACGTGAACCTGCGACGAGATCCCTGAGCGGACGCTACGACCGGCCAAGCGATCTAGTTGCGTTTGGCCTTGGCTGGTTTCGTGAGCGGGGCGTTGGGATCGTAATCCGGATTCGGCGTCGGCAGTTGGGCGCCCACTTGCTCGCGCCACTTGGCTAGTTTCGCGAGCAATTCGTCCCTCTTCTTCGGCTGAGAACTGGCGATGTCATTCTGTTCTCCGATGTCGTCCTTCAGATTGTAAAGCTCGGTTCGGCCGTCCTCGAAGAACTCGATCAGCCGATAGTCCCCCGCACGAATGGCGCTGTACGGAGTCGCTCCACCCGGATGATAGTGCGGGTAGTGCCAGTAGAGGGCGTCCCGATCGAGGTTGCCACTCCCTGTCAGCACCGGCAGAAGACTGACGCCGTCGGCTGGAGCGTCTGCTGCTGAGGGTTTCCCCTTTGCAGTGAGTTCAATCAGCGTGTGATAGAGGTCCATCGTGATGACCGGTTCGTCGCTCGTTTTGCCGGGCTTTACTTTGCCAGGGTAGCGAACGATGAGCGGCACTCGTACGCCGCCTTCGTAGACAGAACCCTTTCCGGCCCGTAGCGGCGGTTGCGAGGTGACGCCCATCAGGCCCCCGTTGTCGCTCGTGAAGATGACGAGCGTGTTTTCATCGAGCTTCAGCTTCTTCAGCGACTCCATGATGCGGCCGACGCTCTGGTCGAGGCTGTCGATCATCGCGGCATAGGCGGCGTTCTTGTGGGGCGACGATGGGTCGACCGCCGCTCTGTATTTTTCGATGAGCTCCGCCTTGGCCTGGATCGGCGTGTGTACGGTGTAGTGTGGCAGGTAGAGGAAGAACGGCTGGTCTCGGTGCGACTCGATCCAGCGGATTGCCTCGTCGGTCAACCGGTCGGTGAGATACTCCCCCTCTTGGCCCTCTTCGAGGCCGGGGAGGCTGATGTTTTGACGTTCGTAGGGATAGAAGTACGACGGTGGCTGGCCGCGGTGGTTGCCTCCGATGTTCACATCGAACCCGTGGGTCGTGGGCTCAAAGGCCTCGCTTCCCAAATGCCACTTGCCGACCGTCGCGGTGGTATAGCCTCGCTGTTTCAGTACCTCAGCGATCGTTGTCGTTTCGTGAGGCAGGTGCATGGTCCAATCGGGAACACGCAGTTTGGCTTTGGGACGTTTGTGACCCTCGATCCAATCGGTGACGTGCAGCCGAGCAGGATATTGGCCGGTCAAAAGCGCGGCCCGCGTCGGCGAGCAGACCGTGCAGGCGGAATAGGCCTGAGTGAAACGCTTTCCCTCAGTGGCCAGGCGGTCGATGTTGGGCGTTTTGTAGAACGACGAGCCCTGACAGCCGAGATCGGTCCAGCCGAGGTCGTCGACCAGAATCAGCACGATGTTTGGCCGGGTCGCACCGTCCGCCGCACGAACATGAGAGGGAACCAACCACGGAATGAACAGGAGCAAACTTACAACAATGCGAATCATCATCAGGCTCCAGGTGCAGAACGAAGTCGACGGGCCTCACGCGGGCGGCGGTTGCAGATGAATCTCAGGAATCAAGTCGGGAACGATCTCGATCGTCGGAAACTCTTCGGTGCTATCCAGGATCGGCTGACAGCAGCGTGTGAGTTCCGCAATCAGCTTATCGACGTCCAGCCCGCGGTGCACCGGTCGGTAGGGTTCGAGGTAGGCAGTGCTGGTGTTGAACAGCTTGCGCGCTCCGCGAATATTGCCATTGCCGAAATGGTGCAGGCAAACAGCGACCTGAATGAGCCCTTGGTAGAACTTGCGATCGGGGCCCGAGTATTCGGTCCAGAGCTCCTCCCAGACTTCGTGAGCCTCGAAGAAGTCGCACACATTGAAGTGCTCGATGCCTTGCAGATAGAGCGGGTCGTAGGCTTCACCCATGGAATTTGGTCCGCCTGGAAAGCGACGCAACAAAAAGGCCCTCGAACCAGTTGGCTCGAGGGCCTCGATTGTAGTCGATCTCAGGGCGGTCCGCTTACCGATCGCGAAGCGAGATGAACAGCCTCAGGATGTACCAGAACATCAAGGCGACCGAGGCGAACAGCGCCAGCGACGCGGCAACGTACTGATCGGTCCGATAGTTGTGCAGGACGTTCGAGGTTTCGTACAGGATGTACGCCCCGGCCAAAGCGATCATCGCTCCGGAGAACCAGACGCCCAGGCTGAAATTGAAGATCACCGCCGCGACCACAAGGCCGAGTGCGGCAAGACCACCGAACCAGAGATACTTGCCCCACGAGGTGAGGTCGGTGCGCGTGACCATCACAATGCCGGTGAGGCCGCCGAAGATAATCAGCGTCAGCAGCCCTGCCGAAGCAATCGCGCCCGGAGCATACTGATTGGCGATGAAGAGCAACGGCACGAAGATAACGGTCTCCGCCAGCACATACAGGATGAGCCCGGCGTATTGCATCGCCTGCGATGTGGACGAATTGGCCCAGTTGTTGGCCAGCCAACTGACGCCGACGAACCCGAACATGAGGATCAGCCAGCTGTACTGAAAGCCCAGCAAACCTCCCATCACGTTGGCCAGCGTTTCAGTCGGGACGAGCGTGAAGATCAGTCCCTCGAGCCCAGCGAACAGGGCAATGGCCCCGGCCAGGTGCAGGTAGGTGCGGCGAATAAAGCCGACCCGAGCGTCCTCTTCGGCCCATGCGGCCGCCATCGTATCGGCGCTATAGGTAGCTTCGTAGGGATTGGGTTGCATGTAGCTCACGGCAGAACCTCAACAGCGACGCCAACGAGGAGATGGACCGCAGCGGGCGCACAGCGCTGCTCCCCGAACTGTAGGACTCGATCAACGCAGGGTCAAGTTAGGGGGCACGAGCCATCCTTCTCGGTGGGGCGGGTCGCAATCATTATCGATAAAATCGGAAGACTGCGGCCGCTCACCGGCGGTTCGTTCGCGTGCACCGCGACTTTCGGACTCATTCGGCCGCGGCCTCGGCGAACTGCACATACTTGACAGCTTCGTTCGAACGCAGGGACAATCGCCGTTCTGACGACAATCTTTTCTCGTCGATATTGCCGTTCCTCTCCGCATAAATCCTGCCAGCAGGTTCGAGCCGATGCCGGCCGCCAAGCCATCGAAACCGCAGAAACACGCGTTAGCGGTGGCCGAAGGCTTGCGGCAAGAGTATCCCGAAGCCGAATGTGCCCTGGTTCACAAGAACGCCTTTCAGCTGCTGATCGCCACGATTCTCTCCGCTCAGTGCACCGACGAGCGGGTGAATATGGTCACGCCGGAACTCTTTCGCCGCTGGCCAACGCCCAAGGCAATGGCTGAAGCATCGCTTGAGGATCTGCAGAAAGTCATTCAGCCAACCGGCTTTTTTCGGGCGAAGGCCAAGAGCATTCAAGGTTGCAGCCGAGGTCTGGTCGAGAAGCACGGCGGCAAAGTCCCGAAGCAGTTGGACGAGCTGGTCGAACTGCCGGGCGTCGGCCGGAAGACGGCGAATGTCGTCCTGGGGACCGCGTACGACATTCCATCGGGCGTCGTGGTGGATACTCATGTTTCGCGACTCACTTGGCGGCTCGGGATGACCAGCCACAAGGACGCCGTCAAGATCGAGCGCGATCTGATGCAGCTTTTGCCGCCGGAGGAGTGGATCATGTTCTCCCACCGGCTCATCCATCACGGCCGGAGGATTTGTAAAGCGCGCAAGCCGCTGTGTGGCGATTGTGTACTGAATCAGTTGTGCCCGAAGGTCGGAGTGACCGAGAAAGGGAGCACCGCAAGAGGAACCAAGGCCAGGCCGGCGTGAGCAGCCGCGCCGAAAACACGGGGCAGCACTGGCCCGGTGATTGGGATTTGCCCTCAGGTTCTATAAACTGGTGGCTTATCGGATTTCGACAGTGCGTCCTTCAGCAGCACGAGGCGACCAATGATCTTGTCCGGCGACGAAATCCGCAAGAACCTTGGGACCAACATCAAGATCGACCCGTTCGATCCCGAGCGACTGAACCCAAACAGCTACAACCTTACCCTACACAACGAGCTGATCACCTACGAAGAGGTGGTGCTCGACATGGCCCAACCCAACCGCACGCGGCGGTTGGTGATTCCGCCGCAGGGGCTCGTGCTTTCGGCCAACAAGCTATATCTCGGCCGGACGGTGGAGCGGACCGAGACGCACAATTTTGTGCCGATGATCGAGGGGCGCTCGTCGGTTGGCCGGCTGGGGTTGTTCGTTCACGTGACGGCCGGTTTCGGCGACGTCGGCTTCTGCGGTTACTGGACGCTGGAAATGTTTGCCGTCCAGCCGATCCGGATCTATCCGGGCGTCTCGATCGCTCAGATCTTCTATCACCAGGTGCACGGCGACATCACCGAATACTGCAGCAACAAGTATCAGCACAACCGCGACATCCAACCGAGCCTGCTCTATCGCGAACTGGGCGGCGAGGACGAACCGCCGCGTCGCAATGGGCAACTGGCCTTCCAGTTTGGCCGGGATTAGTTGCGCAGCGGTTGGCAGCTCGCTATAATCCGCTTCGATTGGGATTTCCGGCACCTGTGAGCGGAGTCGACCTTTGAGAGCGTTTTCCTATGCGGCGCCTGGCAGTGTGCAAGAAGCCACGCGCTTGCTCGCCTCGGCCAATGGCGGAGCGAAGATTCTGGCCGGCGGAACCGACATCCTCGTTCAGCTTCGCGAAGGCTTGCGTCAGGCTGAGCTGGTGGTCGACATCAAAAAGATCCCCGAGCTCATGGAGCTGCGTTTCGACGCGAATTCCGGGCTGCACCTTGGCGCTAGTGTTCCGTGCTACCGCCTGTATGAGAACGCAGAGTTACGACAGGCCTATTCAGCCCTGACAGATGCGGCCCGCATCGTCGGCGGATGGCAAATTCAAAGCCGGGCCAGCGTCGGCGGCAATTTGTGCAATTCATCCCCCGCGGCTGACACCGTTCCGCCCCTGATCGCCCTGCGCGCCACTTGCCGCATCGCCCGACCGGACGGTGCCCGCGAAGTGCGTGCGGAGGATTTCTGCGTCGGTCCGGGGCGGAACTTGCTGGAAAGGGGAGAAATGTTGGTGTCGCTCGAGTTGCCACCCCCGGCTCCTCACAGCGGTTCGGCCTACGAGCGTTTCATTCCACGCAACGAGATGGATATCGCTGTCGTCGGCGTCGCCTCCTGGGTGAAACTCAACGAGAGCGGCGACCGCATCGAGGCCGCTAGGATCGCCGTCGGAGCCGCCGCGCCGACGCCGCAATTGGCCGTCGAAGCCAGCGACTTCCTGGCCGGCAAGCCTGCCACCGAAGATACCTTCGCCCAGGCGGGAGAACTGACCCGCAAAGTGGCTTCGCCGATTGACGATATGCGCGGCACGATCGAGTTCCGGACGCACCTGGTCGGCGTCCTCGCGAAGCGCACCCTTGCCCTGGCTGTCGAGCGGGCCAAGGGCAACTAGCCGGCAGCGCGACTCTATCCGCACAACCACCACCGAGAGCATTCACGTGTCGAAGAAAGTCCAAGTCACAACCTCGATCAACGGCGAGACGGTCGACTTCCTCTGCGAGCCGCGGCAGAGCTTGCTGGAAGTGCTCCGGGACGCTCTCCACTTCACCGGTTCGAAGGAGGGTTGCAACAACGGCAACTGCGGCGCTTGCACGGTGCTGATGAACGGCCTGCCGGTCAATAGCTGCATCGTGTTGGCGGTCGAGGCCGAAGGCGCCCAGATCGAGACCGTCGAGGGGCTGGCCGAGCAGGGGCATCTGCACCCCGTCCAGCAGTGCTTCCTCGAAGGAGCCGCCCTGCAGTGCGGCATCTGCACGCCTGGGTTTCTGATGTCGGCCAAAGCGCTCTTGGAGAAAAATCCCAACCCCAGCGAGCACGACATCCGCTTCAACCTGGCCGGCAATCTCTGCCGCTGCACGGGCTACGACAAGATCGTGCGTGCGGTGCAAGACGCCGCGAAGCGGTTGCAGGCTTCCAGCTAAACCACTTGCCGTTCGACGAACGCAAAGAAACGAGAGGGAACGGATCATGTTGCACGAAGGCGAGCTCTATCTCGGCAAGTCCGACTACAAAGTCATTGGCACGCGCCCTGTCCGCCACGACGGCGCCGACAAGGTTACCGGCAAGGCCATTTACACCGCCGATGTTCAGTTTCCGAAGCTCGCCCACGGCCGGTATGTGCGCAGCCCGCACGCTCACGCCCGCATCAAGTCGATCGATACCACCGAAGCGCTGCAGACGCCCGGCGTGCTTGCAGTCGTCACCGGCAAGGACTTCCCTAACCTGAAAGACAAAATCGCCAATCTCGGCGAAGGGTCGGTCAACCTGGCGCATCTGTCGGGCAACTGCCTGGCGCACGACAAGGTGCTTTACCGGGGCCACGCCGTGGCAGCCGTTGCGGCTGTGAACGTGCACGTCGCCGAAGAGGCCGCGAAGAAAATCAAAGTCGAGTACGAGCCGCTCCCGGCTACGGTCTGGGTGCTCGACGCCATGAAGGACGGCGCCCCTCTGCTGCACGAAGACCTGCGCACCGAGGAGATGGGAAAGCCCGGCGATAAACCGACGAACGTCGCCGTGCATCTGCATTTTGAAAAAGGGGATGTGAAAAAAGGGTTCGCCGAGGCCGACGTCGTTGTGGAGCGGGAGTTCCGCACCGCGAGCGTCCACCAAGGCTATATCGAACCGCACGCCTGTGTCGCCCTCTGGAACGAGGACGGTCGCCTGAAGATTTGGACGGCCACCCAAGGCTCGTTCACCGCGCGAGCACAAACAGCGGAGTTGCTGCAGATTCCGGTCTCTCAAGTTGTCGTCACTCCCTGCGAAATCGGCGGCGGGTTCGGCGGCAAGATTGCCGTCTACCTGGAGCCAGTTGCGGCGCTGCTCAGTAAGAAGTGTGGCAGGCCGGTGAAGTTGGTGATGCAGCGGGACGAGGTGTTCCAAGGCACCGGGCCGACCCCCGGCTCCTATGTTCGGATCAAGCTGGGAGCGAAGAAGGACGGCACGCTCACCGCCGGTGAAGCTTGGCTCGCGTATGACGCCGGAGCGTATCCGGGGGGCATGATCGGCCCAGGCTGCATGTGCGTTTTCAGCTGCTACGACCTGCCGCACGCGGTGGTCGACGGCTACGACATCTGCAACAACAAACCCAAGACCCAGGCCTATCGGGCCCCCGGAGCCACGCAGGCAGCCTTTGCCTGCGAGCAGGTGGTCGACGAACTGGCCGACAAGCTCGGCATCGACAAGATCGAGTTCCGTCTTAAGAACGCTGCGAAGGAAGGAACCCGACGCGTCGACGGGCCGGTCTACCCACGCGTCGGGTTTGTCGAGACGCTGGAAGCGGCTCGCAACAGCGATCATTGGAAGTCGCCGCTCACGGGAAAGAATCGGGGCCGCGGCATCGCAAGCGGTTTTTGGTTCAACGTCGGTTTGAAGTCGAGCGTCTCCGCCACGGTGAACGACGACGGCAGTGTAAATCTCACCGAAGGAAGCACCGATATCGGCGGCACGCGCACGTCCATCGCTATGCAGCTAGCTGAAGTACTCGGCATCGCCGCCGAAGATGTCCGTCCGCAGGTAGTCGACACCGATTCGGTCGGTTACACGGACGTGACGGGCGGCAGCCGAACGACCTTCGCGACCGGCCTGGCTGCGTACAAGCTGGGACTCGATCTCCAGGATCAAATGGCCCGCCGGGCGGCTATCCTCTGGGATTGCAGTCCTGCGGATGTGAAGGTCGAAAACGGGGTTTACAGCCACAAGGATCAGCGGCTGACCTTCAAAGAGCTGGCGGCCGAATTGCCCAAGACGGGCGATCCCGTTGTGGGCAGGGCTTCGGTATCGCCCGAAGGTTCAACGAACGGCTTCGGCACGCATATCTGCGATGTCGAGGTCGATCCGGAGACCGGCAAGACGACCGTCCTTCGCTACACCGCCATCCAGGACGCCGGCAAGGCGGTGCATCCGAGCTACGTCGAAGGCCAGATGCAGGGAGGAGCGGTGCAGGGGATCGGCTGGGCCCTGAACGAAGAGTACTTCTTCGACGACAAGGGCTGGATGCGTAATGCGAGCTTTCTCGATTACCGCATGCCGACCTGTCTCGACGTGCCGATGATCGAGGCGATCATCGTCGAGGTGCCCAACCCGGGCCATCCCTACGGAGTCCGCGGCGTCGGTGAAACGCCGATCGTGCCGCCCCCCGCCGCCGTGGCGAACGCCGTGTGCGCAGCGACGGGCGTGCGAATGACGGAATTGCCGATCTCGCCCCCGAAGCTCTGGAAGGCGCTGACCGAGGCCGCGAAGGCCTGACGAAACTCGCCAAGCCACTCGAATCAGCCTGGAGGCGAGGGGATCGCCAATTCGTCGCGTGGTTCCCCTTCGGAACTTGGCCGGAGGCTGGTCGCTGGAATTGGCGCTTGAAGCGAATCGGGCGCCAGCCACTTGAGCAAGGGTGAAGTGGTCAGCGTCGTCACCAGCGCCATGATGACCATCATGGCGAACAGCGTCGGCGAAATCACACCAAGGTCGAGGCCGATGTTGAGCACGATCAACTCCATCAGGCCGCGGGTATTCATCAGCACCCCCAGGCTGGAAGACTCCCGCCAGCCGAGCCCGGTAGACCTGGCGGCGATGAGGCTGCCGCCGAACTTGCCCGCGGACGCAACTGCGATGATCAGGCCGCACCAGAGCCAGTTTTCGAGCCCCGAAACCAGGCCGATCTGAGTCCGCATGCCCGTGTAGGCAAAGAACGCCGGCAAGAGCAGGACCACGACGACGTCCTCGATCTTCGCCGCGAGTTCCTTGGCGATCCTGCTGTCGTGCGGAATGATCGCTCCGAGCAGGAACGCGCCGAAGATCGCGTGAATGCCAATCCACTCGGTGGCAAGCGCTGAGAGCAGCACGGCTGACAGAACGATGGCCAGCCGCGTTGAGCTGGGACGACTCATCACCGGCAAACGCATCAGCCAGTTCCAGCCCGGCCGCACGACCAGGAAGATGAAGCCGATGTAGGCGATCGCCAGGGCGATTACTGTTACAGCGCCGCTCAATTGGGCCTGGGCCACACCCACGACGAAGGCCAGCAGACACCACGCCGTGACGTCGTCGATCGCGGCACAGGTGAGCGCAATCGCTCCCAGCGGCGTTCTGGTCATGCCGCGGTCGCTCAGGATGCGGGCGAGCACTGGAAAAGCCGTGATCGACATCGCGGCGCCCATGAAGAGCGCAAACACGGTGAAAGGAACGTCGCGGCTCGAGACCACCGGGTAGAGTGCCAGTGCCAGAAGCGATCCAAGGATGAACGGCGCGACGATGCTCGCATGCGAAATGGCGAGCGCCGCATGTCCGCGATGCTTCAGATGCCCGTGGTCTAGTTCGAGGCCCACGCAGAACATGTAGAGGATGACGCCAAGCTGGGCGATCATTCCCAAGTGCGGAGCGACCGAAGGCGGCAAGATATAGGCGTAGGCTTCCGGCCAAAGCCAGCCGAGCAGCGATGGGCCGAGGAGGATGCCGGCGATCACTTCGCCAATCACCGGCGGCTGACCGAGGTACTTGAACAGGGTGCTGAGAATTCGCCCGGCGATGATGATCGTCGTCAACGCCAGGAGCAGGTGCAGCAGGGCGTGCCCCGATGAGCCGGCCGACTGTGTGGCGGCGGCAATGACGGTCTCGCTCGCCTCAGGCGCTTTCAGTTGCTCGCCGAAGTGTCGCACGAGGGCGAACGAGCCAACGGTTGCCAACAACATCAGCGCGTAGGCAGAAAAGCCACGCGCTAGCGAGCGACGATCCGACCCGCCCTGGCTCATGGAAGGCGCACTTCAAGGGGTTCGAACGGCGCGCGGCGCCGTTCCTGAGGAACCGCAGTAGGTTGTGCTCTCGAACGAACAGTGCTAGGCCGGTTGTGCCGCCATTTCGGCCCGCATTTCCTCAACCAAACGCAGGGTCTCGTCCAGTTCGTCCTTGAACAAATCGCCGATCAGCAGATCGGTGAGCGCGCCCTTCAAGTGGGGATGACGCTTCACAAACCGGCCGAAGCTGAAACCTTCGTAGTAGGCGAGCACGAGGTCGCGCATCCGGTTCATGCCTTTGACGAAGTCAGGCTCCCACTTGCCCAGTTGGGCGGCCGAAGTGTCGCCTTTGTTCAGTCCTTCGACCACAGCGTCGGCGGCGAGTTGGCCCGACTTGAGCGCGAGCAGCACACCCGACGAGTAGAGCGGGTCGAGGAAGCCGTAAGCGTCTCCGACCAACACCCAGCCGTCACCGGCATTGTGCGTGGCGCGATAGGTGTACTCCTTGGCGGCCCGAAATTCATCGCACCGGGTGGCATTCTTCAAACGCGGAATGAGACCCGGGCACCGATTCACTTCTTCGAAGTAAATCTCCTCGTGGGTCTTGTTGCCGCGGTTCTTGAACAGGTATTCGTGGTCGGCCACGACGCCGACGCTCAGGATGTCGTCGTGCAGCGGGATGTACCAGAACCAGCCCTTCTTTCCCTCAGTCTGGAGAACGATCGTCGCTCCCTCATCGTGTCCCGTGTCGCGGAAAGCGCCTTTCCAATACGTCCAAAGGGCCGCCTTTTTCAGACGCGGATCGACCTCCCGGATGCCGAGCCGGCTTTGGATCATGCTGCTCTGGCCGCTGGCATCGACGACGACGTCCGCCCGCACCTCTTCCTGGCGTCCTTCTTCATATTGCACCTTCACACCGACCGCCCGCGTGCCTTCGAACAGCACCTCGAGCACGCGCACGCCTTCCTGCACGTCGACACCGTGCTCGCGAGCGTTGTTGAGCATGATTGTGTCGAACTCGCTGCGACGAACTTGCCACGTCTGGGACGATTCGTGCGGCTTGTGATCGACAAAGTAGAACGGTTCCGACAACCGCCCCCGCGAATTGACGAACTGAACGCTGTACTTCTTCACGAAGTGGCTCTTCTGCAGCTTGGGCAGCATGTTGAGCCGCTTGAGCACCCAGTAGGTTTCTGGGATGAGCGATTCGCCGATGTGGAAGCGCGGGAAATGCTCTCGCTCGAACAAGGTGACCTGATGTCCGCCCTGCGCGATGAGGGTCGAAGCAGTCGATCCTGCCGGCCCGCCGCCAATCACCACGACGCTTTTCGCTGCTGACATCACGGACTCCTTGGATTTCGGAAAACGTTCCCGCATCGAGCAGCGGGGCGGCGTCAAAATGCCGAGCGTCTACTCGCGCGCTGTCCGACCGGGCATTCAAAAGCCCTTGAGGCAGCCATCCCTTACGATATCGGCCGCCAAAACGATGTCAAGACAATAATTGTTTGGACAACTGTCCGTCGCGTATTTCCCCAATTCAGGTCTACTGTGGTCGCACCTAGAACGAGGCCGAAACGCCTAATTTTTCACCCAGCCGCACGAGCGCGAGCCAGTTTTCGTCGTCCAGCCGCACACCTTCGCCCTGCATCTTGGCACGGAGGCGGCGTTCGGGATCGCCGGGGAGCAGAATCTCGGGCACTCCGTCGATGCGCGGGCAGGAGCGAACGTATTCGACGAGCTGCTTGACCTCGGTCGCGAAAAACTCCGCTCCACCAAAGCGGGCTGGATCGATCAGCAGCATGAAAACGCAGTTCCCATTCTTGGGAAAGGGAACCGGTCGGGCACAGGCGCCACCCGCGAGAGCGCCCGTGAGAATCTCGATCATCAAACCCAGTCCGAAGCCGCGATACGCCTGCGGCCCGCCCATCGGCAGGATCGAACCCGGCGGGGTTGCGTAGAGAGCGTTCGGATCGTTCGTTGGGTTACCTTCGTTGTCGATCAGCCAGCCGTCTGGGCAGAGAGAGCCGGCGATCTTGCGCACACGAACCTTCCCCTCGGCTGTCGCGCTCGTGCTGAAATCGAGAACGAGCGGCTCGTCGCCGTGCGGAGCGCCGATGGCCAGCGGATTCGTGCTCAGCCGCGGCGCTTTCCCGCCCGGAGGCGCCACGCGAACGACGGCGCCATGCGAGTTGACCATGAACATCGAGATCAGGCCGAGGGCCGCCATTTGCTCGCAATACTCTCCCAGACGCCCGATGTGACCGCAGTGATTCATCGTTCCCAGCGTCAGGCCGACCGAGCGGGCCCGCGGAACGAGCATCTCGAGCATGCGAGTCGCCTGCACCTGGCCGAGGCCCCAGTTGGCGTCGGCTACGACGCGCGACTCTCCCTGCTCCAAGATGGTGAGCTCGGCGCCAGGCGTCACGGCGCCGTCCTTGATTGCCTGAACGTAATACGGAATCCGCATCACGCCATGCGAGTCGTAACCGCAGAGATTGGAGTCGACGAGGCTGCGGCCCACGAGCGTGGCTTCTTCGTGCGAAGCGCCGCCGGCTTCGAGAAGGCGAATGGCAAAATCTTCGAGCTTTTCAGCGGGAATGGCTGGCATGAGAGGCGTCGGGTTCCGGCAAGATATTACGAATCGTTGGAGCCGCGAGTGTAGCGGTGGAGCGCAGCGTCCGTCAAACGGGCGCATACCCACGGCTCGGGTCAGGAGGCTATGCGGCGGAAGCAATAGGGAACAGGCTTCGGACCCATTGTGGCCGAACGGAGGACGCCTAAGCGGCCTTGCGAAGCTGTGGCGGGCTGCCCGCGTCGTCCGGTTGGGGCAGGGCGTGCTCCATCTCCCACAGCCGGGCCTGCTTCATGAAGGTCACAAAGAAGGCCTGGAGCATGCAGATTTGCAATCCGGCCAAGCCGTCGAGAAAGCCACGCTTGATTAGATAGAGTTGCAGAAAGCGGAGAAACGGCCGACAGAGCAAGTTTCTGTAGGACGTCCGCTTGCCGGCATCCCACATGTCTTCCGCGCCCCACTTCGTGTACCTCAAGTACTTGGCGAAGTATTGGTCGTACGACCAGTAGGTGTAGTGGATCAACCGGTTCTTCAGGTCGGCGGTGCGTTGGGGATCGATGAAGATTTCTTCGTGCACGCGGCACTCGCCATAGCGGCACTTGTCGCGGCGAATCAGGCGAAACACGCAGTCGGTGTCCCAGCCGGAGTGCTTGATTTCTCGCCCCATGAAAAAGTTGCGGCGGTAGACCCAATAGCCGTCGATGTTCTCCGGCGGGTTTTCCAGGATGCCGCGAATTTCGGCTGCCAGTTCGGGAGTTACCCGCTCGTCCGAGTCGACGATCAAGACCCACTCATGGCGAGCTTGGGGGATCGCCCAATTCTTGAAGTCGGCGTAGTTGACGAACTCTCGTTCGATGATCCGGCAGCCGCCGACCTCGCGGACGATGTCCAGTGTTCGATCCACCGAGCCGCTGTCCGCGACCAGCACCTCGTCCGCGACCAGGCGGGCTGCTTCGATGCAGGCACGAATGTTCTTCTGCTCGTCGCGGCAAGGGATGAGAACGGTGAGCGGCTGGGGCATGTTTGGGGTTCGAGTGGAAAGAACTGTGAATTAGAAGCTGTAGCCGAGCAGCTCGATCTCGCGATGGAATACGCGTTCGACCCGGCGGCGCATGGGCGTGGTGTAATGCTCGCGGTAGCCAGGATCGGTCCGCAGTTGCGATTTGTTGCTGACGGGCAGATCCACTTTGCCGAGCCCGATCCGCTGACAGATCTCTGCGAAATCTTCCTGCAGGCGTTCGTAGCGGCCCAGGTACTTCACGCAGATCTGCCCCTCGTCACTGTACATCTCAAACGACGGACGCATCTTCTTGACGAGAAAGCCGTAGGGGTAAAACCACTGGCGAAACGTCGGGTTGCGCGGCCGAAAGGGCTTTCGATACCGATGCCAGTTCTGCAACTGGTAGTAGTACAGGGACAAGCACTTGTCCCAAGGGTTGCGCTCGAAGGCGAACGTGAAGTAATCGTCCCAGATCTGCCGGCCGACGACACGCATGATCTGCGTGGCTGTCGAATGGCTGTGCAGCCGGTATCGCTGCATCAGGGCAAAGTCGGACGGATCGCAGAACGGAGCCAGAGCGCGCCAAATGCTCGAGCCGCCCGTTTTCTGGACGTGAACGAAGATGAATTTGTGGCGATGTGAAATTAACACAGAGTCACCTGGCTGGCATTAAGCATGCGGCAGCAAGGTACTTGCGCGAGGGAAAATCGACAAGATCAACTGTGCTGGGACAGTGCGGCTAGCAGGCCTAGCATCCAGGCGAGTGCGGCAGCCTGAATGCCCGGATTGGTGCTCTCGCGAGGGCCTGCCACGTTGAGCACGAGAATGTGGTGATCATGAATCCAACCAGCAGCGCGATCGGGCGTGCTTTCGATGTCCAAATCAACCAACAAGAGAGGGCGGCCGTGGGCTTTCGCCAGTCGCCGAGTGAGGAGCGTCCCACCTTTCAGCTTGCCCCGATGCAGAATCAGCGTGCCGTCGGAATCAGCGACATTTCGCTCCGTGCGGATGTGATAGAGGGGCGATTCCGTTTCGGATAATTGAAATCGTTCCGGAATAGGGCCGTCTTCCGCCAGACGGCCGCGCGGACACCAACCTCCGTGAGGAAAGCCAAGGTCGCAGGCGGCTTCCAGTGCGGCCCGATCGACGCCCGTCTGGCCGCCAGAAACGATCCGAAGCAGTTTCGTGGGCTGGCCGCTCCGGTTTGACATGCGACGAAGGTTAAGGGACGGCGAGCCCGGCTGGCAAGTGTCGCGGGGAGCGAGTGGCGGCGGGAAAAACTCGTTCCGGACGGTTTTAGCGGCGGCGAGCGACTCGCAGCTTCGCGCTGCGGCTGCGCGGGTTTCGTGCCAATTCCTCTTCGCTGGCGATGATCGGTTTTTTCGTGAGCACTTCCAGACGCTCATCGCTGCGGAACGCCTCTTTTACCGGCCGGTCTTCAAGGGAGTGAAAGCTGATAATCGCCAGCTTGCCGCCGGGCTTGAGCAGATTCGGGATTCGCTCCAGTCCGAGAGTGAGCGATTCGAGTTCCTGATTCACCGCGATTCGCAATGCCTGAAAAGTTCGCGTGGCGGGGTCAATGCGTTGCTCCGTGCGGGGGACGCTCCGCCTGACCAGGTCGGCAAGCGCCGCAGCCGTTCGAACCGGTTGCTGCTGCGTCCGGGCCTCGACGATTCGCCGGGCAATCCGCCGACTGAATCGCTCTTCGCCGTACTTGTAGATCAAATCGGCGATTTCGTTCTCCTTCAGCCGCTGGAGCAATTGCCAGGCGGGCTGTCCCTCGTCGGTATTGAAGCGAAGGTCGAGTTCCCCCTCGGATTCGAAGCTAAATCCCCGTTCGCGGTCGGCCAGTTGGTCGCTGGAAAGGCCGAGGTCGAGCACGACGCCATCGACCGCAGCGACCCCGATTTCCTCCAGGACATCGGGCATATCGCAGTAGTTCGACTGGGCGATTTTGACCGGAAGACCCGCCAGGTTGCGTTCCGCGGCGGCGATCGCTCGCGGGTCGCGGTCCAGGCTCAGCACGAAGCCGTCGCCCTGCAATCGCTCGGCAATCATGTGGGTGTGGCCGCCGCCACCGAGCGTGCCGTCGACGAAGATCTGCCCGGGCTGCGGATCGAGCCACTGCAGCACTTCAGCGGGCAAAACGGGAACGTGAATCGGGAGGGGATGTGTCATCCGCCCAGGATACCCGATTCGCATTCCTGCGTCCCGGTGGTATTCGACCCGAGGGAAGCATCCGTGCCCCCTCGGCTGGGTCGATACCAGCGAAACCCGCCATCGCGGCAATTCCGCTCTCGCTTTCAGCAACTTCGTGCTGCTGGTGTGCGGGCTCCGAAACACGGGAGGAATCGGCGACAAATCCACAGGTGGCCGTTTGTGGAGTTGCCGTGCTCGCCACAGCGATCAACGGACGGACAATCGCATTGTCTTGAGTGATCCGTGAGGAAGAATCGCAGATGACGTGCACAAGTTGCAGGAGTTGTCATCCACGACACGTCACAAACATAAGCATTGAGGCAGGGGCGTCAACAGCGAACTTTGCCCGGTAGGCGACGCTTCGGGCGGTTCATTCGCCCACTCGGCGAGCGTTTTTCGTAAATGGCAGACTTAGCGGGAACAGGTCAGCCATAAATCGCAAATTGTATGCGATTAACTCGATGCTAGCGTGTGATAAAGCTGGCGATGTGATGCTAGCGTATTGCTGATGGAGTAAACCGTTTGGGCCCGCCGGCGATTCGCGGCGCCGAGCTCTTTAGCCCGGTCATCATCTGCGAGGAGAGAAAGAACCTTTTGCTGAAATTCTGAAGCATCGCCGAGCGGAACCAGTTGATCTGGAGCCAACTCACCGAGCAATTCGGCAACGCCGTGGCTGGCCGTAGCGACGACCGGCCGACCGCTGGCCATGGCCTCCAGGACGACGTTCGGCATGCCCTCCCATCGCGACGGCAATAGCAACAGATCGGCCGCCGCGAGCCAACGCGGCACATCGTCGCGGAAGCCGACAAAGTGAATCCGCTGGCCCATCCCGCTCTCCGCGGCCATCGACTTAAGCCGATCACGTTCGGGACCATCACCGACGAACACGAGATCGTGCTCGGGCAAGCGGAAGAGCATCTCGGGCGCAAACTTCAGCAGCCAGTCGTATCCCTTCTGCTCGTGCAGCCGGCCGACACAAAGCAGCATTCGTCGCCCCTGCGGCACACCGACGGTCGCGAGATCGATGGGCTGGACACTTTCATAATCGGCGGGGTTCAGGCCGTTGGGAATGACTCGCAGCTTTTCCGCCTCGATACCGATTTCCTCGAGAGCAAACTGCCGGACCGACCCGCTCACGCAGGCCACCATTCGGGCATTCCCCACCAGCTTGCGCTCGAGCCAGATCCGCCGGGGATTGGGATCGGCCACCCGTAGTCCCCAAACGAGATTCCGAACGCGCGCCAAGCGACAGGCCCAGGTGGACACCACGTTGGCATGAAAGAGGAAGCTCTGAACCACATCGGGGCGCCAGGCCCTGAACTCTCGAGCCATCCGCCGCGTCGTCCCGGGTATCTGCCAGGCGGACTGAGCATCGAAGAACGTCACCGGCAACTGGGCCGATTCGAGCTGTCGCGCGAGCTCGTCGCGAGGCGCTTCCGGGGCCCGTTTGAGGGAAAATACGCGAACCTCGAACCCGTCCCCATGCAGTCCGGTTGCCAGCCGCACCAGATTGCGCTCGGCGCCGCCGACCGCCAATTCGGTAATGACGAGAGCCAGGCGAATTGGGCTTCGGATTTGCGAGTGGGCGCTCAAACAATGCTCCAATCAGACAGACGCCCCAACAGTCAGCATCCGCTATGGCGCTTGGGGCTCTTGTCCTATACTCGGCTGCTCTCCATAGCGTATCAAGGCCAACTCAGCTCGCCCCACGACTAAAAGCAAGCACGGATGTCTGAACTCGAACAGTACGACTATGAACTCCCTCGCGAATTGATCGCTCAGCACCCGCTGCCGGTGCGCACGGATGCCCGGTTGATGGTCGTTCACCGCGCCGAGAACCGGATTGAACACGCCCATGTCCGGGACCTCCCCGAGTACCTGAGCCCGGCCGATTCGCTCGTCTTCAACGACACGCGCGTCCTTCCCGCACGCCTGGTTGGCCGACGGGAGCGTACGGGCGCTCGTTGGACCGGGTTGTTCCTGGCCGCCGACGACGCGGGCAACTGGCAGGTGCTCGGCAAGACCCGCGGCAAGCTGGAAGTGGGCGAGGCCATCACGGTCATGTCGTGGGATCTGCGCGATTCGATCCGCCTTCGGCTGCTCGCGAAGCAAGAAGGAGGCGTTTGGGCCGTTCGTCCCGAACCAATGGGCGAGCCGGTCGAATTGCTCGGCCGCATCGGACGGGTTCCTCTCCCGCCGTACATCCGGGAAGGGGAGATGGTCGACGCCGACTTGCAGACGTACCAGACCATCTTTGCCCGCGAGCCAGGAGCGGTCGCCGCGCCGACCGCGGGGCTGCATTTCACTCCTGACTTGCTCGAACGATTGACCCAGGACCGCATCGAACAAGCCTTCGTCACCCTGCACGTCGGTGTCGGAACTTTCCGGCCGATCACCGCCGAACGGCTGGACGACCATGCGATGCACAGCGAGTGGTGTTCGGTCGCGGCGCCGGTCGTGGAAATGCTCAAAAAATGCCGGCAGCGGGGGGGCCGGATTGTCGCGGTCGGGACAACCGTCGCGCGAACCCTGGAGTCGGCCTCGGTCAGCGGAACGCTGGAACCGTTCATGGGGCAGACGAACCTGTTTATCCGACCGCCGTACCAGTTCCGCTCGGTCGACGCGCTGCTGACCAACTTCCACCTGCCCAAAAGCACCCTTCTGATCCTGGTGCGCACCTTCGGCGGCGACGAGCTGATGAAGCGGGCTTACGCGGTCGCGATCGAGGAGCGATACCGCTTCTACTCTTACGGCGACGCGATGCTGATCGTGTGAATTTCTCGCACGAGCCCGGCTGCGGGGTGCCGCAGTTAAAATGCGCGCGGTGTGAAACCTAGCTAAAGCATCTTGCCTTGCCATAATACAGAGTCAGGCCGCCCGTCGGTTGGGTTCGCCTGTGCGCCGCACGGAAGTGGTCTCGTCTCACCTCATGCGCCGGTCCGTTAGAAGCCGGGGGGATTTTGTGGACCAGCACACATCCGTCGCAACGTCCGTAACTCGTCCTGCAAGTTCGGAGACGAGTCCATCCTCGCCTCCTCCAAACCGAAATGCTGGGGAACTCGGGGACCGCGTTCGCTCTTTGCGGTTGCCACCGCTCCAGCAGCGACGAAGCTGGGGAGGACCGCTCGCCTGGCTGGTCGTGGCTGCACTGGCGATCGGAGTCGGCTGGTTTGCCTATCGCCAGTTCTCGGGCGCGAGTCAGGAAGAGACCGTCTCGGAAGCCGCTGATTCGGAAGGACCGTCGACCGGCGAAGGGGCGAAGCCGGCCGCGGTGGCGCCAGCTCCGGCGGCGGGCTCTGGAAGTGATTCGGACATTGCACTGCAGGCGAAGGGCTACATCATTGCAGCCCACCAGATCCTGGTCAGTCCCAAGGTGAGCGGCCAGATCTTAACGCTCGACATCGAAGAAGGGCGGCGGGTCGAAAAAGGGGAAGTGCTCGCGGTGATCGAGAGCACCGACTACCAGGCCGAGTTCGATCGGACCAAGGCAGCCGTCCGCCTGGCTGCTGCGAAACTCAAGGAACTCGAGAACGGACCTCGCGCCCAGGAGATCAGCCAGGCCCGCGCGGAACTGGAACGCGTCAAAGTCCAGGCTCGCCAGCTTCGCGTGCAGTACGAACGAGAAAAAGATCTCGTCCGCATGGAGTCGGTGACGCAGCAGCAGTTCGAAGAGACCGAAAGTGCCTTCCGCTCGGCTGAGCAGCAAGTCGCCAGCCTGCAGGCCGCTCTCGCTTTGCTGGAAGAAGGAACCCGCCAGGAGCAAATCGAAGCCGCCGAAGCGGAACTCGAGCGTGCGCGGGCCGATGCCACGCGAGCGGAGTGGCAACTGGGCAACTGCACCATCACCGCGCCTATCTCCGGCACGATTCTCAAGAAGAACGCCGAGGAAGGAAACCTGGTGAACCCGATTGCCTTCAACGGCTCTTTCAGCCTGTGCGAACTTGCCGACCTATCGGACCTGGAAGTGGAGCTCAACATTCAGGAACGCGATGTTTCGACCATCTTCAAAGGGCAGAAATGTCGCGTGAACGCTGAAGCTTATCCCTCCCGCACCTATGAGGGCTACGTTTCGCGACTGATGCCGATCGCCGACCGAGCCAAAGGGGCGATTCCCGTTCGCGTAAAGCTGACGGTTCCTGCGGAGGAGGAAGGCGTCTACCTGAAACCGGAGATGGGGGCGATCGTTACGTTTCTCAAGTCCGGCCAGTCGGAGACCCCGTCCCCAGCGGCCGAGTAGCTCTACCTGGTCCCTCTTTCTGAACGAATCGGCTCAGGCCTATGTCGGACGACACCTTTCGCGACGATCTGATTGTGAACATCGTCGGTGTTCACAAGTACTTTCAGCGCGGCAGCGAAAAAATCGACGTGCTGAAAGGGCTCAACATGCAAGTCGGCCCGGGGGAGTTCGTCGGCCTGATGGGACCGAGCGGTTCCGGGAAGACGACGCTCTTGAACCTGATCGCCGGCCTCGACCGGCCGAGCGAGGGAGAGGTTTGGGTTGGAGAGTACCCAATCTCTCATATGGGCGAAAGCGAACTGGCCCGCTGGCGAACCCGGCATATCGGATTCGTATTTCAGTTCTACCACCTGCTGCCCGTGCTCAGCGCCTACGAAAACGTCGAGCTTCCACTGTTGCTCCTGCCTCTCTCGCGAAAGGAGAGGGCGACCCAAGTGCGCACGGCCTTGGAACTCGTCGGGCTCAAGGACCGGATGTGGCATCGGCCGGGGCAGTTGTCGGGTGGTCAGCAGCAGCGAGTCGGCATCGCGCGGGCGATTGTGACCGATCCCACGCTGATTGTGGCGGACGAACCCACGGGCGACCTCGATTCGAAGTCGGCGGGCGAGATCCTTGACTTGATTGAGGAACTGCGAAGTGCGCTCGACAAGACGATTGTGCTGGTGACCCACGACCCGCGGGCCGGTCAGCGGGCGGATCGCGTGCTGCGCCTCGACAAGGGGCAGTTGATCGACCATGAATTCACCGCGGCCGATCTGCACTGATTCGCCTCTGCTGGACTCACGAACCGGAGCTTCCCTCAGGGCTTTTGCGGAGAGAGATGTACGAACATGAAATTCCTATCTCTCATCTTTCGCAACGTTCGACGCAACCTGGTGCGCACGGTGCTCACAACCTTGGGCACCATGGCGCTGGTGCTGGTCGTGACCCTTGTCTGGTCGATTCTTTCGTTTCTGAGCGCGGCCACGGAAGAAAAGAAGAACAACCTGAAGGCGATCATCACCGAGCGGTGGCAGATTCCGAGCCAAATGCCGTTTGCGTACGCCGCCAGTTTGGCTGAAGGGGCCGCTCGCGACGGGGACGACGTTCGGCCGGTCGATTCGATGACCTGGTCCTTCTACGGCGGCAGCACCGAGTCGGACATGAGCAAGCAGAACCTGATGACCAACGGGCTGTTTGCCTTTGCCATGGAGCCGAGCAAGCTGACGACAATGATGGACGACCTCGATTCACTCGAGGGTCAGGCAAAGGTCGACTTCGATGCAGCCGTCGCCGCTCTCGAGAAGAATCGGCAGGGGATCATCATCGGCAAAGTGCGGCTGGAAGCGCTGAACAAGCGGGTTGGTGAAACGCTCACGCTCTACGGCATCAACTATCGGGATATCAATCTTGAGTTGACGATCGTCGGCACTTTTCCGGAAGGGCGTTACGATCAGTCAGCCGTCATTCATCGCGACTATCTGAACAATGCGCTCGATGCATACCCCGATTCGCATGCGGGCCAAAAGCATCCGCTCGACGGCAAGAGCCTGAACCTGGTGTGGATCAAGGTGTCCGATATGGACGCCTTCAACCAGGTTGCTGATCAGATCCACAGTTCGCCGCTGTATACGAATCCGAGCGTAAAGGCAGAAACCGCTTCCTCGGGTGTGGCGACGTTTCTGGACGCATATCGCGATCTGATTTGGGGGATGCGGTGGCTGATGGCGCCGGCGGCGATTGTTTCGTTGTCGCTGGTGATTTCGAATGCGATTGGCATCAGCGTGCGCGAGCGGCGGTTGGAGCTGGCCGTGCTCAAGGTGTTAGGGTTTCGCCCGATGCAGATTCTGGTGCTGGTGCTGGGGGAGTCGTTGCTGCTCGGCGCCGGAGCGGGGTTCGTCAGTTCGGCGGGGACTTATTTTCTGGTGAATGCGATGGGAGGCGTGAAGTTTCCAATCGCATTCTTCCCAGCGTTTTTCATCCCGATCGACGCCTTGTGGTGGGGGCCAGTGGTCGGAGGAACCGCGGCTCTGCTGGGGAGTATCGGGCCGACCTGGTCGGCGTGCACGGTGAAGGTGACAGATGTGTTTTCGAAAGTGGCCTAGTAGGGTGGGTCGAGCGCTAGAGAGGCCCACCATTCAATCAAGGACGAATGACGAAATCCAAATGACCAAGGAGAGAGGAGAAGTCATCCCAGATTCTATTGGTCTTTCGTGCTTCGTCATTTGTCATTTTGTCGGTGGGCCTCACTATCGATCGACCCACCTTACGGGGTTGGTGCGCCCTAGGGGTTTTAAGTTGTTCGCATGAATGTTTTGGCAGCACAAACTGAAACGGTTGCCTGGCAGGTGACGCCGACGATGCTCGTGCCACTTGGCATTGCGGCGGTGATCGTCGCTGCGCTTATCGTGGGCAGTCGTGTGCCGCTGCGCTATAACGTGCGCAGTGTGACCGTCCGCTGGCGAACTGCGCTCCTCACGGCAATGGCTTTCACGATGGTAATTGCCTTGATGACCGTGATGCTGGCCTTTGTGAACGGCATGTACCGCCTGACGCAGACGAGCGGGCAGCCGGGGAACGTCATGGTGCTCTCGCAGGGGAGCACGGACGAGACGTTCAGCAATCTCGGTTTCTCCGACGCGACCGATTTTGAACTTCAGCCGGGTGTGCTCCGCGATCCAGAGTCCGGTGAGCCGATGGCCAGCCGCGAGACGTACATCGTCGTGAATCAGCCGGTGAAGTATCCCCAGCCGGGGCGTCCCAAAGGCCGATTCCTCCAGGTTCGCGGAGTCGAAAATGGGGCAATGACCGGGCGCGTCCACGGGCTGACGCTCACGGAGGGCTCTCGTTGGCCGACCCAGGCCGGGGTGCAGCGGATTTCTGGTAAGCAGGAATCCGCGATCGAAGCGGTTCTCGGCGAGGGGGTAGCCTTGGAGCTTGGCCGGGACCGCGAGCCACCCAAGCCGGAGCTTGGCCCGGAGTGGATGCAACCGTTGAAGACCGCGTGGCGGATTGTTACCCGCCAACCGCAGCAGGCTGCACGGCCGCTGGATGTTGGAGAGTACTTCAGCCTCGGCGGGCGGACGTTTGTGGTGGTGGGGGTGATGGGGTCGACCGGTTCGACCTTCGACTCTGAGGTCTGGGCCAAACGGGATCTGGTCGGCCCACTGTTCGGCAAAAACAGCTACACCTCGGTCGTCCTCCGCACGGCAGGCGAACAGGAGGCGAGAAAGCTGGCCGACTATTTCCGCAACGACTACGAGAACGCTTCGGTGCAGGCGTATGTGGAGAAAGACTATTTCTCCAACATGAGTGCCACGAGCAAGCAGTTTCTTTGGTCGATCGTGTTTGTCACGGTCGTCATGGGGGTGGGAGGCGTTTTCGGCGTCATGAACACCATGTACGCGGCGGTGGCGCAGCGGACGAAGGACGTCGGTGTGCTACGGATCATTGGCTATACGAAGGCCGACGTGCAGGCATCGTTCCTGAGAGAATCGCTGCTCCTGGCGATGATCGGCGGCATTCTGGGATGCGCCATCGGCTCACTGGCCCACGGCCTGAAGGCGGCGAGCATCATCGGCAGCGGAGCGGGGGGCGGCAAGTTTGTCGTGCTGGAAATGCTCGTCAGCGGCGACATCATTGCGGCGGGGCTTACATTAGCTTTACTAATGGGGCTGATCGGAGGGCTGTTCCCGTCGTTCACAGCCATGCGACTGAAGCCGCTGGAATCGCTCCGGTAGCGGTTGTAGCAGGAATGTCGCTTGATTGTGTTGTTTGCCCGGGTACAACGTCCAGGTGAACTCGCCAGGCGGCCGGCAACTCTCGCACTGCACAAAGCCAGCGGAGCGGGATAGAATAGGCGTTCCTGCGCGCCATCGTGCAAGTCGTTGTCTTGCCTATGGCTGCGGCTGACGGAACGGACCAGACACTGGGACTTAGCAGCCATCCGAGTTGCTACCTGATAAGGGTGATCGATGGAGAATTCCAACCACGACGATGTCACTTCCGAACGGAAGAATGCGCCACGGTCGGCGGGGCAGGGATTCCTGCTGTTGGTGATCCTGGCGATGGTGCTCTTGGGTCTGTTCATGTGGACCCAGGGGACGCAGCGCACCGAAATCTCGCACAAGGTGTTCGAGGAGCAACTGGCAGATAAGAACGTGAGCGCCGTTCGCATTGTCGGTACGCAAGCGCTCGGCAAGTTCAAAGTTCCACCGACGTTGCCCTTGGAAGATTCGAAGAAGGCGGACTCCAAGGCGCAGGATAAGTCGAAGAAGGCGGAGCCTTACTTCCTGGTGAACTTGCCCAGCGCCATGGATCAGAAGTACCTGCTCGACCAGTTGAGGGAGAGCGGCGCCGATTACTCGTTTACACCTCAGGCCGACCCCACGTTGTGGGTGTTTCTGATCGGCATGAGCGTGACGGTCGGGCTCTTTGTGTTCTTCTGGGTTTGGCTGCGGCGGACGCAGAGCCAGATGATGGGGGGCGGCTTCCTTTCGGGCTTTGCCAAGAGTCCCGCCAAGCGGTACGAAGCCTCGCGGCAGGCGATCACGTTCAACGACGTGGCCGGCCTCGAAGGGGTGAAGGCCGATCTGATGGAGATCGTCGACTATCTGAAGAACCCCAAGAAGTTTCAGAAACTCGGCGGTCGGGTGCCCAAAGGGGTGCTGCTGAACGGTCCGCCGGGAACGGGCAAGACGCTGCTCGCCCGCGCGGTGGCCGGTGAAGCCGGAGTGCCGTACTTTTCGGTGAGCGGCTCGGAGTTCATTCAGATGTTTGTCGGCGTCGGCGCCAGCCGGGTGCGCGACCTGTTCAAGACGGCCAAGGACAACTCGCCGGCGATTATTTTCGTCGACGAAATCGACGCCGTCGGCCGGCAGCGTGGCGCCGGGCTCGGCGGCGGCCACGACGAGCGCGAGCAGACGCTGAATCAGATTCTCAGCGAAATGGACGGATTTGCGCAGAACGATTTTGTGATCGTGCTGGCTGCGACGAACCGTCCCGATGTCCTTGATCCCGCCTTGCTGCGGCCAGGACGGTTCGACCGCCACATCACCGTCGGTCGACCGACCCAGAAGGGGCGTGTGGAGATCTTCAAGGTGCACACGCGCGACGTGCCTCTCGGAGACGACGTCAATCTTGAGACATTGGCTGCGGGTACGATCGGGCTGACGGGCGCCGACATTCGCAACATCGTCAACGAAGCCGCCCTTTGGGCCGCACGGAACGACAAGTCGCAAGTCGACATGGCCGACTTCGAGTACGCTCGCGACAAGGTGCTGATGGGCGCGAAGCGCGAGGAGGTCATGCAGGAGAAGGAAAAAGAAAAGACCGCCTATCACGAAGCGGGACACACGCTCCTGGCCTGGACTTTGCCGGGAACGCACCGCGTGCACAAGGTGACGATTGTTCCTCGCGGTCGGGCGCTCGGCGTCACCCAGACGCTGCCGTCCGAGGATCGCATGAATCATTCGGAACCGGAGCTGCGCGACAACCTGGCGTTCATGCTCGGTGGCCGGGCTGCCGAGAAGCTCATCTACAACGAGACGAGCGTGGGGGCGGAGAACGATCTGGAGCGGGCCACGAGCATCGCCCGACGGATGGTCATGAGCTGGGGCATGAGCGATAAGCTCGGGCCGGTCAGCTACAAGATTTCCGACGACGATCCCTTCCTTGGCCGGGAAATTCATCAGCAGCGGCAATTCAGCGAAGCGACGCTGGAAATGATCGACGCCGAAGTTGCTCGCCTGCTGCACGAAGCTGCCGATCGGGCCCTGCAATTGCTCACCAGCATGCGCGACAAGCTCGAGGCGCTCACGCAAAACCTCTTGAAAAAGGAAGAGCTGGACGACGCGGAGATTGCCGCGATCATCGGACCGTCGGTGCATAAGCCCGACAAGAGCCAGCCGGAGGTGCTGGTCGCGCCGCCATCGCCAACGCTCGCTCCCTCGTGAGCTTATGGGCAAAAAGAAAAAGATCCGCGCCGACTTCCGCAAACACCACGAATCGCGGCAGCGGCGCCAGCAGCGTGGGCTGACCCGCGATGTGCAGCAGGGCGCGCTGCAAGAGGATCAAATTCTCAAGGGAGAACGGGTCAGCGGCAAAGGGGAGCTGACTCGCAAGCGAACCGTAGTCGGCGAAGCGGCCGACGCGTCGGCCGTCGGATTCGACGTGCAGCGCGAAGTCGAGGAAGGAACGCTTCGCGGCCGCGTGCTAAGCGTCCACGGGCTGGCGAGCGTCGTCGAAGGGGACGACGGCAAAACCTATCAATGCGCCACCCGCCGGTTGCTCAAAAGCATGAGCACCGACCAGCGCCATGTCGTGGTGGCCGGCGATATCGTTGTATTTCGCCCTGCAGGGGGCAACGAGGGGCTGATCGAACGGATCGAACCTCGCGGCGCCATGCTGTGCCGCACGAGCAAGCGCCGGCAGCACATCCTGGTGGCGAACGTCGATCAAATTGTCATCGTCTCGAGCGCCGCCGAGCCCATGCTCAAGCCGAATTTGATCGATCGTTTTCTCGTCGAGGCCGAACGCAATCGCCTGCCGGCGACGATCTGCATCAACAAGATCGACCTGATCGATCCCGCCGACCTTCAGCCGCTCGCCGGCGTGTATGGACAAATGGGCTACGATGTGCTGCTGGTCTCCGCCACGACGGGGCAGGGCATCGAACAACTGCGCCACCTGGTGAAGGACAAGGAAACGGTGGTGGCCGGGCAAAGCGGCGTCGGCAAGAGTTCGTTGCTCAACGCGATCGAGCCGGACCTGGGCTTGCGCGTGGGCGCCGTCAGCACCGAGAACCAAAAGGGAAAACACACGACCACCGTCGCCCGGCTGATTCCGTTGCGGATGGGTGGGCATGTGATCGACACGCCTGGCATCCGGCAGTTTCAACTCTGGGATGTGATTCCCGAGGAAGTGGCTGGGTTCTATCGCGACATCCGTCCGTACGTGAATTTATGCCGCTTTCCGGACTGCACGCATATTCACGAAGCCAGCTGCGCGGTGAAGGACGCGGTGGCGGACGGGCAACTGGACGTGCGGCGGTATGAGAGCTACTGCCATTTGTTTGAAGGGGATGTGGTTTAACTCGCTTCCAGGCGAGCGGGACGCGTGAGCGTCCCGGTAACTGCATTGGTCGAGTCATGAGAGCTTCACCGGGAGACTTACGTCTCCCGCTCGCCTAATCACAAACATGCTGCAACTGCCGATCTACATGGACAACCATGCCACCACGCGGGTCGACCCGCGGGTTGTGGAGGCGATGTTGCCCTACTTTGGCTCGGTGTATGGCAATGCCGGCAGCACCAGCCATAGCTTTGGCTGGGAGGCGAGGGAGGCGGTTGACCGGTCGCGGGAAAGTGTGGCCGGCGCACTGAATGCGTCGGCCAAGGAGATTGTGTTCACCAGCGGCGCGACAGAGAGCTGCAATCTGGCGATCCGTGGCATCGCGGAGCGATCGCGTCGACGGGGCAACCATATCGTGAGCGTCACGACCGAGCACAAGGCGGTGCTCGATCCGCTGAAGAAGCTTGGCCGGCGGGGCTTTGAGGTGACACTGCTCGATGTTCGTCCGTTCGGCGATCCTGCCGTTGGTCTGCTCGATGTGGAGCAAGTGCGCGACGCGTTGCGCGACGACACGGTGCTCGTCGCCGTGATGCTGGCCAACAACGAGATCGGCGTGCTCCAGCCGATTGCTGAGATCGGCGCCCTGTGCCGGGAGCGAGGTATCCCGCTCCTCTGCGACGCCACGCAGGCGGTCGGCAAGATACCGGTCGACGTTGAGGCTTTGAACGTCGACCTGCTCGCCTTTAGCGCCCACAAGATCTATGGTCCGAAGGGGATCGGCGGGCTGTATGTCCGTCGGCGCGCCGGGGGCGTTCGCCTGGAGAGCCAGATCGACGGCGGCGGACAAGAGCATGGCCTGCGCAGCGGCACAGCCAACGTGCCAGGCATTGTCGGGCTGGCCGAAGCCCTGAAGCTCTGCCTGGAGGGCCTGCCGCAGCAGCAAGCCCGGCTTAAGACGCTTCGTGGACGGCTCTGGGAGAAGCTCAAGGCGGAAGTGCCCGACGTCCAACTCAACGGGCCGACGCTGACCGAGCCTTACGACGCCCCTTGGACACCCGCCGAGCTTCGGCTGCCTGGCAATCTCAACTGCACGTTTCCCTATGTCGACGGCGGGGCCCTGATGATCAGCATGCGGGACGTCGCCGTTTCGAGCGGCAGCGCCTGCACCTCGGCCAACCCAGAACCGAGCCACGTCCTGCGGGCCCTCGCCATGGGGGACGACCTCTGCCGGGCGAGCCTCCGGTTTGGGCTCGGGCGGTTCAACACGGTTGAAGAGGTTGACTTTACGGCATCGGTGGTGGCGGAAAATGTCCACCGGCTCCGCCGGCTGAGCAGCATGGCGGGCGAGCGGGCTTCGCCCTCAGCAGACAGCAGACAGTAAACAGTTTTCAGTTCCGGCAGGTTGCGGGCGGGGTGCTTTTGCATAGGTATTC
>JAEZAS010000271.1 GCA_023430365.1 Planctomycetota bacterium
GACTTGATGCGGGTGCTCGATCAGCAGCAACAGGAGATCACGTCGTCCGATCGGCTGACCAAGCAGCGGATCGATCGGCTCTTTAGCGACGCCCGCAAGCTGCTGCTCAAGTTCCTCGATCCCAACACGGCGAACGATCTGGCCCGGGAACTGGCCAGCGCTCGCACCCAGCCACCGGCGGCAAGCCCGGCCTCGGCGACCAGCAACGCCAGTGCGCCCCTCGCAGCTCCGTCGCAGCCCTGAGCCAGCGACTTAAAAAATCTAACGCAGCGTGTAGAACAGCAGCGATGCCAATAGCGCCCCGGCGAACATCGACAAAGGGACGGCAATGGCCAACGTGACCGCCACCAGCGACACGGGCGACATCGAGGCGAGCGATTGACGGAATTGCCCCGGCAGTGGGAAGGGACGGACCCGCGGACGCGCCGTCATTGTGTCTTGCGAAGCGGATCGCAGCGACGCAGTGGCTTGTGAGTTCTGGCTCGCCTGGTCGGTTCCGCTGGCCGACACCTCGCCGCCGTCGGTGTCTTGTCCGACCTCGGTTCGCGCTTCCTCCTCGGCCGTCGCGATGAGCGGCGGAGCGCTCCACTGCGACCGGAGCGACCGCTGGCCGATAGGGCTCGTATCACCCGCCCACTGCTCCAGACGAGCGACCACTTCCTCCGCCGTCTGAATGCGATCGGCGGGGTTCTTCTCCATCATGTCGGCGATGATGTCGACGAACTCCTCGTGCAATTCCAGGTTGAACCGCCGTGGATGCCAGGGTGTTTCTTCGCAGTGCCGGCGGGCCTTGTCGCGGGCCGTGCCTCCCGGAAACGGCACCTTGCCGCACACGGCGTAGTACAACGTGCAGCCGAGCGAGTAGATGTCGCTCAGCGGGGTCACCTCGCGCGGGTTGCGGATCTGCTCGGGGCTGAGATAGTCGGCCGTGCCGACGATTTTCCCCGCGCGTGGATCGTCCCCCCCTTCATTCATGAAGCCCGCCAGACCAAGGTCGGAGACCTTGGCGACTCCCTTGGCGGTGACCAGGATGTTTCCCGGTTTGACGTCGCGGTGGATCAGCCCGCATTTGTGCGCGTGGTCGAGTCCCTTGGCAGCCTGCAACACGACGCTCGCCGCCTGCTGCTGCGTGAGCGGACCCTGCGAGCGCACCAGCCGGCGGAGATCGGTCCCGGCGACATACTCGGTCACCAGGTAGTGCACGTCGCCGTCGCGTCCCGCGTCGTACGCCCGCACCAGATTGGGATGGTCCAGGCGAGCCTGCGTGCGGATCTCGCGAATGAAGTTGTTGACGGCTTCGGGAGTCGACTTGTGAAGCGGCAGCACCTTCACCGCACACTCGCGCCCCATCACCTGGTGCAGTCCCTTGTAGACCTGCCCCATGCCGCCCTGACCGATGAAATCGGTGATGATGTAGGGGCCCAGGTTCAGCTTGGTCCGGCCGGCGCGAATTTGCTCCGCCTGGTACTTCGTAAGGGCCCCCATCTCGACCAGTTTGCTCGCAAGCGCCGCATCGTCGGCTTCGACCAACGGCGAGAGCGTCGTGGTCGACGATTTGTAGAGAGCTGCGACGGCCTCATCGACCTGGTCCTGCGTGACCAGCCCGCTGAGCAAGGCCGAGTTGCGAAACATCGAGCGAGCCATGCTGGTCTGCAGTTCCTCTCGCCGTCCGGGCGCGGGTGGTGGCTAATGGAAAAGGGCCGCGGGCTGCGGCGAGGGCCACGACTTCATCGAGTGAGATTCTTTCAGATTAACGCAAATCTGATTTGCTGCCAAGAATCAACTTCGGTCGGTGGTGGGCGTTCACTCCTCCGCAGGTGGGTCGAAACCGAGCTGCCGCCAGGAGGGGGGAAGTGGCGCCTCGAACGTGAGTCGCTTCCGCGTCGTGGGATGCTCGATCGTCAGCCGTCGGGCGTGCAGCGCAATGCCCCGCGGAAACGGCTTTTGGCCGCCATACTTGCGGTCCCCCAGGATCGCACAACCGATCGACGCCAGTTGGAGCCGGATCTGGTGCTTCCGGCCGGTTTCGAGCGACACCTCCACGAGCGTGGCCTGCCGAACCGTCTGCAGCACGTGATACGAAAGCCTCGCCCGCTGCGCTCCCGTGCTGTGCGACTTGACCACCGTCATCCGTCGCAGCTTCTCGCTCTTCAGCAACCAGTGGGTGAGCGCATCCTCGGACTTCGGAGGTGGCTGCTCGACCGCGGCCCAATAGGTCTTCTCCGCCTTCGACTCTCGAAACTGCTCGGTCAGGCGGGCGGCTGCCTTGCTGGTTCGGGCCAGGACCAGCACGCCGCTTACCCCAGTGTCGAGACGACTGACCACTCCCAGATAGACGTTGCCCGGCTTCAGATACTTCTGCTTCAGATAGCGTTTGGCCTCGGTAACGACACTGGCGGTCCCCTCGGTGACTCCCATCGTGGCCAAAAGGGCCGGCTTGTTCACGACCAGCAAATGGTTGTCTTCGTAGATCACCTCCATGGGCGGCGGCGATCCCCCTCGTTTAGCCATCGAGCGATTTCCATTACGATTTTTCTAGCGCCACCCTCGCCGCTTTGCTGTTCGGCGCGGGGCGGTCCGTCCTTCGCAGTTGCTACGCCGACATATTAGCGTCAAACCACTCGTTCCGTTGGATGTCCCGATGACTTCTCCGCCGCGGCTGATTCTCGCGAGTTCCTCCCCGCGGCGACGCCAGTTGCTCGCCGAGGGCGGGTATCAGTTCGAGGTGATTCCTCCGCACGAGTCAGCCGAATGCGGAGTTTGCAGCCGGGAAACGCCCCCGGAGTTGGTCGCTCGCCTTGCTTGGCAAAAGGCTGGCGACGTGGCCCACGCGATCGACCAAGGCATCGTGATCGGCTGCGACACCGTGGCGGAATGCTGCGGCCAGATTCTCGGCAAGCCGAAGAATCGAGACCACGCCGAGCAGATGCTCCGTCTCATGCGAGGTCGGGAACATCACGTCTACAGCGGCCTCTGTCTCTGGCCCCGCCCCGGCGAGGAGCCCCACGTGAAAGTCGCTGTAACGCGCCTGGTAATGGACGAAATCACGGACGCTGATTTAGCCGCCTACTTGGACACCGACGCCTGGGAAGGGAAGGCAGGCGCGTTTGGCTACCAGGACGGCCTCGATTGGGTCCACATCGTCGAGGGGAGCGAATCCAACGTCGTAGGACTCCCCATGGAACTGCTCGCCGAAATGCTCACACAACTTCCCCCGGCAACCGGCCCGTGACTTGCTTTATGGACGTCGCCATACGGATCTGGTTTCAATCGCCAGCCGAAATTGGTCGCCCGCCGTTCGATCTGGTCACGAGCTTACCAGCACCTTGCAAACTGCCAGTTTATTCATAAACTTACAGGCATAACAGCGCCCCACCAGGATACCCCTTCCCGATGTCGGCCTTCGAAGAAGTACGCATGCTCCCGGACGGTTTCTCGGGGACTGCGCGCCTTTTTCCGCTGCCCAATGTGGTGCTCTTTCCCCACGTCGTTCAGCCGTTGCACGTCTTTGAGCCCCGCTACCGGGCGATGGTCGAAGACGCTCTGGCCTCCGACGGGCTGATTGCGATGGCGCTCCTTCAGCCGGGCTGGGAGAAGGACTACGAAGGCCGGCCGCAGGTTTCGCCGGTCGCCTGTCTGGGAAAAATCATTTCGCACCAGCGACTCGCCGACGGCCGATTCAATCTGCTGCTGCAAGGCATCCGCCGGGCTGCGATCCAGCGCGAACTTCCGCCGCACTTGCCCTTCCGACAGGTGGAAGTCGATCTGCTCGACGACTTTTATCCCTCCTCCGGCAAAGAAGTACGCCCCAAGCTCCAGCGCCGTTTGGTGGAACTCGCCCGTGAATTGATGCCCGACCGGGCCGCCCTGCGGGAAGAACTCGACCAACTGCTGGCCAGTCGCATTTCGCTCGGCATGCTCACCGACGTCTTCGCCTACACGCTCGGTTTTCCGCTGAGCGTGAAACAGCGGCTTCTCGCCCAGTGGAACGTCGATCGCCGGGCGGTCCTGCTCATCGATCGCCTGATGGGCCTTGCTCAAGCGGCCGCCGGCCCCAATTCGGCGCCGGAATTCCCGCCGCCGTTCAGCTTGAACTAGCCTGCGGCCGATCCCGACGCGGTTTTCTCTTGCGCGGCCCGGCAACCTGACCGAGTCGCCTCGCCTTGGCTATGATGGAGTGTCGCCGCGCCCTCGCCGCGGCGTTCGCCCGCTCTCGCACTCCACCGCCGAAGCATGATCCTGATCATCGATAACTACGACTCGTTCACCTACAACCTTGTGCAACGCTTGGGCGAGATCGACTCGGGACTCGAGATCGAAGTCCACCGCAACGACCAGATCACCACCGAAGAGATTGCCCGCCGCAATCCGAGCCACCTGATCATCTCGCCCGGCCCCTGCACGCCGAGCGAAGCGGGCGTCTCGGTGGCCTGCATCGACCAGTTCATCGGCAAGCTGCCGATTTTGGGCGTCTGCCTGGGGCACCAGTCAATCGGCCAGGCGACCGGCGGAGTGATCGTGCGGGCGAAACAATTGATGCACGGCAAGACCGACCGCATCCAGCACGACGGACAAGGGCTGTTCGAAGGTCTGCCCAACCCACTTACCGCCACGCGCTACCACAGCCTGGTCATTCGTCCCGATACGCTTAATCCCGATTTCATCGTCTCCGCCTGGGCCGATGCTCCCGATGGCAGCCGCGAGATCATGGCTGTCCGGCATAAGACGCTGCCGGTGGTTGGTGTCCAATTCCACCCCGAGAGCTTCTTGACCGAAGGGGGGCACGACATGCTCCGCAACTTCCTCAAGATGAAGTCAGCGTCATGATCCGGGTCGACGAAGCGCTGCAGCTGGTCCTCGCAGCCGCCCAGCCGCTGCCCGTGGGTCGAACGCCCCTCGAAGTCGCCTCGGGCCTGGTGCTTGCCGAGGAAATCACCAGCGACATCGATTCGCCGCCGCACGACAAATCGGTCGTTGACGGCTACGCCGTCCAAGCGGCCAGCGCCCTCGAAGCCGCCGAGTTGCGAATTCTGGAAGAAGTCGTCGCCGGAAACGTCCCGTCGCGCGAAGTTACCGCGGGAACGGCCACGCGAATCATGACCGGCGCACCGATTCCCATCGGCGCCGATGCCGTGGTGATGGTGGAACGGACTGAATTGGTCCATTCGGGCTCAGAGACGCTCGTGCGGATTCTGGCGGCGCCCAAGCCTGGGCAAAGCATCATGCGCCGCGCCTCCGCCATGCAGCGCGGCGAGACCGTGCTGCGCGCGGGGCGATTGCTGACGGGAGTCGAAATCGGGCTACTTGCCGAAGTCGGCCGAGCCGAGGTTTCGGTGGTTCCGCGCCCGTCCGTCGCGGTGCTCGCCACCGGCAACGAACTCGTCGCTCCTGCCACCACGCCTGGCCCTGGTCAGATTCGCAACAGCAACGGCCCCATGCTCTCAGCCCTCGTGCGGGAAGCGGGCGGACGCGCGATCGAGCTCGGCGTGGCCCGCGACGACGAAGCCGACCTGCGCGCGAAGATCGAGCAAGGCCTAGTCCACGATGTCCTGATCCTTTCCGGCGGCGTGTCGGAGGGAGTGCTCGACCTGGCGCCACGCGTTCTCGCTGAAGCGGGCGTCGAGCAGGTGTTCCACAAGGTGCAGATGAAACCGGGCAAGCCGCTCTGGTTCGGACAGCGGAAGGTTGCGAATCGCGCCACGCTCGTCTTCGGCCTGCCGGGCAATCCTGTCAGTTCGCTCGTCTGCTTCCAGCTGTTTGTGCTTCCTGCCTTGCAGGCACTCGCGGGAAAGCGGCCGACGGGGCTCCCGCGAACGAAAGCGGCGCTTACGCAGTCGCATTTCCAGCGAGGGGACCGTCCTACTTACTGGCCGGCCGCTTGGTCAGTTGGCGCTGCGACGACTCAAGTGACGCCCCTCGCCTGGAAAGGCTCGGGCGATTTGCGCACGCTGGCCGACGCGGACGGCCTGGCGTTCTTTCCTGAGGGGGACCGGACGTACGCCGTCGGCGAAGCGATCGAGATGCTCCACTGGCGCTAGGCTGGCGGTTTACGTCAATTCGCCATTGCGGTCGTTCGAACCCACGGCGGCTGGTTCAGCCCGCTCGTCGCCATTTTCGAAATCCTTCCGCCGCGGCTTGGTCATCTCGTCCAGCTTGGCGTTCAGCTTGGCGGCCGCCTGAGGCGCTTCGGCCCGCATCCAGGGAATCAGCACCCGGAACGTGCTTCCCTTCCCCAGCTCGCTCTCAACGCTGACTTCTCCGCCGAGCAGCTTGCAAAGTTCCTTAACGATCGACAGGCCCAGCCCGGTGCCCGAGTACTCGCGAGTCAGATTGTCGCGCGTGACAACCGTCCCCTGGCGGAACTTCTCGAAAATCACTTCCCGGTCCGCTTCGGCGATGCCGACGCCCGTGTCCGAAACGAACATCTTGATGTAGCCGCGATGATCGGCGCTGGCGCCAACGACAATCCGCCCCCCTTCGGGCGTGAACTTGATCGCGTTGGAAAGCAGGTTGGTCAGGATTTGCTGCACCTTGGCCTGATCCTGGAACATCACCGGCAAATCGTCCTCGATTTCGACCGCCAGATCGATGTTCTTTTCTTCGGTCAAAGCCCGGACCATGTCGGCTTGGACGCTGATAATCGTGTCGATGCGGAACTCGCTCAGCTTCAGGTCCATCTTGCCCGCTTCGAGCTTCGCCAGATCCAGAATGTCGTTGATCATGTCGAGCAGCTGCCGGCCGCTCTTTTGAATCGTCTTGGCGTAGCGCTTTTGCTTGTCGTTGAGCGAGTCGATTTCGACCAGCACTTCGGAGAAACCGATGATGCTGTTGAGCGGGGTGCGCAGCTCGTGGCTCATCGTCGCCAGGAAGTCCCCCTTCAGGCGATTCAT
>JAEZAS010000340.1 GCA_023430365.1 Planctomycetota bacterium
TCCTCGTCGCCGGTCCAGCCGAGCGTGTAGAGGGCGCCGTCGTCGGCGCCGGAGTAGCGCTCGAGCCCCCGCTTCAGCAGGCGGGCGATCGTGCTCTTGCTGCTGCCGACGGGACCGTGGAGCAGGAGCACGCGTTTCTCGATTCCATATCCCTTGGCCGCGCTCTTCATCGCGTTGACGAACTGTTCGAGCGACTCTTCGAGGCCAAAGACCGCGTCCCGTCCGTCGTTGTCGGGATCGTCGAAAAAGCGGTAATGAACCCGCTTTTCGCCGCGACTCTCCTCGGTCACGTCGGTGCCATACGACATGATCATGTCGTAGACGCGCTCGAAGGCGTTGCGCGTGACGCGAGGGTTGGAGCGAACCAGGTCGAGGTAGTCCTCGAACGTTCCCACCCAGTTCTTCTTGTGGAACTGTTCGAGGTCCTGCCGTTGGGCAACGAGCGAGATAATCTGGCGACCGCTAGTCATCAATGGTCCCTCCCACGGGGATCGCGGTGCAGCCCGGCCCTCACTATCCGCGGAGCCGGCAGCGGCCGCGTATCGGTGGTTTGCCACGCGCTCGGTGCGAGCGACGTTGCAGGTTTATGCGTCTGGTTAAGTGCGAGTTGTGGGTGAATTGTTGCTGCGAGGTCTGGGCAAGCTTCGTCGATCCGCGTGACACCGGCGCAACGGCCGTCGGCGCAGGCGCTGAAAGCGGCGGCGCACGGGCGAGCGCGAGGGCAGCGGAACATGACGCCAGGCGAATCGCTGCGGGCAGAGAGCTCCGTAGCGCGAGCGAAAGAATCGGCTCTTTCACACCCGAGAAACAGTGCTCACGCTGCGGCAGAAATCGCAGGCGTCAAGCGAGGAACTTGCGAAAGAGCACTCGGGTGGAGGCAGAAGGCAAAGGTAAGTTAGGCGCGAGTCCTGTTTCGCTTACTCGGCCCGATCCTTAGCCAGTCGAATCCTACCTCTCCTTACTAAGCGTATTTCTCGCCTCGTAATTCGGCAATAGCGACCCAAGATCGGTGTGTTGTTTCCGCTGAGATTGCTGGCAAAAGTAATGCCAATTCCGAAAATGTGGCCAGAGGACACTTCGCCCTGAGGTTCAGCTAACGCTTGTGAAATGTTTCCCAAACAGGGCAATCGCCGCAGGAGAATGAGCCTACGAGCAATGCCGGCCAGCAGTTGCCAGTGCGATAGCACCTATGGCGACGCGGACGAATAGTGCTACAACATCGTGCGCGGACCAGCTTGCTTGCATGGTTTCTGGGCAAGGGAGCTGGATCGTCCCACTCCCTCTCACCTTCACTTTTTACACCCTCCCAAACCGCTCATGTCCGAACTCGGCGTAAACATCGATCACGTTGCCACCATCCGCCAGGCGCGGAAAACCTACGAGCCCGATCCGGTTGCCGCCGCGGCGCTGGCGGAACTGGCGGGGGCCGACGCGATTACGATTCACCTGCGCGAGGACCGCCGGCATATTCAGGATCGCGATCTGCGAGTGCTCCGCGAGACGGTCACCACGAAGCTCAACCTCGAACTCTCCGTCGCCGAGGAGATCGTAGCGATCGCCTGCCAGTCGAAGCCCGAGCAGGCGACGCTCGTCCCCGAGCGGCGCGAGGAAGTCACGACCGAAGGTGGGCTGGACGTGGTCACCCATCGCGACGCGGTTGCGCGAGCCACCGAGCGGCTGCGCAATGCCGGCATCAGCGTCAGCCTGTTTCTCGACCCCGATCCGCGGCAGATCGAGCTGGCCAAACAACTCGGGGCCGAGGCGGTTGAGTTGCACACCGGCCAATACGCGCTGGCCAAGGGAGCCGAGCAGCAGCGGCAGTTGGAGGCGCTCCGCACGGCCGGCAAACAGATCGTCGACCTGGGAATGCGGCTGCATGCCGGGCATGGGCTGAACTACTTCAACGTGAAGCCGGTGGCGGCGATTCCGGGCATGCTGGAGCTGAACATCGGCCACAGCATTATCAGCCGGGCGGTGCTGGTCGGATTGGAGCGGGCGGTGCGTGAAATGAAGGCGTTGATCGCCTAAGATGAGGCGGCCGAACTCGGCTGGGCAGGAACTAGAGCCCGGCCGGATGATTCACACCATGCCGCGCATCTTTCTGCAAGGAACGCTCCCTTGTCCGCTCCTCCTCTCCAGGAAATTGTCTGCTGCATGGGTCAGCCGGTGGCTGGCAATCCGACGCAGTACATGATGGAAAAGGCCTTCGCCGCGGCGGGGCTCGACTGGCGTTACCTGACGTTCGAAGTGCCCGCCGACAAGCTCGAGGACGCGCTGCGGGGCATGCGGGCGCTGGGCCTTCGCGGCGGCAATTTCACGATTCCGCACAAAGTGGCCGTCCTGAAGCATCTCGACGGCCTCAGCCCCGCCGCCGAATTGATGGGGGCGGTTAACTGCGTCAATTGCGTTTCCGACCGGCTGATCGGTGAGAACACCGACGGCAAAGGCTTTGTCGAAGCCCTCCGCACGGTCGTCGATCCGGCCGGCAAGCGGTTCGTGCTGCTGGGCGCCGGCGGCGCAGCCCGGGCGATCGCCGTGGAACTGGGGCTGAGCGGCGCGGGGGAGATCATCGTCGCCAATCGCGACGCCCACCGCGGACAGGAACTGGTCGATCTTCTAACCAGCCGAGTAAAGATTGCGGCCCGCTACGAGCCGCTCACCGGCGAGTACGAAGTGCCCGCCGACGCCGATGTGCTCGTGAACGCGACGTCCATCGGCCTGGGGGACGCTCAGGCGAAGGCGCCGATCGCCGTGGCATCGCTGCGGCCGGAACTGGTCGTGGCCGACGTCGTTTTCAACCCGCCCGAAACGTGGCTGATTCGCACCGCCGCCCAGCATGGCTGCAAAACGATCGACGGCCTGGGAATGCTCGTGAACCAGGCCGTCATCAGTTTTCGGATCTGGACCGGCGTTGAGCCGGACGCCACGGTCATGCGTGACGCCCTGGAAGAGTTCCTCGGCATTTAGCGGCCGACAGGTGTCTTACCGCGGCCCGGTCGGCTTCTAGTGCACGGCCGATTCCTGACGGCGGCCGGCCGGTTTGAGCACGGCGGTGTCGCCGTTCTCGCTTTCGCTCGGTTGAGGAACGCCTGGCCCCTGCTTGCCCCGATAGAAGCGGGCGTGCAGCGAGCCCCAGTCGATGATCAGTTGCCCGCCGCTCGCTTCATGCTGCCGGGCCCAGTTCATCAACAGGGTCATGCAGGCATGATCGATGTAGTCGAGCTTCTCGAAATCGACGTGCAGTCGAGCGCCGGCAGGGACATTCTCCAGCTTCGCCGCCAGTTGCGGCAGGCGGAGGAACGTCGCGGCCCCTTCGAGCGTGAGCTGGGCCCGCTTGCCTTCCTGGCTGACTTCCAGCCGAGCCTTCAGGTGCGAGAAGACCCACAGCAGCTTCACGGCGGACAGGCCGATGCCGACCAACACGCCGACCAACAGGTCTTCGATAACGATCGTCGCCACGACGACGACGAAGATCATGGCCTCCATCTTGCCGACTTTCCAGAGGTGGAGAAGCTCCTTCGGATTGATCAGCTTGTAGCCGGTGTAGACGAGGATGCCCGCCAGGGCCGACGTCGGAATCAGCCGCAACACGCTACCGAGCGCCACGACGAACAGGATCAGCCAGAGGCCGTGCAAGGTGGTCGAAAGACGGTTGGTGGCCCCCGCCTGCACATTGGCGGCGCTGCGCACAATCACGCCCGTCATCGGCAGGGCGCCGAAGAAGCCGCAGATCATGTTGCCGATGCCTTGGGCCGCCAGTTCGCGGTCGTACTTCGTCCGCTCGCCGTTGTGCATCTGATCGACGGCCGTCGCGCAGAGGAGCGTTTCGGCGCTGGCGATGATCGCGATCACCGCGGCCGTCGACAGCAGCGACCAGAACGACACGTCCTCCAACGTCGTGAGCGAAACGACGTTCACGCCATCGGAAAACTTCTCCGGCAGTTCGACATACAGCACCGGCAGCACCATGAACGCCGCGATGGCGGTGACCGACACAATCGCGACCAGCGGACCGGGAATGAACTGATACTTTTTGGGAATCAGCAACTGCCAGGCGATGATGATGCCGATCGTCAGCAAGCCGATCTTGGCGGCCCACTGGTGGTTCTTCAAATTGCCGAGCACTTCCGCCAGGCTGTCTGCGGCGGCGGCTTGCGACGCTTCGGCGTGCTCGTAGCGGCCCGCGTCGAGATCGGCCAGGGCCTGCTCCTGGAGCGCGATCGACTGCTGCATCGACTTCTGCAGTTCGCCGCCGTTGGTGCTCTCCAGGTCCGCGGCTTGGGCCTTGGCCAGCAGTTCTTTGGTACGTTCGATGATCGTCTGCTGATTCTTTACGTGGTCGTGCAGAAACTCCGCTTGAGCCGCGTGAACCGCGTCGCTGCCCCGAATCGAGACGACGTTGTCGACTTGTGCCTTCAACTCCGCCTGCAATTCATGGAGTTCGCCGAACTGCTGCAGGAAAGCCAGCCGCGTTTCACGAGTCTCGCGACCGGCCAGTTCCGGTAGCGGCAAACCTTTGACGATCGCCTCGGGAATCGTGCGCAGGTTCTCGAGCCCGCTGTGGCGGGGCTTGTCGTCGACCATCACGTGAAACTGGCTCGCGAAGATCAACACACCAATGCCCGCGAGCATGCCATGGATCACCGCCGGGGACACGGCGCGGAACCACTGTCCGAACCGGCAGACGCCGGCAATCAGCTGGAGCGCACCAGCCATCAGCACGATGAGGCCGAGCGCCGGCAAACCGTGGTCGCGAATCGCTTCCGAAACCGGCACGGTCAAACCGGCGGCTGGCCCGCTCACTTGCAGCGGCGAACCCGATATCGGTCCGACCAGGGCGCCGCCGACCATGCCGGTGATCAGACCGGTGGAGATGGGGGCCCCTGAGGCGACCGCGATGCCCATGCACAGCGGCAAGGCCACCAGAAAGACCACGATTGAGGCAAAGATATTTCGCCCGAGCGAGTTTTTGGCAGGTTCGGGAGAGGGATTGTTGTTTCCTGAGACAGATTTCTCGCGTCCGTTGTCCATGATTCGGTACTCCCGTCGGCAGAATTCGGTGCTGCGCGCCGCGACAAGGCTGGGTCAGCTGGCGACGCACAGGCGGCGGGGGGCTCTAGAAGTCAGCGCCGCGGCCCCGAAGACGTGCGCTGCATGCTGGGCCTTTGCTGGCGAAAGGCCCTTCCGACTGTTCTCAGAACGATTCGCCGAATCAGGCGACCGAACCGGAGCGAATGGGCAGAGGCGTAGCCGCGACCGGCTCGCCGTCGAGTTCTTTGAACTGACCGCTCGACTGCTGGTATTGGCGGATCTTGCCCGAGCCAATGTCGTAGTACCAGCCGTAGACGTTCAGTTCGCCCATGGCCAACCGCGCGGCCACCGTGGGATGGGTGCTCAGATTGTTCATCTGCACAAGCACGTTCTCCTCGACGGCTGCCACGAGCAGCTCATCGGGCGGAAGATGCTTGTACTTGTGGGAGACAATCTGCTTGGTCGCTTCAGCGTGCTGGAACCAGCCTTTAACGCCGGGCAGGGAATCGAGGTCCTTGGGGTCGAGCATTGCCGCCATCGCTCCGCACTGGGAGTGACCGCAGACAATGATGTTCTTGATGCCGAGGACCGCCAGGGCGTACTCGACGGTGGCGATTTCACCGCCACTTTGAGCGCCGTAGGGGGGCACCATATTGCCCGCATTGCGGACGAGAAACAGATCGCCCGGCTCGGTGCCGGTGATCAGATTGGGATCGACGCGGGAATCGGAACAGGTGATGAAGAGAGCGACCGGCTTCTGCTTCTTGCGAGCCAGTTGTTCGAATCGCTGCTGCTGTTGCGGATAGACTTCGCTGCGGAACCGATGTACGCCACTAAGAATCTTGTCCATGGATCGATGCTCCACCAAGGCGGTTTAGTGTCCGAGTTTGGATTCGCCCGGCCCCGCCGAAACAATCGGCTCGGCCAAGCGCCTTGGCATGGTGGCGGATTCGCCTGGTTCGCATCGATTCGGATGCGACGCAGCAAACCCTCAGAAACACCAACCAAGGAAGACGACAGACGCGGGAAAGCCTTTGCGGCGCAGCGATTACAAGCGCAGCGGCAGGCCGGACCCGAGACGTACGTCGCCCATGAGCATCCGCGAGCCATCTTGATGGCTTGCGGCCATGCAACCAGCGGCATTCAGAAGGGGCATCCGCAGGGCACGCGGAGAGGTCGCCAGGCTCCGACCAATACGACGCCCCTGAGACACAACGAGCTTGGCGGTCGGGATCTCGGATGTTTCCGCCGGCCGTTCTTCTTCCGAGGGAAGATTGGCGGACGGAAGGGTGCGGGCCAGGTTACAGGCCAGCACTCCGGTCCCTGGGGTCTGAATGACCAGCCCCAGCATGAGCACCCACCCCAGCGAGATCAGCGCAAACTCTCGCCAATTGCGGCCGAAGGCCGATTGGGAGATGTCAGGATGCTGAGAGCCGGTCATACGGGGGCACACAATCCCTAATACCAGAGCAAACCGTAATGGTTTGCATCGACCACAATCCTAACGCACCTGTTATCTTTCTCGCAAGACAATCCCCTGGCCAGGCGTAAAATTTTAACAAACCCCAGCTTGGCCGCGGTTTACGGCTTTTTGGTCCGCCGCGAGCGCTCGTAACGCACGGCACAGCCGACAGCTGGGGTTTCGGTGGTTTCCGGCGTTTTGCCGGCCAGGGCGGCTTCGACGGCCGCTTCGACGTAGCGCTGCTTCACCTTGGCGGCGTCGGTGCTGTCGTCCATGGCTCCGAGATAGACCACCTTGCGGTCCTTATCGAGCACGACGAACTCGGGCGTGTAGGTGGCCCCGTAGGAGCGGGCGACCTGCTGGGTTTCGTCGTGGAGGTAGGGGAAATTGAAGCCCTTGGCCTTGGCCCGCTCCTGCATGTCGGGGAGCTGATCCCCTTTCACCTTGTTGGCGTTGATCGCCACCAGGGCCGCTTTGCCGTCGGCCGAGAACTTTTTGGCCAGTGCGATCAGCCGGTCTTCGTAATCCTCGGCATAGGGGCAGGTGTTGCAGGTGAAGGCGATCACCAGGGCCTCTTTGTCCTGGAAATCGGCCAGCGAATAGGCCTTTCCGTCGACTCCCGGCAGCTCCTTCCAGGCGGGCGCCACGTCGCCGATGCTCAGGGTCTTGTTGTACTTGCCGGCCAGCAGCGGGGTGGCCAGCAGCGCGAGCAGGAAGCAAACCAACAGGCGGCGAAGCATACGTGGGCTCCTCAGGCGTAGGGTAGGCTTCCAGCCTGCCCGGGTGTTTGGAGGTTGAAGGTCAACGGAGGAATGACGAAGGACGAACTTCAAATGTCGAGGGAAAGTCAAAAACCGAAAATCAAAGCCCGCAGGCCGTTCTCATTACGACGCTCTGCGTCGTAACGCACGCTCGGATGCTCCGCGTCCAACGCACGACGCGGAGCGTCGGTCGGGGCGTTCCCACGCAGAGCG
>JAEZAS010000348.1 GCA_023430365.1 Planctomycetota bacterium
TGAACATGGATGTTTCCGACCTGCTGCTGCTGGCGATTGGGGCGTACTTTGCCCTGACGTCGCTCGTGCGGCTGATGCGCAATCGGCGGGACGAGCTGGTGCAGGAGCTGACGCACGAAGCCGAGGAAATCCAGCGGCGGAAGAACGCGGAAGCGAAGAGTAAGAAGAAGAAAGCGGACGGCGGAAAGCGGAAAGCGGCGTGAGGCCCGCGGGCGGCAGAGGGCGGACCATGCGTTTGCTCTGCTGATGGGCCTGGAGTTGCGGTTCCGTTACAGGTTACAAGTTACAGGTGGCAGCTGAGGCCAACGTGCAACTTGTAACTCTGTGTAACCTGTAACTCCTCCTCGCCGAGCCGGCCTCCCTGACCCCGGCAGTGTCCCGGAGGGAGAGGGGAGCGGATCACCTGCCGCTTCGCTGGTTCTAGTTTGTGAGTGAGATAGGTTCGAAGTGAGTGCCATGACCACCAAGCGTTTGTATATCGAGACGGTCGGCTGCCAGATGAATGTGCTGGACAGCGAGATGGTCGTGGCCAGCCTGCGCAAGCGAGGCTATGAGGTGGTGCGCGATCTGACGGCTGCCGATGTGATCCTCTACAACACGTGCAGCGTTCGGGAGCAGGCCGAGAACAAGACGTACAGCGCGCTGGGCCGGATTCGGACCTACAAGAAGGCGAACCCCGAGAAGATCGTGGGCGTGATGGGCTGCATGGCCCAGAAGGATCAGAAGCTCGTGTTCGAACGAGCGCCGTATGTTGACATCGTGGTCGGCCCCGGTCAGCTAAGCCAGATTCCCGAGCTGATCGACAAGGTCGCGGGCGGCAAAGGGCAGCAGATGGCTGTCAGCATGGGCCGACGGGATGGCGCGGTCGAGGAGATCAAGCGCAGCCACGAGACGTTCGATCCGCTCCGCGATCCGACGATGCGGCCGACGCCGTTTCAGGCGTATCTGCGAATTCAGATCGGCTGCGACAAGTTCTGCACCTACTGCATCGTGCCGATGACGCGCGGGCCCGAGCAGGGTCGCAATCCGCAGCAGATTGTGGACGAGGCCCGCGTGCTGGCGGACCAAGGCGCCGTCGAGATCACGCTGCTCGGTCAGACGGTGAACAGCTACAAGTACACCGACGGCGGCAAAACGACTCGGCTGAGCGATCTGCTGCACCAGTTGCACGAGATCGAGGGGCTGCAGCGGCTGAAGTTCGTTACGAACTATCCGAAGGACATGACGGACGACCTGCTGCAGGCGGTCCGCGACCTGCCCAAGTGTTCCCCCTATCTGCACGTGCCGGCGCAGAGCGGATCGAACGTGGTGCTGCAGCGGATGAAGCGTGGTTACACGGTCGAAGACTATCGCGAGATGATGGGCCGGATTCGCGAGACGCTGCCGCATGCCGCCGTGACGAGCGATTTCATCGTCGGCTTCTGCGGCGAGACGGAAGAGGACTTCCGGCTGACGTACGATCTGGTCGCCGAATGCCGGTTCAAAAACAGCTTCATCTTCAAGTACAGCGAACGACCGGGCACGAAGGGCGCCGAGCGCTATCCCGACGACATTCCGTTCGAGGTGAAGAACCGCCGCAACAACGAGCTGCTCGAACTGCAGAACCGGATCAGCGAGCAGGACAACCAGCGGTTTCTTGGCGAGCGCGTGGAAGTGCTCGTCGAAGGACCGAGCGAGCGGGCGAAGAAGCACGGCGAGGACCAGGGGGACATCGTTCAGCTGACGGGGCGCACGGCGTGCGACCGGATCGTGGTGTTCGACGGCAATCCGCGCTTGACCGGACAGATTGTTCCGGTGGCGGTGTATGAGGTGGCTCCGCACACGTTGTTCGGCGCGGTGGTGACGCGCCACGTGGCGCCGGCTGTGCAGAGCATCGGCGTCGGCATCAGCGTGTAGGACAACGGACGTGGACGCTTCTCTTCCCCGACGCGCTCCACGTCGCAATCGTCAACCGATCAAGCGACTGATCGGGACGATGAGCCGGGTGGTCGGCGAGCTGCGCAAGCGCGTCGAGACGCCGCCGGATGCGAGGCTTTCGGCGGACGACTTTGCGCAGATGATCGTCTGCGGATTCGTTACGGTGCTCCGAGGGAGGGCGGCCTTCGAGCAGGCCGCGGATTGGCTCCTCGCTTCGGCGCCGGACTGGCAACAGGAAGCGCTCCGCGAGATCTTTGCAGCGGCGTTCGAGCGAGGTCCGCTACGAGGCCGGTTGTTGACCGCCGAGGATGTGGCGACGTTGTCGGAGGCGGGCGCTGCGATGTTTGCCGCCGGGGCCGAGGGGTCCGACGGTGAGGCGGAGCATTTCTACGAGCGGTTTTTGGCTGTGCATGCGGCGCTGGAGCGGCGGCGGAAGGGAGTGTTTTTTACTCCGCGGCCGATCGTGCGATTCATGCTGGCGCAGGTCGATCGGCAGCTGCGGGAGGAGTTTGGCCGCAGTGAGGGGATCGCGTCGGCCGACGTGTCGCTGCTCGATCCGGCCGCGGGGACGGGCATCTTCCTGACGGAGGCGGTGACGCTTGTTCATCGCCTGCATCGTTCGCTCGGCCCGTTCGGCCCGCTCGGCGGAGCTGCGGATTGGAATCAGTATGTGGCGGAGCGGTTGCTGCCGCGGCTTCGTGGCATCGAGCTGATGCCCACCTCGTGCCTGCTGGCGCATTTGCATCTGACGCTGCGGCTGGCGG
>JAEZAS010000362.1 GCA_023430365.1 Planctomycetota bacterium
GTCGTAACGAGCGGCCAACGCAACGAGCGGCTTACTTCTTCGCCCGCACCTCGTTTTCGCACGGCTCGTCGCGCTCGAAGCAGTTCAGGTTGCTGATCGTCACCTTGGCGATCTGCTCCATCGCATTGCGGGTGAAGAACGCCTGGTGGGCCGTGATGAGCACGTTGTGAAACGTGAGCAGCCGTGTGAATTGGTCGTCCTGGATGATCCGGTCCGATAAATCCTCGAAGAACAGGTCGGCCTCCTCCTCATAGACGTCGAGCCCGAGATAGCCGATCTTGCTCGATTTGAGCCCGGCGATCACTGCCTGCGTGTCGACCAGCGCGCCGCGGCTGGTATTGATGAGCATGACGCCCGGCTTCATCTTGTCGATCGCCTGGTCGCTGATCAGGTGATGGGTTTCGGGAGTCAACGGGCAGTGCAGGGTTATGATGTCCGATTCGCGGAACAGTTCGTCCAGCGACACATAGCGGCCGAGCGCCCGGCAGTCGTCGTTCACGCGCACGTCGTACAGCAGCACCTGACAGCCGAAGCCGGCAACGATCTTTGCCGCCACTGCCCCGATCTGGCCGGTGCCGACAATGCCAACCGTCTTGCCGTGCATGTCGAAGCCCAGCAGTTGGTCGAGCGAAAAGTTCCCTTCGCGCACCCGGTTGAACGACTTGTGAAACTTGCGGTTGAGCGTCAGCATCATCCCGACCGTGTGCTCGGCGACCGCATAGGGCGAGTAGGCGGGTACCCGGCCGACCCGGAACCCAAGTTGCTCGGCGGCGGGGAGGTCGACGTGGTTGAACCCCGCACTCCGCAGCGCGATGTATTTTGTGCCGCCGTCCGCCAGCCGCTGGAGCACCTCGGCGCTCAATTGGTCGTTCACAAACGCACAGACCGCCTCGCAGTCGGTCGCCAGAATGGCCGTTTCGGGAACCAGACGCGGTTCCAGGAACACCAACTCGTGCCCAGCCTCCTTGGCGAGTGGCTCCAGGAAGAAGCGATCGTAGTCTTTGGTACTAAAAACGGCGGTTCGCATGGGATTTGACTTGTTCGGCCCAGGGGAAATCATTCGGATGCCACCAATGTGCACAGCCTGCCCAAACAGGCAAGTCAGCTTGTGACGGGACCGCCGCCGACATAGGCTGGATTGTTCCCTCCCTGATTTCCCACCACCGCGCGAATCCGTTCTTTGTCCAAGGATCTTTTGTATGCGTTCCACGTTGTTGCTGGCCGGCCTGTTCGTCGCGCTTGCCGCGAATGTCGCTGATGCTCAGGGGCAGAGGGCCCCGGCGCGGGATACCTCGAAGGAACTCAGCGCGGCGCTGCGCTTCGCCCGCAATCCGTTCGAAGTGCCGGAAACGGAAGACGTCGAGGAACTGCTCGACTTCACGCAGAAGGTACTGACCTTCGAACCCAGCTCGCAGGAAGAGCTCGACACCTACAACAAGAAAGCCCCCGCCGCCCTGCGCGACGCCAGCAACAAGATCCTAGAGCTGGATTCCGACACCAAGTCGAAGCCCTATCGCACGGCGCAGGCGATCCTGCTCCAGCTCGATATCCGCGAGATCGGCCAGGAGGGGGCCAGCGTCAATAAGCGGAAGCTGTTGGCCGAAGCCCGGCGGTTCATTCAGGGCTCGGAATTGGGGGTGATGGAATTCCAGGTCGCTCAGGGACTCGGCAACGCGCTTGAGTACTCCGGCGAAAAGGACCTGGCAGCCGAAACGTACAGCACGCTCGGCGAACTGCTCGTCAAAAGCGAAACGCCCCAAGTGGCACAGATGGCCGAGCGGCTCGTTGGCGCCGGCCGGCGGATGAATCTGATTGGCAAGCCGATGGAGCTGAAGGGGACGACGTTTGCCGGCAAGAAGTTCGACATCAAGGACCTGCAAGGGAAAGTCGTGCTCGTCGATTTCTGGGCGACCTGGTGCGGTCCGTGCCGCGCCGAGCACCCGAATATCGAGAAGAACTACGAGAAGTATCGCGACAAGGGCTTTGAGGTGGTCGGCATCAGCCTCGACCAGGATCGGCAGGCGCTCGAGGACTATCTGAGCGAGCACAAGATGCCTTGGGTCGTCCTGCACGACGAAGAGGGAAAGAACGAGGCCTCGGACTACTACGGCATTTTCGGCATTCCGGCGATGATGCTGGTCGGCAAGGATGGCAAAGTTGTTTCGCTCAACGCACGCGGCGAACGCCTGGGGAACGAACTCGAACGGCTGCTCGGCGAAGCCAAGCCAGCCGGAGAGTAAGCGACGAAAGTCGCGCCCCTCCCACAAGGTTGAATTCACAAGTGGAAAGCAGCCGGAGGCAAACCTGCCTCCGGGCCAGCCCCGCGCGTTGAGATTGCGCGGGCGGGACGATACTCTTCACTCGTTCCCACGCGTGGGAACGCACGGACCGAGTGCGGAGGACGCAGAGCGTCCGCAGTGGCGTTACGACGCAGAGCGTCGTAACTAGGGAAGTTTTTCGAGAACCCAACTCCATGACGCAATTCTGGCATTGGTACGACGCTGTTCTGTTTTGGATCGGCGTCCTCAATGTCGCGTTCGTGGCGTTCGTCTTCTACACCTTCGCTCGCGGTGGGCAGCGCATCCGGCAACTTGCCCTGCAGCCGATCTTCGCGGGGCCGCTCCCGCGGGTTTCAGTCGTGGTGCCAGCCCGCAACGAGGAGCGGAACATTGAGGAAGCGCTCAAGTCGCTTCTGGCCGTCGACTACGACAATCTGGAGTTGCTCGTCGTCAACGATCGATCGACCGATCGCACCGGTGAAATCCTGGATCAGTTGGCGGCGACCTATCCGCGTTTGCGCGTGGTCCATTTGACGGAGCTTCCTGCCGGTTGGCTGGGGAAGAACCATGCGCTGCAGTACGGCGCCGCGAGCGCTACCGGCGAGTGGCTGCTGTTCACCGACGCCGACATCGTGTTTGAGTCGACGGCGCTGCGGCGGGGCATCGGGTACGCGATCGAGCAGAAACTCGATCATCTGGCTGTCGGGCCGATGACGCACATGCCCGGCTGGCTGCTGCAGTCGATGGTGGTGACGTTCTGCTATTTGTTTTCGCTCTTTGCCCGTCCGTGGAACGCCAATGACGCCAAGAGCACCGCTCACATCGGCATCGGGGCCTTCAACCTCGTGCGGACCGAGGTGTTCCGCCAGGTCGGCGGGATGCAGCCGGTTGCGATGCGGCCGGACGACGATTTGAAGCTCGGCAAGCTCATCAAGCTGGCTGGCCATCGCCAGGAGTTCGTCAACGGCCGGGACATGATCTCGGTCGAGTGGTATCCGACCGTCTGGGACCTGGTTGTGGGATTGGAAAAGAACTCGTTCGCGGCGCTCGAATACAGCGTGCCGGCGGTCCTGGCGGCGACCGGCGTATTGCTGGCGACTCACGTCTGGCCCTTTCTGGCCCTGCTGGTGACGTGGGGGCCCACGCGGTGGGTCTACCTGCTGGTCGCACTAGGATTGCTCACCGCTGCAGCCAAGGCGGCGGAGGAGATTCGCATCCCGCTGAATCGCGCGTTCGGTTTCCCGCTCTGTGTCGCGCTCTTCTGCTTTATCAACTGGCGCTCGATGTGGCTAACGCTACGTCAGCGCGGCATCCGCTGGCGAGACACGCACTATGGTCTGGCGGAACTGCGAGCGAACCGGATCTGAGCGGCCAGGAGGCGAAGGAAAGCGGAAAGCGGAAAGCGGACCCACCGGGTTCACCTGCTTTCTGCTTTCTGAAATCTGAACTCACTTCGCCCGGGCGTCCCAGCGGTCGAGTTGCTCGCGGGCTTCGGCTTCGGTGAGCAGGATCGGCGGGAGGGCGGCGGCGAGGTCGTCGTCCTGGCGCTCGTGAGCGGGGCGGAGGGTGAAGTCGACTTCTTCCTCGAGAGCGACGAGCCACGCCGGGACATCGAGCCCGACGCCGGTCGGCTCGCGCGTAAGGGACTCGGTTTCGTGCCGGAGGACTTCGAAACGGGGCGTCGGTCCGCCGCGGCGAGCTTCTTCGATGGCGGGCTCGACGAGCGCCCGAATGCGATCGATCGCCAGGGGACGCACGAAGCGTTCCGCGAGTCGATCGGCGACAGTCGGCATCCGCATCGCATATTTGCGCTGCAATTCGGCGAGACGCTGCAGGTATTGATCGGCTTCGTCGTGGATTCGATCGGTCAGAGCCCGCCGCCAGACGCGAGCGGCCCCTTCCTTGCCGCGGCGGACAAGAATTTCGTGGGCCAGCACCACGGGTTTGAGGTTCCAGCAGACCCGGTCGTAGCGGGTGCGGAGGCGGAGAAAATCGAGCAGCGTGTACAGCAACCCGCCCTGGTCTGATTGCGTCGTGGTGCTGTTGTAGTCGCGATACTCGCCGTAGTTCTCGACGATCGCTTCCAGCACCAGCGTCAGCAGTTCGGCCACTTCCTCCAGCTGAGTGCCGTGGGCCAGATCGTCGATGAGCTGAATCGGGACGTCGTCGTGCGGGTCTTCCTGCAATTGGGCCAGCCAGCGGCCGACGCCTTGGTGCAGGATCGCGCGGATGTTGCCCAGGTTGAGGAACCGCTGCGTAAACAGCTCTTCGCCGTAACGCTCGATGAACGTGACGACTTTTTTCCACTGTTGCTTGTCGAGCACCCGTTCCAGAACCGACAGCCGCAGCGTCCGGCTGTGGGCCAGCCAGCTGGTCAGCATGGCCTCGGTGAGTTGTTCGAGGCAGGCGACGAGAGGCTCAGCGGTCGATCCCTCGTCGGGGGACGGCGGCCAGCTTTCGGCAGAAGCGACGAGGCTTTCGACGATCGCCTTGTAGCCGATCTTGAACATCTCGTCGAACTCGGTGACCGCGCCAGCGCCGACCGGATGGTCTTTTTCCATCTGCCGGCCGACCTCGAGCAGCTCGCAGGTTTCGACCCAGAGGCCGAGTCGCGGCAGCCAGGCGAGCAGGTCCTGAATGGCGTGCTGACGGACGCGAACTGCGACAATCTCGCGGGCTTCGCCACCTTTCGAAAGCGGAACGTAGAGCAGCGGCAGACGCTGCAAGTGTGTCAGGAGCGGCTTGACCGCCTGGCGCACGGCGGCCACATCGCGGCGAAGCAGGGGAGCGAGCACGGCGACGATCGAGTGCAGCTCCATTCCTTCTTCGGGGCCCGGCGCGAGACGAGGCTCGATGCCAGCGACGGCGGCAAGCAAGGCGCGCGAGGCGTCGGCGGTCTCGACGCCGGTGCTGACGATGCGTTCCAGCAGCGACTCTTTGGTCATCCGCCGCCGGTCGTACTCGACCATCGAATCGTGATCGCCGCTGGGTGTGGGGATGCGATAGCTGCGAACGTGGGCCAGCAACTCGGCGAGGTCGCGGCGATTGGTCTCCGCCTGTTCGATCCAGCGCTGCATGGCGCCCAGGCGGCCTTGGTGCGAGGGGCAAGCGGAGTCGATCTGGCCGGTCGCCGCGAGCGATGGGCTGAGTGCCGCCAGCCGCCAGAGCCGCGACACGGTGGTCAGGAACGCCAGTCGGTCGGCGACCCGTTTGGATTCTTGCAAGAGCTCGTCGTGAGTGGTGTCTTCGGTTTCGAAGATTGAGCCCTGCACGCCGTCGTCGGTGCTGTCGCGATAGACAACTTCTTCGTAGGCCGAGTCGTAGAGATGGGCCTCGTCGTCTTCCTCGTCGAGTTGCAGTTCTTCGCTGCGAGTCGATTTTGGCGAGGTCTTCGTGCCGTTGCCGTTGCCGATGGCGAAGCGAGGCACATGCCAGAAGGCTTCGGCGTTGGCTTCGAGGTAGTCGAGAAATTTGCGAGCCCGATCCCAGGCCTTTGCCGCCTCTTCGGGCGCCGGCTGGGTGTCCGACAGCACGCCGGTCGCTTCGGCGAACCAGCGCTGGGCCAGTTCGTGGAACGAGCTATCGGCCCGCTCCAGGCCGATCCGCTCGGCCTGTCCCAGCCAGTGCATCAGCAGCGACATCGAAGCGACCAGGTCGCCCCGATCGAGCAAGGCGTCGATCACCAAGGCGTAGGCCTTGGGGGAATCGAACATCTCCGCGTACGGCGCCCAAAAGGCGATATCGCCGGTGGCCGCGCCCCCTTTGTGCCAGACGGCCATTGCCTGGGCGACGTGTTCGGCCGCCCGGAAGACGGCCAGGGAATCGACCGCTTCGACCGTCGTCACCTCGTGCACGGCGAACTGATGCCACCACAGCGCCGTTTGCTCGAACTGCTGGCGAACCCGTTCGCCGACGTCGGGCCGATTCGTGGCAGCCGACTCGCCCCAGACGCGCGAGTAGAACGCCCACAGCCGATCCATCAACGCGACAAGCTCGTCGGCGCGGTGGTCGCGAACGCTGTTCTCGATTGCCGGAAACAGGCTGAAGTGGGCGTCGAAGCCCAAAATGTTCCAAGGATCGACGATCGCTCCGCACTGGATGCCGCGGTGGAGCAGATCGACGATCTGCGGCAGCATTTCGGCGGCCGTTTCGAGCTGGCCGTTGTCGCAGGCCAGGTTTCCGGTCGCGAGCAGGCAATCGATCTGGCACAGGATGCGGGCCGAGGCGCATGGCACCACGTTGGCCTCTTCCTGGGCCGCGCTGGTATGACCCATCCGGGCGAAGATGCGGGCCAGATGAACGTGTTCGAGCTGCGACGCCCGTCGGCGGGCCAGTTGAGCGTTCAGATGCTGCCGGGCGCCGCCGAACGGCTGGCGTTTTTCCGCGGCTTCGGCCCGAAGGCGTTCGGCGTGGGCCCCGGTGGTCTTCTGGAAGAGGCGTTCGTAGAACTGGTCGCGGTAGCGGGCGATCTCGGGAAGCAGTTTGGCGAGGGTGGCGCCCGAGTCGTGCGTGGTGGGGCCTTCGCCGCTGATGCCGGAGGCCATGAGGACGGTGCCGGCCAGCACCGAGGCTGCTTCGAAGAGCAGTTCGTCCCGCGGCAGGTCCGAAGGGTCGTGCAGCCGCTGCATCAGCGAATCGAGCGTCACTTGCTGCACGACAAACCGGCGATAGCGCCCCTGGTTGTCGATATGCGCCGGATCCCACTGGCCAAAGTGGTAGTTGGGCCGTTTGTTCGCTGGATGATCGAAATCGTAGGCCCGCGGATCGACCGCCAATTCGTCGAGCAGATTGGGATCGAAGTAGGCCCGGGCCAGCAGGTCGCGATCGGTCTCTGCGAGCAGGTCGAGCGCCGCCTGCAGCACCTCGTGCTCTGGGCCGTAGGTTACGCCAGCGCCACGGATGTAGAGGGGAATCGGCCGGACGTACTCATGCTTATAAGGCTCGATCTTCTGCGACTCGAGCGCCGCGACCGGCCGATGGCCGATGAAGTCGTTGAGCTGATTGATTGCTCCGGCGACGATCCGCTCGGTCTCGTTCCAGGGGGGACCTTGGCGGAGCACCGCCTCGCAGACCCGGCCGATGAAAAACGGCCGCATGAGCGATTGCTCGGATTGGTGAAAGAGCAGATCGCGATGGAACTGGCGATAGGCAGGCAGCGTGTGCTTGAAAACGAGGTCGAGCACCGCGGCGGCCTGATCGGCGTCGCGAAAGGCGGGGGACGACTCGCGCAAGCGGCCCAGCCGATCGCGCAGATGCCGCTCCAGAGCTCGCCAGGTGGTCCGCTCTGGCTCACTGCGAGCGACCAGTTCAAACGCCTGGTTCAGGTTGGCCAGGAACTGAACGTCGGCCGCGCCGGAGGAAAAATTGAGATAGCCCAGAACTTGATCGAGGACAGGATCGCTCCCGCTGCCCAATTCTCGATCATTCATGGAACCAAACTCCAACCCAAGCGCAAACGCCCAACCGCGAACACTCAATCCGTTGACCGGCCAAACCAGAGCAGGGAGGGCACACCTCCTTGCTGGATCATGGCAGCGCCCTGCAACTTTCTGCAAAGGGGCTGCTCGATCGGCCGAGAAACCGCCGTAAGGTCAGCATGCATGGTAGCCTTGCCAGCCGTAGTTGGTCCAGCGGGCGGACGGGGCCCGGCGGCAGTTCGCCGCTTGCTGCTGGCTTGCTGCCGAGGGATTCGTTACGATAGCGCGAAAGGTGTCTCCTCTTCTCGCGGAACAAGGATAGCGCTTATGTCGCGGTTGTTGTCCGATCGGCCGATCTGGCTGGTGGCGGGTGTGTGCTTGGGGCTGACGATCGGCTTGGCCACGACGGCTGGTGTATTGCTGGGCTCGCGCCAATCGGCAGCGCAGTCCGAGTTCGGCGCGTCCGGTTTTCTCCCGGGCTCACACCAGGCGGCCGCACAGTCCAAGTTCAGCGAACTGAAATTGCAGGCCATGGGAGCAATGGGCTCCGACACGATGGCCGTCACGACCGGCCCCGTCGATGAAGAAGCCGAGGGGGTGTTTTTCCTCGACTTTTTGACCGGCGACCTGCAGTGCTTCGTGATGAACCCGCGCGTGGGCAAGTTCACGGGTTGGTTCAAGACCAACATCGTGAAGGATCTGCCGGTCGAAAAAGGGAAAAAGCCCGCCTACGTGATGGTTACCGGCGCCTGGAGCCCGACGCGCGGCGGCGGCAACGCCCGGCCGGCGCAGTGTGTCGTGTATGTGTGCGACACCAATTCGGGCGTCTTCGCCGCATACACCTTTCCATGGGTGAAAGGCACCTCGTCGACGCTGCAAACGCAGGCTTCGCCGATGATCACGCTCGATGGCGGCCGCGCCCGGACGTTGCAGTTGCCCGAATAGGCTCGCGACGGCAGCGAAAGTTTCCGCTTCGTCTTGGGGACGTCTGCTTGCGAAGCGTTGCCGGCGGCTGTGAACCGCCGGCTATGGCGTTGTTGGCATGGGCGGCTGGTCCTAAAATGGGAGAACGTTTGTTTCTCCCTTTTTTCTTGCGCGCACCGGCTCAGCGTGAACATCATCGTCAACGGCGAAGCCCGCCAGGCATCCGGACCCCTCACGGTTGCTCAACTGCTCAGTGAATTGAATCTGCCGGCGCGTGGTGTGGCGGTCGAAGTGAACCTGCAAATTGTCCCGCGCTCGCAGCATGAAGAGCGGCTGCTGCAAGACGGCGACCGGCTCGAGGTCGTCAGCCTCGTGGGAGGCGGATAACCGATGGCGACCGAGGCAGTGAAACCGGCAGCGAAGGACGCTTCGTCCGCGAGCGAGGCGGACGCTCCGCTCAAGATTGGCACGCACACGCTGCACAGCCGATTGATCGTCGGCACCGGGCGCTACGACCGCCACGAGACGATGGCCCGCTCGCTCGCCGAGTCAGGTTCCGACTGCATCACCGTGGCTGTCCGCCGGGAACGTCTTTACGACGGCGAAGGCAAGAACATCCTCGACTACCTCGATCTCGAGCGCTACACGCTCCTTCCCAACACGGCCGGATGCTACAACGCGCTCGACGCCGTGCGCGTCGCCCGGATGGGGCGCGAGATTTTGCTCAGCCTGGAAAACTCCGGGGCCGACTGGGTGAAGCTCGAGTGCCTGGGCGATCCCAAGACGCTGCTTCCCGATCCGATCGAAACGCTCAAAGCCACCGAGATGCTTGTGGCGGACGGTTTCCAGGTGCTCGTCTATACGAGCGACGATCCGGTCATTGCCCGCCGCTTGAAGCGCGCGGGAGCGACGGCCGTGATGCCGGCTGGCAGCCCGATCGGGTCCGGCCAAGGCGTGCTGAACGCGAACGCGATCAAGATCATCCTCGAGTATCTCAAGGACGACGATCCGACCTATCCGGTGATCATCGACGCCGGCGTCGGCACGGCGAGCGACGTGGCGGTGGCCATGGAACTGGGAGTCGATGGCGTGCTCCTGAACACGGCGATCGCCCACGCCCGCGATCCGCTGCTGATGGCCCGGGCGATGAAGTCGGCCTGCGAGGCGGGTCGGCTGGCATACCTCGCCGGTCGGATTCCCAAGCGGATGTACGCCTCCGCAAGCAGCCCCGAAGAAGGCGTCATCGCCACCCGGCCGTATCTCTAAACCGTAGGGTAGGCTTCCAGCCTGCCCGGGAAGAAGAAATCAACAACCCGACGTGTAATCAAGGGAAAAATGACGAATGACGAAATCCGAATGACCAAACCAGGTCGGCTACGCCTCCCTGAGGCGGCTGCACCATGCTCCATGGGTCATTCGGGCTTCGTCATTCGTCATTTTCTTTCACGGGCAGGCTGGAAGCCTACCCTACGGGGGATTCCTGCTGGCAATTCGGTGCGGGGTTGCGCAACATAGAGGGGCAGCCTTGGCTCCTCCCTCCCTGACTCCTCCGCAGTAAGCGGTCTGTTGCGATGCCCATTCAAGTAGCTTGCGCGTCGTGCGCGGGAAAGTTCCGCGTACCCGACAACGTGGCGGGGAAGAAAATCCGCTGCCCGAAGTGCAAGGAAGTCATCCAGATTCCCGCCGCCGGCGCCGCCGCTGCGCCTACTCCACCGACCGATTCGCCCACCACTCCCAAGCCGACGGCTACGCGGTCGCAACCCAAGCCCACCCCGGCGAAACCCGCGGCGCCCGCTACACCCACTGCCCCCAACGCCACCCAACCTCAAAAGCCCGCCCTCGAAAACTGGTTCCTCAAAACCGAAGACGGCGAGAGCTACGGTCCCGTGCCTCGGGCGGAGCTCGACGCGTGGTACGCCGAAGGACGCGTGACGATCGATTGCCAGGTGCTCCGCGAGGGAAGCGATCAGTGGCAGTGGGCGAGCGAGCTGTATCCCGAACTCGATCCCGAATCGGCGGCGAAGGTCGTTCCGGCAACTCCCGACGTCGCGGCGGCCCCAGCCGAAGCTCCCGCGCCCGAACCGGCGAAAGCAGAGGCTCCGCAGAAGGCGGCAGCCAAATCGTCGCCGGCTCCGAGCAAGCCGACGGTCGCTCCGACTCCGGAGCCCGAAGATCCCGAGGCGGCTCCCTCGTTCTTCGCCGCGGAGGAACCAGCGAGCACAGCGCCCGAAGCCGCGGACGACAATCCGTTTGGCTTTCTCGGTGGCGGCGGTGATTCCGGCGGCGGAGAATCGTTCAATTTCAACTCGGCCCCGGCAACTTCGTCCGCGTCGCCCGCCAAGGCCAGTGCCAAAACCGCGAAGAAGACCCCCGCCCCTGCAGCGGCCGCCATCGCGGAGGCAAGCGCTGACACCGCGGACGTCAGCGACAAGAGCAAGCTCACCGCGGGGCTGCTGGCCATTTTTCTCGGCAGCCTGGGCGTGCATCGGTTCTATCTCGGCTACACGCTGCTGGGGGTCGTGCAGTTGCTCCTCTGCGGCGGATGCGGCATCTGGCAGATCATCGACATTGTGCTGATCTTTACCGGCAAGCTGCCGGATGCGAAGGGGCGGCCGTTGAAGGGGTAACGCAGGCAATTTTGGGCCGGCGGGCTTTCTTCCTCGTTACGACGTTTCCTCGTTACGACGCTCTGCGTCGTAACGCACCTTCTGGACGCTCTGCGTCCTGGGTGGGCGCCTTGGCTTATCGAGTTTCAAACACTCGTCGCGGAGCGTCGGTTCTGGCGTTCCCACGCAGAGCGTGGGAACGAGGCGAATCGGAACGAGTCGCGTGCGACGCCGAAGGCGTCGGCTTGGGAAATGTTTGACGTGCGCGGGTTGGGCCACTACACCAAATGGGCCTACCGATCCGTCTCTCTCCTTGAACCGATGGAGATCGCGTCATGTCTGGAGTCAACCGGCGGTCGTTTATCGAGCAATCGGCCCTCAGTGCCGCGGCGCTGGCCGCTTCGGCTTCACTGGCTTCGGCAGCCGACCAAAAGGATGCGATCACGGTGGGCCTGATCGGTTGCGGCGGGATGGGGAACGCGCACCTGTCGCTGCTCACCAACCGCAAGGATGTGCGCATCGCGTATGTCTGCGATGTCGACGCCAATCGGCTGGCCTCGGCGGCCAAACGCGTGGAACAAGGAGGCAAACCAGCGCCGAAAGCGGTGAAGGATTTGCGCACCGTGCTCGACGATTCCGCGGTCGACGCGGTCTGGATCGCGACGCCCGATCACTGGCATTCGCCGGCTGCCATTCTGGCGGTGAACGCAGGAAAGCACGTGTATGTCGAGAAGCCCGTCTCGCACAACATCCGCGAAGGCCGACTGCTGCTCGAAGCGGCTCGCAAGCAGAACCGCGTGGTGCAGGTCGGCACCCAGTCGCGCAGCACAGCCCATGTGATGCGGGCGATGGAGATCCTTCGCGAAGGCGTGATTGGCGACGTGCTCGTTGCAAAGGCTTGGAACAGTCAGAAACGCGGCAACATTGGCAAGCAACAACCGACGTCGCCTCCTGACTTTCTCGATTTCGATCTCGGCCCCGGCCCTGCGCCGGAACGCCCGTACCAATCGAACTTGCTCCACTCGATCTGGCGCTGGTGGTACGACTTCGGCGTCGGCGATATCGGCAACGATGGCGTGCACGATATCGACCTTGCTCGCTGGGGGCTTGGTGTGACCGGTCAGCCGACGTCGGTCGTGGCGCTCGGCGGCAAGTACTTCTTCGACGACGATCAACAGTTTCCCGATACGCAGACCTGCATCTACGAATGGCCCGGCGATGGCAAGGTCGGTCAGAAGCGGCAGCTCATTTTCGAGCAGCGGATCTGGTCCCCGTATGTGCAGGAAGGGTACGAGAACGGCAACGCGTTCTATGGCACCAAGGGAATGCTGCTGCTGGGCAAAGGAAACGGCTTTCAGGTCTTCGGACCGAAGAACGCGCCCGGCGAAAAGGCGACCGGCACGTTCGATCTGCCGGCGCACCATCAGAACTTTCTCGACTGTGTGCGCAGCGGCAAACGGCCGAGCGCCGACATCGAGGAAGGACACCTCTCGGCGTCGCTCGCGCATCTCGGCAACATCGCCTGCCGCGTCGGCCGGTCACTCACGCTCGATCCCCAAACGGAACGCATCGTGGGGGACGACGAGGCGGACAAACTGGTGCGACGAGAGTACCGGCCCGGACACTGGGCAGTCCCGGCGGGAGCGTAAAAGGAGTTTTCAGTTTTCAGCTGACAGTTTTCAGTAGGAGGATCAGCAGTCCTGGCATCGGCTCACTCTTGGCGCTGCTTAGCTTTCCGTTCGTGTTCGAACCGGCGCTGGAGTTGGGCACGCTGGCGTGGCTGTGGCCGGCTGGGTTCGTGGTGTTTGCGGTGCTCTGTGGGGTGACTTACTTCGCAAGTTTGTTTTTGATCTGCATGCTCTGCCACGGTGAGCTCGCGCGGTTGCAGCCACATCCGCGCTTTCTGACCGAATACTTTCTGATGATGTCGGCCGGCGGCGCGCTGGGCGGGTTGTTCGTGAGCGTGATCGCACCCTCGATCTTCGACACGTTCTTCGAGTGGAAGATCGGCTTGTGGGGCTCGTTTGTGATCGCGGTGTTGCTGTCGGCTGCCGCGCTGGAGCCGCTGGTGTCGGCAGGCTTGGGAGCAAAACGGTTGGCGCTTGGCCTGGGAACGCTCGGCATTCTCGCGGCCGGCAGCTATTTCATCGCGGAGTGGCAGAAGAGCGACGAGACGCCGATCTACATGAACCGCAACTTCTACGGCCGGGTCGCGGTGTACGAATACGACCAGGAGACGCCGATGCACCATCGGACGTTCAAGAGCGGACGCGTCGCCCACGGCCAGCAGTATCTGGCCGACGACAAGCGACGGATGCCGATCGCCTACTACGGCGAGGAAACCGGCGCCGGGCGGGTGCTCGCGGCCTTGCGCGACAAGCCTGATGCGCGCGTCGGTGTGATCGGCATGGGAGCGGGAACCATGGCGGCGTTCGCCGAGCCGGGGCACTACTATCGCATCTACGAGATCAATCCCGAGGCGATCCACATCGCGCAAAACTACTTCAGCTACCTGAAGGACTGCAAAGGGGAGTGCGACATCGTCCTGGGTGACGCCCGCCTGTCGCTCGAGCGGGAGGAGCCGAACCATTTCGACGTGCTCTGCCTCGACGCCTTCAGCGGCGACGCGGTGCCGGCTCACTTGCTGACCGATGAAGCGTTTCAGATCTACGAGAAGCATCTGAAACCGGACGGCGTGCTGGTCTTTCACGTGACCAACAGCTACCTGAACCTGGTGCCGGTCGTCGAAGGGCTCGCTGAGAAGCATGGTTATCAGTGGACGCGGTTTTACATCCCGCGCGACAGCGAGAAGCTGCGCTTCCGCACCGACTACATGCTGGTCACGAAGAACGAGGAGTTCCTCAAGGCCCATCCGTCGGAGGTGCCCGCCGAGCGCGTGTCGACCTTGAAGGTGCCGCTGTGGACCGACCGGTACAACAATATCTTTCAGATTCTGCGGTGAGCGGGAACCGGTCGTGCTTACTCGGAGTCCTATTGGGTGGCATGCCCTTCGCTTCGCTCCAGGGCGTGCCACACGGATTGCGGTTAAAGTCCAACTCGCAGCGTCTTGCTGCGCTCGACGCTGCGGCGACGTTTGCTCGCGGTTCTCCGGAAGTAGGTTTACTTCCGGCTATGGAGCGTCGGTTAGCGGTAGAGGGCTTTGGGGAGCGTTTCGCCGCGGCGGAGGGCGTTCATGATCGCCTGCAGTCGCTGCTGGTAGTACTTCAGGCCGGGAAAGAAGAAACAGGCCGCCGAGACGACGCCGAAAATCACGTGCGCGAAGTCGGGAAACAGCGCCATCAACCCCGCCGTGACGAAGAGCGCGGCGGCTTGCAGGTAGAACGCCCCGCTGAGCATGCCCGCTTTGATCAGGAAGACCATGCCGTTCACCAAGCCTAGCACGGGCGAGAGGGTGAGCACGCTCAGGTTCAGCCAGGCTTCGAGCGGGAAGAGCAGGGCAATGCTGATCATGCTCCCCGCCCAGATGTGGGCGATCTGACGCTCGATGAACGTGACCGGCCCCATTCGTCGTCGCAGCGCCCAGAACACGGCGGCCCACGTGCCTAGCCCGGCGGTCCAGAGCAGGAAGTAGTGCCAGCGATTGTGGTCGTGCAGCCAGTAGAGCGTGTTGGTCAGCAGGCAGACGAGGAACAGCACGAGGCTGTGCCACATCCAGAGCAGCCCCCAGTTCTCGAGCACGACGGCGTGATGCGTTTCGCGCATCCAGCCGGCGACGACCTGGGCGAACCGGCCGCTGCGGGCGGCGATGCTCTCGTCGTTCAGATAAGCTTGCAGATCGTCGGCCAATCCCGCGGCGGACGCGTAGCGCAGGTCGGTCGGCTTTTGCAGGCAGCGGAGGCAGATCATTTCCAGATCGCGGTCCGCCTTGGGATTGAGCATTCGCGGCGGGACCGGGTCCTGCTCGAGGACCATCAGCACGGTGTCGACCGGCGTGGCCCCTTGAAACGGAGGCCGGCCGGTGAGCATGTGATAGAGAATCACGCCGAGGCTGTAGACGTCGCTCGCCGGCCCAACCTGACCGCGATCGCCGGCGGCCTGCTCGGGGGCCATGTAGGCGGGAGTGCCGAGCACGGCGCCGGTGCGCGTGAGGCTGGCCTGGTCGGTCAACTGCTTCGCGAGACCGAAATCGGTGACGTGCGGCTGATTCGATTCGTCGAGCAGGATGTTCGAAGGCTTCAAGTCGCGATGCAGCACGCCGCGCGTGTGGGCGAAGTGAATCGTTCGGGACACGGTGGCCAACAGCTCGGCCGCTTCGCGCGAGGGCATCGGCCCATCGGTCAGTCTCTTGGCGAGCGTTACGCCGGCGATGTACTTCATGCTGAAGTAGGGAGAGCCGTCGAGCTCGCCGACTTCATAGACCGGCACGATGTGCGGATGATCGAGCTTGGCGACCGCCATCGCCTCGGCCTGGAACCGCTCGCGATCGGCCTCGGTGGCGTACTGGCCGCGGAGCATCATCTTCACGGCGACTTCGCGGCCGAGGCTCAACTGGCGAGCGCGATAGACAATGCCCATGCCGCCCCGGCCGAGTTCCTCGAGCAGCTCGTAGTCGCCAAACCGGGCGGGAAGCTGGATCACGCCGCTCGGATACTCGGGCTTCGGCGGGGAGATGGTTTGGCTGACCGAGTTGCTGCCGGCTGCCTGGGCGACCATAACCGCGCCCCAGAGCGAGCGCAGCTCGGCTGAGAATTCCGGGTGCAGGCGACACTGCTCTTCGAGGTTGACGACTTCGCCGCGCTGAGCCCGATCCGTCAGATCGGCCAGCAGCAGGGCAAACTGCTCGTCGTAGGCGGAGCTGTCGTCGGTGGCAGGTCGGGCGGGTTGGCTCACGAGGAAGGGGCCCGAAGGGCGGTCCGAGAAGGAGTTGAAGAAGTTGCCGGCAGCCGTGTGGCACGCTCTGGAGCGCAGCGAAGGGCGTGGGACGTTAACGCGATTCTGCCACGCCCTTCGCTGCGCTCCAGGGCGTGCCAC
>JAEZAS010000363.1 GCA_023430365.1 Planctomycetota bacterium
TGAGCCGGGCGCCGCGATTTCGGGTGAAGTAGTGGTAGGCCCACTGAATCAGCACCAAAATGCGGCTTTCACGCTGGATTAGCTGGATGACGTGGATGAAAAGCCACGCGAACCAGGCGATCGCGCCCGAAAAATGCCGGCCGCCAACGTCGGCCACCGCCATCAGGCGCCCGATCGTCGCCATCGCGCCCCGATCCTTGTAGCGGAACGGCGCCGGAGTCTGCCGGCCCGCCAGGCGGCCGCTGATGATCTGGGCCGCGTAGCGACCTTGCTGAATGGCCACGGGTGCGAGGGCTGGCAAAGGTTTGCCGTCCTGATGAGGGTAGTTGGCCATGTCGCCGATGACAAACATTTCGGGATGGCCGGGAAGCGTCAGGTCGGGTTCCACCTGAATGCGTCCCGCGCGATCGACTTCGCTGCCGGTTGCTTCGCCGATGATGCGTCCCAGCGGCGACGCTTGCACGCCCGCGGCCCAAACGACCGTGCGCGTGGGAATTTCCTGCCGTTGGCCCTGGTTTTCGACCAGGACGTGATCCTCGGTGATGTCGACCACCCGCCAGCCGGTCAGCACCTCGACGCCGAGCCGCTCGAGCATCGTCTTTGCCTTGTCGGAAAGATCGGGAGCAAACGATTGCAGCACCCGATCGGCAAACTCGACCAGCAGGATGCGCGCTTGAGTCGGATCGATGTCGCGAAACTCGTGCTTGAGCGTGTCGTTGGCGATTTCCGCGATAGCGCCAGCCATTTCGACCCCCGTGGGGCCTGCGCCGACGACGACGAACGTGAGCAACTGATGCACGACCTCCGGGTCCTTCGACAACTCGGCGGCTTCGAAGGCCAGGAGGATCTTGCGGCGAATGGCGGTGGCGTCGTCGACCGATTTCAGCCCCGGCGCGAGCGTGGCCCACTCGTTCTTGCCGAAGTAGCTGTGGCTGGAGCCGGCGGCGACGATCAGGCTGTCGTAGGGCACTTCAGCGTGCTGCAGGATGACACGGCGCGTGGCGATGTCGATATCGACCACCTCGCCGAGGACGACGCGCGCGTTGCGCTGCTTGCGCAAGATTTGTCGCAGCGGCGTGGCGATGTTGGCGGGAGACAGGCCGCCGGTGGCCACCTGGTAGAGCAGCGGCTGAAACAGGTGGTGATTGCGACGATCGATGAGCGTGACTTCGACCGGAGCGCTGCGCAGAGCGCGCGCCGCATTCAGTCCGCCAAATCCGCCGCCAATGACTACGACTCGATGCATACCAGGGCCTCACGGTGTGATGTGGAGAGGCACGGTCCGCAAACTTTGTTCCGACGAGCTGAGCGGGCACGCTTCGTGTGCTGGGCGACACGTTAGGGCGCGATTGCGTTACCGAACGCCGCTTTCTTCGTCGTGCAGGTGATAATCGCCTGCGTCGTCGTGCAGGTCTTCGCCCCCCGCCAGATCTCCCTCGTCCACGGGGTGGGCGCCCTCGTCGGAGGCCATCGGGCCATGATCCATGGCGTCGGCGGCAGCCTGCGCTTGCTCGTCGTCCTTGCCGGCGCCGAGGTCGTCGCGATCGTCGGTTTGCCGGCGTTTTTGCAGGTAGAGCTTGATCGGCACTTCGCCAAATCGCAGGTGATCGCGGAAAATGCTCAGCAAATACCGGCGATACGACGGCGTGAACGCCTTCGGCTGATTGCAGATCAGGATGATCGTCGGCGGCTGGGAGCTGACCTGCGTAGCGTAGTAAATCTTCGGACGCACCAGACCCGCGAGCGGCGGCGGATGCTTGTCGAGCGCCGCACGCACGAGCTTGTTCAATTCCGACGTGCTGACGCGGTCGCGCGACTGCTTGAAGAGCATCTGCGCGTGGTTGAGCAGTGCCTTGACGTTCTTGCCGGTCTGGCCGGTGATGAACGCGATCGGCACGTGCCACATCGACTGAAAATTCTCGCGCAAGTAGTCGACCCAACGCTCCGTCGGCATCTGGCCGACGAGCTTGTCCCACTTGTTCACGACGAAAATACAGGGGCGATAATTGTCGGCGATGTATTTGACGAGCTGCTTGTCGACCTTGCTCAGTCGCTGCGAGCAATCGAAGAACATCAGCACGACGTCAGCCCGGCGAATGCTCCGCTGGGCCCGGTGAAAGCTGTAAAAATCGATGTCGGTGCGCACGCTGCGGGTGCGCTTGAGGCCAGGCGTGTCGATCGCCATGAACGTCTTGCCGTCGAGCTCAAAACGCACGTCGACGCTGTCGCGCGTGGTGCCGGCCACTTCGCTGACGATCATTCGCTCGGCCTGGGCGAGCGTGTTGACGAACGTGCTCTTGCCCGTGTTCCGCCGGCCGACGATGGCGATCTTCATCACCGGCTCTTCGGGGGGCGGACCGATGTCGATCGTCTGCGGCGGGAGTTTTTCCAGGATCGACTGCATCAGTTCGTCCCGGCCGCGTTGCTGGTGGACGCTGATGCGGACCACCTTCCAGCCGAGCTTGTAGAACGCGTCGGCCTCGGGGTCGAGATTTTCGTGGTCCGCCTTGTTGGCGACGACCACGATCGGCTTGTCGATGTAGCGCAGCCGCTTGGCGACTTCCTCATCGAGCGGGGCGATGCCGGTCCGCGTGTCGACCACGAACAGCACCAGATCGGCCGAATCGATGGCCATCTCGATCTGGTCGTTGATCTCTTTGGTCAGATTGTCGCTGTCCTCGTGCCCCATCCCGCCCGTGTCGACCAGCTCAAAGAACCGGCCGTTCTCGTCCATCAGGTACGAGACCCGATCGCGGGTGACGCCGGCGACATCGTCAACGATCGATATCTTCCTGCCAGCCAACCAGTTAAGCAGGCTCGATTTGCCGACATTCGGCCGGCCGACGATGACTACCTGCGGAACGGGCATAGGGTCACAGACACGTCAGAAAGGCGGGAGGGAAGTTCGACGGAGGGCAACAAAGCATTTTAACCCCCGGGTATGCTCCTGGTAGGGGGACGGGGTAAAATCGCCGCGTTCGCCGGTCAGGGGCGAAGAGGCTAAGAGCGAGGGGGCAGAGGGATGTGTCGCTAGCGACGCCTCCCCAAAGTGAGTACCCCGTACGGAGTACTCCGTACCAATCCGCCAACTCCCCGCTCGCTCCCCAACTGATAACTGATCACTGAAAACTGATAACTCTCTCCTCCTATGAACCCCGATTCGCTCCATCAGGTTCGCCGGGCTCTCCAGCAGCGGCTTGAAAGCCTGCAGCGGGCTGGGGTTTTGCAACTCGGACGGGCCCAGCCGGGCGAATCGACCTTGGCTGGGGCGGCTCCTTCGGCGGAGCCGGTCGAGGCGACGGCGATTGC
>JAEZAS010000369.1 GCA_023430365.1 Planctomycetota bacterium
GTCGTAACGAGATTACGTAAGTAGCAGGCCTCTTGCGCCGTTCTCCGGCAGGTGTTACCTGCCGGCTGTGGGTGGCTAGAAGCTGCCGATGACGATTTCGGGCTCAGCGGCAGCGTCGCCAAAGCAACCCCCGGGTGGGCGGCGGGCAGTAGACGCTGGTTCCACCGAAGGCGTAGTCCCCTTGGTTCGGCACCATCCAGATGTTGCGGAACATCACGGGGTTGCTGTGGTCCTGGAGGTTGATCGGGAAAGCCTCGGCTCCCTCGGCCTTGCCGCCGCCCGTCTTGGCGATGATTTCTCGGTGCAAGTGGACCGGCACGCCGTTGTGGAGCACCGTGATTCGGGCGTTGGAAACCTTGGTCTTGCCGTCGCCGGCAAAACGCGGGGCGCTGAAGTAGATGTCGTAGGTCTGCCAGGTGAGAGGAGGCAGGGCCATGTTCAGGTCCGGGCGCTGCTGCTTGTAGAGGGCCGCGCACTCGTTCTCGATCCCTTCCAAGCCGAACGAATCGAGGATCTGAACCTCGTACCGCTGCTGGATGTAAACGCCGCTGTTGCTGCGACCCTGGCCGCGGGCGTAGGGCATGTAGGGGGTGCAGAATTCGAGGTGGAGACGGAAGTCACCAACCGTCGCTTTCGTCAGCGCTCCGGCGAGCAGGTTGCCATCGGGGGTCAGCTTCGGGTTGTTGCTGAACTCATCGGTATTCGAGCCATTGAAGACGACGTAGGCGCCCGGCGGCGGTTGCAGGCCGAGCGTCGGGCTGCGGCGGCGGATTTTCTTCAGATCGCCGAGCTGGTTGCCCTGGGCGTCGAACACCGTCGCCTTGTTGTAGGAGACGAACACCCGGTACTCATCGCCAGCCAGTTCGAGCAGACCATCGCTGCTGGTTTGACCCTTGAGCGGGATGCGGTCGATGCGGTTCCAGCCGGTCGCCGGCAGGCCGCCGGGTAGGAGGACGGCGTCGAACTTGCCGTCGCCGCCTGCCACGACCTGGAGGCCCATCGATCGGCTGACGCCAAAACGGTCGTTCAGCCAGCCGAGGTATTCGCCCTGGAGGTGGAAGTCGGGATCGGCCTTGGCCTCCGACAGCTCGGTGATGGCGAGCTTGGCCTTGTCCTTGGAGTTGTCCTTCGGTTTGGCCTTGGGCTTGTCCTGGGCCTTTTCCTTGGGCTTGTCCGCAGCTTTGGGCTTGTCCTGCGGCTTGTTCTTGGGTTTGTCGTCGGCCTTCTTCTGGGCCTTTTTCTCGGACTTGGGCTTCTCCTTGGACTTTGCCTTTTCGTCGGCTTCGTCTTTGGCCTTTGCGTCCGCCTTGTCCTTTGCCTTCTTTTCCTGCGCGCGATCGTCGGCTTGGTCCTTCGCCGGTTCGTCGGACTTGCGCTTTGCTTCGCCCTTTGGCTTGTCCTGGTCGGACGAAGGCGCCGGCGGAAGTTCCTCGGCCGCCTCAACCGCCTGGGGGGCCTCGTCCTGTGCCTGGGCCGACAGGGCCAAGCAGCCTAGCGTTAGAAAGCCAATCACTACCGAAAACCGCATCGCTGTTCGCCTCGTTGCACTGGTGGGAATTTGGGGCCTTTAACTGTAGCTTGTACGGCGAAGCCCTGCCAAACGGGGCAGGCGGAAAAATCGGCAGGAAAGGGCGTCCGCGAATCACAAATTGACAAGTATTAACAAGTTCGATACAATCATCATTCGACTGTCGAGTCGCCCGGCCGGCGTTCGATCGAGCGTCAGGCTCGGAGAAATCCGACACCCATACTGGCTGTTCAAAATTTCGAGGGGTTTTTCACCAAGTTCGGGTCCCCTGGGAGGCGGTTGGGTGGTGAAAAACCCCTCGAAATTTTGAACAGCCAGCGAAGGACTGACGCTTTCGATGGCTCGCGGCTCGCATTACGATTGCCCGTGATCGGCCCCACCTCGGAATCAGCCTGCGGACTGCTTTCAGCTATGCCTCAATTCAAACTGCTCACCGTTCAGCAGCACATTCTCGAAGAGCAGCGGCGGCACTTTCCCGAAGCCAGCGGCGAGTTCTCCTGGCTGCTCTCGGGCATCACGCTGGCGACGAAGATCATTGCCGCGGCGGTGCGACGCGCGGGGATCACCGACAACGTGCTCGGCTCGACGGGCGAGAAGAACGTGCAGGGCGAAACGGTTCAAAAGCTGGACGCCCTGGCGAACGACACGCTGCTGCAGTTTCTCGGCAACCGGGGCAACGTGGCGATCATGGCCTCGGAGGAGAACGAGGAGCCGGTGGTGGTTGAGCGCGACCGGCGGCACGGAAAGTATGTCGTCGTGTTCGATCCGCTCGACGGTTCGAGCAACATCGACGTGAATGTGAGTGTCGGGACGATCTTTTCGATCCTGCGCCGGGAACAGGACCAGGCCGGCACGCGCGATTCCATCGCTGACGTGCTGCAGCCCGGCTATCGCCAGGTGGCGGCGGGGTATGTCGTGTACGGCTCGTCGACGATGCTCGTCTATACGACGGGGAACGGCGTGCACGGGTTTACGCTCGATCCGGCGATCGGCGCGTACCTGATGAGCCACGAGAACATCCGGATGCCAGACTTCGGGACCGTCTACTCGGTGAACGAAGCGTACGCCGGCAGTTTTCCCGCTCCGTATCGACAGTTCTTGGAGACGCTCCGATCGGGAGCCACCGGGCGGACCTACTCGTCGCGCTACATCGGCTCGCTGGTGGCCGACTTTCATCGGACGCTGCTCAAAGGGGGCGTGTTTTTGTATCCGCCGACCCAATCGCACCCGAGCGGCAAGCTGCGCTTGCTCTACGAAGCCAATCCGATCGCGTTCCTCACGGAGCAGGCAGGCGGAAAGGCGATCGATGGCGGCTCGCGGATTTTGGAGATTGTTCCTACCGATTTGCACCAACGCACGCCGCTCGCCGTCGGGGGCGTGGAAGAAATGGACTTGCTGACTCGCATCCTCTCAGAAACGGGCGGTACACCATGAGAAAAAGCACGTTGGCCCTGGTCGCAGTCGCTCTCCTTTGCTCGGCGGTTGCTCCTGGCGCCGTGAAGGCCGAGCCGCAGCTGGAGCAGATCGACCTCTTCGAGGCAGGGAAGGGGGGCTATGAGCTGTATCGCATTCCGGGCGTCGTTGCGACGTCGCGGGGCACGCTCTTGGCCTACTGCGAGGCCCGCAAGAGTGCCCGGGCTGACTGGGGACATATCGACGTCGTGATGCGTCGCAGCACCGACGGCGGCAAAACCTGGTCGCCGCAGAAACAGGTCGTCCACCTGGAAGGGAAGTTCGAGCGCAACCCTGCCGCGGTGGCGCAGGGGCTCGGCAAGCCGGGGGAAATCACGATCAACAATCCGCTGGCGATCGTGGACGAGCAGCAGAACGTGGTGCACTTCCTCTACTGCGTGGAATACAACCGCCTGTTCCACATGACGAGCAGCGACGACGGCGAGACATTCAGCAAGCCGGTCGAATTGACGCCCACGATTGAGCAATTTCGGCCCGACTACGATTGGCAGTCGTTTGCCGTGGGTCCGGGACACGGCATTCAGCTCAAGAATGGTCGGCTGGTCGTGCCCGTGTGGCTATCGACCGGCAAAGGGGGGCATGCTCATCGGCCGAGCATCGTGAGCACGATCACGAGCGACGACGGCGGCAAGACGTGGCAGCGGGGGGACATCATCGCGGGCGAACAGCGGCCGCTGAAGAACCCGAGCGAATCGATTGTGGTCGAATTGTCGGACGGCCGGGTGCTGATCAACCTGCGGAGCGAATCGCCCGAGCATCGGCGGGCGTTTGCGATCAGTCCCGATGGGCGGGCGAATTGGACCGAGCCGAAATTCGACGACGCGCTGCTGGAGCCGGTCTGCATGGCGAGCATCGTCCGCGTCGTGAAGCCAGGCGGAAGTGAATCGGGCAAGCCGGCGATCGTGTTTGCCAATCCGAGCACCGAAAAGGGTCGCAAAAACCTCTCGATCAAGCTCAGCCGGGACGATGCTTCGACCTGGGCCGCCACGCGCGTGCTGGAACCGGGGCCGAGCGCTTATAGCGATCTGGCGGTGGGGCCCGATGGGACGATCTACTGCTTCTACGAAGCGGGGAAACGCGGGGCGTATGAACGATTGACGCTCGCGAAGTTCAATTTGGATTGGGTGGCGGAGAAGGGGGAGACGCCGTAGGCGCGTGAGGAGGGTTGGAGCCGCGCAGCGGCGGTATTGTTTAGCCGTGGGCGTGAGCCCACGGTAGGCCGGAATGAAACGTAGCGCAAGCACCGAAGGGGCGACATGAATCCGGCGATCCAATGTCGCCCCTCCGGGGCTTGGCGTCTTGAAGGGCGTCGACTTCCGGGGGTTTACACCCCCGGCTAATCAATGGCGCCGCTTCGCGGCTGGGGTTTACTGGTTGACAACATACTTCTTGATACTGCCTGACCACAGGCGATCGTCGGGCTAGATGCGCTCCCTCGGTCCGCCGAGGAGCATTCCTGCGTAGCCGACCACGCGTGAGCGGTCGCCAGTGGTGTCGCCGCTGGTGGAGTAGCCGACGCGCTCGATTCGGTTTAGCCAGCCGAGTTGGCGGAGGGTTTCCATCACGATCGTGGCTGGGATGACTCCGCACATCGTGATGTGCTCGCGCGTGACGGTGTCGAGCAGCGTTTGGGGATCGAGCGACTCCATGGCTCGCAGGGCGACTTCGTCCAGGCGGCGGGTTTCGACGTCGCTGGCGAAGTGGTTCATGTCGCTCGAGATGAGGAGCAGCGGCGGCTCGGCCATCGTGCGGACTACGCTGGCCAGCCCGGTGGCGAAGTCCTGGCAGCGGCGCCAGTCGGCCATGCCGAGGGCGATGCCGACGACTCGCGGATGCGGCGCCAGCCGGGCGAGGAAGGGGAGTTCGACTTCGATCGCGTGCTCCTGGCTGTGGGCGGCGGCGTCGAGTTCCAGGCCGGGGATCGCTTCGCTCAGTCGGCGGGCAAGATCGGGATCGGATTCGATGATGGCTCCGGGAATCGTCCACCGCTCGTGCGGCGCCACGGCCCACTCCACGCCGTAGCGCGTGTGCTTGGGACCGATCACGATCACGGTCGATGGGATCTTGATCCGGCGGAGGACATTGCCGGCGATGTGGCCGGAGTAGATGAGTCCCGCGTGGGGAACCATCGCCGCCGGCCAGGCTTGAGCTTCGACCGGGGGACCTTGGAGGCACTCGGTCAGGAGTTCGTCCAACTCGGCGGCGCTCGCTGGATAGAAACGGCCCGCCTGGGCGGGCGGTCGAACACTGAGCCCGGGCGACGGCTGGGGGAGATTGGACATCACCAGGCGAGGCTCGAGAGAATCGACCTGCAAGCTCACCAGCGAGACTTGCTCGGGATGGTCCAAGCGACCGAGGGCGAGGGCTTCGCTGAGCAACTCGGCGGCGGACTTGGTTTGGTCGAAGACGCCGACGCTCTTATTGCGGTGGAGGGCGAGCAGCATCCGCTGCTTCGGATCGAGGCCGCGCAGGTCGGGGTCTGCGGCCGTGCCGTGCAGCATCGGTTCGCTCAGGACAGAGACCGCGACACGCATGTTTGCCAGATCGGTGTGGCGGATGGTGCTGCGCTCAACCGCTTGGGCCAGAGCCTCTGTCAGGCTGAAGGCGGTCGTTTGCAGGGGCATGCGATTGCGAAGGGAATAGCGATTGGCCTGCAGCAGTTCTTCCCCTTCGGCGGAGAGCAGGCTGAGGACCACGCCGTGAACGTTGGCGTCGGCGACGCCGCCTGCGTAGTAGAGCGGGGATGCTCCGGAGTTGATTTGCCGGAGATTGTTGCCGCAGTGCGTGGAAAGGTGTTGCAGTTCGTTCGGGGAGACTGCAGGCACGCTGGGCTGGGAAAGCTCGCGGGCGGTTTCGGGCCGAAGGGCTTCGGCGAGATTGCCGCGGATGACGTGTCCCTCGAACGTGGAAACCTGGGTGTCGTCTTCCTTCCAGGCGCTCGCCGCGAGCCCGGCTTTGAGGCAGGTGTGGCGGAGAAACTCTTCGGCGTTGAGTTGATGTTCGATCGCCACGCCGGGGAGCAATAGTCCACTGCTGCGACCGCGGGACACATGCAGACCATGACGACCAACGATGACGGCGGAGCGACGGGCTTCGCCCCGAGCCTCGATCGGCTGGGCGTTTTCGAGCAGCCAGACTTCGAGATCGAGGTAGGGCAACTCGCTCGCGGAGACCGGCGGAAAACGAGGATCGTCGGCGGCGCTTCGCCGGGCCGCCTGCACCAGGGAATCGAGAAGCCGGGTCTCCTTCCCGAGGAATCCGCAGCAACTACGCAGTCGCCCGCTCCGCTTGACGCTGACGAAGGCCCCGAAAACCGGCAGGTCACCGATGGCCTCGAGAGCAGAATGGGGAAGTGCGACTTCGTCGCCATGCACCGCTTGCGCGAGTACCTCCGCAGCGGCGGCGAGCAAGGTCTGCTGCTGCTCGGTGGAAAGCTTCAACGAGGATGCGCTGGTCGGCGACACGATCGGTCCTGGGGGTGGCGATGCGGTTCAGACGCTGGGCTCGGTTTCGGCTGACTCGATGCTTTGCAGCCGCACAGTTTGTGCCGGACGATAGTCGGCAATCCGCACGCCCCGCCGGCGACTTCCCCAAGAACCGGGGCCAGGCTCGAACAGGCCGGGGATCTGGCGGTGGCAATGTTGGCACTGGTTGCCGGCGAGGCCCCAGTGCGTGAGGGTATAGCCGACCCGCTCGATCAGCGGAGTGCGGCAGTCGGGGCAGTAGGTCGTCTGCTGGCGCGGGGCGTGGATGTTGCCAACGTAGGGAAAGTGCAGGCCGGTCGAGCGGGCGATGTCGTACGCCTCCAGAAGCTTCTCGGGCGGGGTGCCGCCGCGATCGTTCATGCGGAAGTCGGGATGGAAGGCGGTGAAGTGAACCGGCACGTCGGGGCCGACGTTGGCCAGGATCCAGTCGCACATCCGCCGCAGCTCGTCGGTGCTGTCGTTCTCCTGGGGAATGATCAGATTCGTGATTTCGAACCAGACGTCGGTCTCAGCCTTCAGCCAGCGCAGCGTGTCGAGAACGGGCTGGAGATGGGAGAGCGTGACGTGCCGGTAGAACTCTTCGGTGAAGGCCTTCAGGTCGACGTTGGCGGCGTCCATGTGCTGGTAGAACGCGGGGCGGGCTTTGTCGGTGATGTAGCCCGCCGTAACGGCCACCGTCTTCACGCCGACGGCCCGACAGGCCTTGGCGGTGTCGATGGCGTACTCGGCCCAAATGACGGGGTCGTTGTAGGTGAAGGCGACGCTGCGGCACTCGAGCGATTGGGCCGCCGCGGCGATCGCTTCGGGGGTGGCCTCTTCGCTGAGTCGCTCGATTTCCCTGGATTTGGAGATCGACCAGTTCTGGCAGAACTTGCAGCCGAGGTTGCAGCCCGCGGTGCCAAACGACAGGACGCTGGTTCCCGGCAGGAAGTGGTTGAGCGGCTTCTTCTCGATCGGATCGATGCAGAAGCCGGTGCTCCGGCCGTAGGTGGAGAGGACCATTTGGCCGTCGCGGTTCTCGCGGACGAAACAAAAGCCGCGATCGCCTTCGCGCAGGACGCAGGCGCGTGGGCAGAGGTCGCAGTAGATGCGGCCCGGTTCCTCGGTTTCGTGCCACCAGCCCCCCAGACGAGCGCCGTCAGGCAGGAGCGGGGCAGAAGGGGGTAATTCGACCGTTCGAGACATAGAGAGCAGCCGCTGGGCTGGCAGAGGAGGTGGCATGAAGCGGTGGGGCTGAGATGAACGTCTTCTCTATTCTACCGCGGCGGACCACCGCCAGATTCGCTCTTGCCACCCTCCAGCCGGGTCGCTAGTATCCCGCGCGTTTGTTTGCCAGCACCAGAAGCTGCAAACGGACCTCGCGAATACACCCTTGAGCTTCGAGGACCCCCGAATGCCCGCTTACCGCCCGCAACGAGCCACATCGCTCGCGCTGGCGGCAGTTTGCGCGGTGATCGGCCTCTCGGGCTGCAAGCAGGGACCTTTCCAGCCCGTAGCGGCAGGGGTCGCCCAGCCCGCAGGAACGAGCGTGGCAGCCGCCACGACGGCTCAAAACAACGTCTGGCAGCAGCAAGCCCAGTCGCTAGCCGTGCAGGTGCAGGATTTGACCCGGCGGGTGGGACAGTTAGACGTCAACAACAGCGACTTGCATCGGCAATTGGCCCAGGCCGAGCAGCAGCGCACTCAGTACACCGACCAAATCGCCCTCCTGCAAAAGCAGCTGGGTGAAATGGCGAACAAGGTGCGCGACACCACGCTTGCCAAGCAGGAAGCGGACAAGCAGCTTACCGCCCTGCAGGCCTCCACCCAGTTTCGCGGCGGGGCGAGCATCTCGGCGAACAACAGCGTCCGGCAGAGCCTGACTCCTGTATCGCTGCCGGGCATCAACGTGCGGCAGGAAGGGGAAGTCATTCGGATCGAGCTGCCGGCTGACAAGCTCTTCGCGCCGGGAAGCGCCCAGCTATTGCCCGACGGGGTTCGAATCCTGGATGAGGTGGCGGGAGCGATCACCCGCTCCTACCCTCGGCAACGCGTCATAATCGAGGGACACACGGACAACTCCGCTTCGTTCAATCCGGCAGCCGCCCACATGCTCAGCGGCGGTCAGGCCCAGGCGGTGTTCCAGCAGTTCGTCCAGCGCAATCACTTGCCGCAGCGGCAGTTGTCGATTCTAGCCATGGGTGAGAATCACCCGATTGCTTCCAACGCCACTCCAGCGGGCCAGAGCGCCAACCGCCGCGTGGAAGTCGTGATCTATCCCGACACACTGGACTGAAGCTCGGCCCAAGCGAGCTATCGGCCGTACCAGGCCACCAGTCGCGATAGTTCGCCGAGCGAGGCGAGCGTCTTCAAGCGCGAGCGTTGTTTCAGGCCTGTCAGCGGCGCGTAGCCTTGGGCACGGTCGATCGCGGTGATGATCCACAGCAGGTCGTCGACCGTGGCATCTCTCCCAGCCGTGATCCACCGCAGCATCCAGAGAGCGATCGGGTAGAGCAGGGCGAGTTGTCGATAGCTCTCGATCACCGACCAGCCGCCGCGATCGGCGAGGGCGTATTGGTACGACGCCGTAGTGGTTTCGAAATAGCGGGCCAGCGGTGTGACCAGCGCAGGATCGAGGCGGGCAAGGGGCTGCTCCAGATCGGCGAATGTCGGTTGGGGGAACTCATGCCAGACTTGCGGCACCCTTCCATGGCCCCAAACCGTTTTCAGGGCCCAGCCGGCCATTTTCAGCCGCGAGGTCCAGCTCGGCTGGTGGAAGATGCTGGGATGCAGGCGAATCACTTCGAGAGCGACCTGGCGAAAGAGCACACGGGCCGCGCCAGGAGGTTGCGTTCGCTCGACAAAGTGCCGGGTGGCTTCATCCGCCACATTGTGCTCCAGCACCTTCGCCAGATCGTTGAGTTTCGCGTTGGAATGCTCCGCGGTCTTCGCCGTTTCGAGCAGGTGGCAGAACTCCAGCCCGTGCACGAGGCGGCGGATCGGCGGATAACGGTTGTCAGCCGTTAGTCGGCGGAGAGTATCCAGAACAATTCGCGAGCGTTTCCAGTCGCTGGGTTCGCCTGACTTGAACGGAGGGGCGGCGACGCCCGTCTCGGCCAGCTCGCCTTCTGCGGCAATCGCTCGTGCTGTAGCCAGGTATTCAGTGAGTTCCCGTCCTTTGTCGCCGGCAGCCGAGGGACAGGCCCGGCGAAGCGTGAGCACCGCGTCTTTCTCGCGTGGAACGAGTTGCAGCGGAAATGTGCGACAAACGAGCGGCTTGGCGTCGAAGCCTAGCTCCTTGTGGATCAGGCAGAGCCCGTCCGGTTGCAGGAAAACGCAGCTGCCGTCCGGCCGCTTGCCCAGTTGCTGCCGCCCGCGTGAGTCGCCCAGCGGCGTTGTTGTTTGGACGCCAGCAAACTCGGGCCGCTCATGCCACTTTTGCTCGCGGAGGCGAGCGACGTCGGCGTCGCTGAGCGGAACAATACTGCCGCGGCAACACACGCCGCATTGGTGGCAATCCCACCGCTCGACAACCGGCAGGGTGTGAATGGGCAGAGGCATCGACTACAGATCCGCGTCGTCGAGCGCATCGAGCAGGGAATCGAGTTCGTCCTTGGGACCGCCCTTGTTTTCGGCTTGCCGCTTGGGAAGTCCAACGCTCGCACCGACCGCCGTACGACCGGCGAGCATCAACTGCTCGTCCCGCTCACGGATGGCGATCGCTTCGGCCGACTCCCCGGTGTCGGGAGCTCCGAATAGCTTCGACAGGTCAATCTTCAAGCTATCCGCGACAACAGCGGCGCCGGCGATTGTTGGCGTCTTGTGCTGCGGGAAGATGATCGCGTTTTCGGGACAGACCCGACTGCAGGCCGGGCACCCTTTTCGACAGTTGTCGGGCTGTTCGACGAGGATGGTGTCCACTTTGTCGACGCCGTAAACCCCGAACAAGCAGAAGTCGATGCACTCCATGCAGTTGGTGCAGCGGCTGTAGTCGATGACCGGATACCAGCGGCGATCTAGCGATTCCTCGATGCGCACGAGCTGCGCGGCGGGGTCGGTGGGCGACTTGGTTTCGCCGAGCGTTGGGCTCTGTGGTGTGAGTGAGTCGCCGGCGGGCGCCGGCGGAGCCGACGGTTTGGGTGGGTCGTTTTGGCCGGGTAAGGGGAGGGCGGTGTCGTTTGTGGGCTGGGCCATCCGCTGCAATTGCTGCGGCGTTGGCGAAGTTCCGGCTGGCCCCAGCGAAAGGGGCATCAACTGAAACGAGTTCTCGCGGGCGATCCGCTTCACCTCATCGATGTACGGTTGGGCCGAATTGTGAACGCGGAGGTCGATGCAGTAGATACGACGCTGCGGGACGGGCCGGGTGTCGATGACGCGGGTCTTGTCGTTCGGCTCTGCATCCTCGTCGCTCTCGTCCTCCTCATCGTCGTCCGATGTGATGAGCGAGACTCCTTCAAGGCCCCGCACATTGAAGCGGTCGAGCGTCCAACGGGCAGCCCGCTCATAGAGCCAGGAGAGAACGATCAGGTTGCCGGCGACACCCTGCAACGCAAGCGCGCCGGTGCCGTCCGGCTTGAGGTCGTAAAGGTGCGGAATGACGATCACGTCGATTCCCGGCTCAAACAGCAAGCCGGCGACCAGGTTCTCCTCCAACTGACGTTTGGCAGGGTTGGCGCTCTGGCCTTGCGATACAACTACGGCGATGCGTTTAGCCATGGTGGGACTTTGACGTGGGACAGGGATCAGAAACGATGCGGCGATGCGAACCCAACGACCTGAGTTCGCAATTTGCTCGACGCGTTTCTCCGACCTCTTTCCCTCACTTACTCGTTCATTTGACCTTTGATCGTCCGCTGGGTCACTTCCCAGACGGCGGCAAGGTGTTCGAGGTACTGTGGCGGAGTCAGCAGCGGACTTCCGTCGCCCGAGATTTCAAACAGCCAGCCGTTATTGTACTTATCGACGTTGATTGCGGAGGGATCGGACAGCAGATCCTGATTGAATTGGGTCAGCTCCCCGGCAATCGGGGCATACAGGCTACTTTCGGCCTTTTTGCTCTCGATCTGGCCAATTTCAGCCCGTTCGGCAAGCTGCGAACCGGCATCGACGATCCAATCCAGGAAGTATACGTCCTGAAGCAAGCGAACCGCATAGGCGCTGAAGCCGAAGCGGAAGGCATCTCCCCGCCGCTGGGCCCACATGTGATTTTTGGCGTACAGCCGGTCCGTGGGAAACTCCGCGATGAATTTGCCCATCGCAAAGGTGAGTGGCTCGCCGGGCGAGTCGCTCATGTGTAGCGGACTCCCTGGAACTGCGGCTCAAAGAACGGCGGCAACAAGGCGTCGGCATGGAGCAATCCTTTGCGGGTCAATTCGATCCGATCGCCGTCGATCGTCACCATGCCGTCGGCTTTGTGCTCGGCCCAAACCTCCGGCCACTGATCGAGAATTTCCTCGCCAAATTTCTCGCGGAAATAGCCGGCGTCGAGATGCCCCTTCTTTAGCAGGAGGATCATCTCGCGAATCATGAGCTGATGCTTCGTCGGCTTCATCGCGCGATGCAGTGGCAGCTCGCCCTTTTCCAGAAGCGTCGAGGTATAGTCGCCCCACTCGGTCTTGTTCTGGTAGTGCACACCCGAAGCATGCCCGAAGCTCGCGACCCCCGTGGCCAGCAGATCGCTGCCCCGCCAGAGGTTGTCCCGGTAGCTGAAGCTCACCTTGTCCGGGCACTTCACGAGCGTGTACGCGCTCGAAACGTGATACCCAGCCGCCTGCAATTCGTCGTAGGCGTAGTTCAGCCAGTGCCGCTTCGTCGGCCAATCGGCGACGGGAATCTCAATCTGGTTGCCGAGAATGTCCTTGGAATAGACGGTGTTGAACGGCAGCTCGAGTTGATAGATGGTCACGCTATCGGGCGAGAGGTCGATCGTCCGGCGGATGTTGTCCTGCCAGTTCTCCCAGGTCTCGCCGACCATGCCGCTGATCAGGTCGATGTTCACATTCGCAAAGTCAGCCGCCTTGATCCAATCCCAGGCCTTATAGACCTCGCCCGAAAGGTGCGCCCGGCCGTTCTCTTGCAACACTGCGTCGCTGAAGTTCTCGACGCCGAGGCTCAGACGTGTGACGCCGAGCTCGCGCAGCGTCTGCACCTTCGGCTGGGAGAGCGTCCCCGGTTCGCACTCGAACGTCACTTCCTCGGCCAGATCCCAATTGATGTTCGCCCGCAAGCGATCGACCAGCGATGTCAATTGCTTGGCTGACAGGAACGAAGGGGTGCCGCCACCGAAGTAGACAAAGCGGAACGACCGATCCCCCATGATCGGCAATTTGCTGACCAGTTCGATCTCCCGCGAGAGCGCCGAGACATAGGTCTCCACATCGTGGGCGTTCTTATCCGTGTAGACGCGGAAGTAGCAGAACTTGCAGCGCTTGCGACAAAACGGGATGTGCAGATACAAGCCGAGCGGAGCCACTTCGCCATCGACACCCTTCAGCGGCGGCGACCGCAACGCCTGCTCGGCCAGCGGCAATTGCTCCTGCGTCCATTGCGAGAACGGGGGATAGTTCGAAATGAAGTAGCTGCCGACTTCGGTTTTTGTGGCTTCAGTCGTCACTTTAGCTTTCTCAATTCGTTCGAGGATTACTCGTCGTCCAATCACGCCGGTGGTTTACTTCGCGCCGAAGCAGTAAACCACCCCTCGGTCGCTCGCAATAATCAGCTTGCCATCCGTCACTGCAGCCGAGCCGGTGAAGCTGCCGCTGCCCTGATATTGCCAGACCTCTTTGCCTGTCTTGGCGTCCAACTCGTAGAGCCGACCGTCCGCGGAGCCGACAAAGACTCGCTCGCCCACGACCACGGGCGAACTATCGACCCGCTGTTTCGTCGCGAAGGTCCAAAGCTCCTTGCCTGTCGCCGGCTCAAACGCCTGGACCTTCCGACTGCGGCTGCCGACGATGATCGCCTTGTCGGTGGCGGCAGGCGAACTGCGGTAAGGTTGCTTCGAACTCTTGTCCTCGGCCCGCCAGACTTCCTTGGCTTGCTTCCAATCGATGGCGAACATCACGCCCCCTTCGGTGCCGAAATACACTACATCGCCAAGCACAGCGGGGGTGACTCCGGTTGGGGCGTCGATTTCGACATGGGCAACGGCTTCGCCTTTCGTCAGGTCGATGATATGCAACTTGCTGTCGCAGCCGGCGACGAATGCTCGGTCGCCGACGACCGTCGGAGTGCAGCGAATCTGATCCTCGATCGCATGCTTCCACTCCAGCTTGCCGGTCTTGGCATCGACACAGTACAGGTGCCGGTCCTGCGAGCCGAACAGCACCTTGTCGCGCCAGAAGTTCGCGCTCGAATCGACTTCCGCTTCGGCGGGGAACTGCCAGACCGGCTTGCGGTCCTTCAGACTGAACGCGTAGCAGTTGCCGTCGATGTCGCCGATGTAGAGCAATCCGTCGCGGATCGCCGGCGAAGCGATGAAGCCGCTCTCGACTTTGTAGTTCCAAAGCTCCTTGCCGCTCGCCAGATCGAGCGCATACAACCTGCCGTCCAGGTCGCCGATATAGGCCACGCCATCAACGACGGCGGCGGTGGATTCGAAGGCGCCGTTGTCGACCGAGAATTTCCACAGCAGTTCCAACTTGGCTGGCAATTGCGAGCGAGCGACTCCCGTCCCTTGTCCATCGGCGCGGAAAATCGGCCAAGCCTTGGCGGTGGCAACTGGAATCTCGGTCGTTTTTTCGCCACCGACGGGCGGCGTATCGGCTGCCCGACCGAGCGAGGCCAGGCCGCTCAGCAGAATAATTACTAGGGAATTAAGGAACCGCATCGAAAGCCTCGTTTTGAACATTCCGGTGAACGCGGTTCTTGCGTTCCAAACGGCAGCTCACCTTGCCGCCATCGAGTCTGTAACCTCTCGAACTCGGCCGCTCCACGCCGAACGGTCTATTCTATCAGTAGGCGGCCCGGTAAATCGCCGAAAGTTCCGTCGCATGGACAGGTCGCGGGTTAAACGTGGCCGTCCACTGCTTCGCGGCATCCGCGGCGAGATCCGCCAGGCGGCTGTCTTCCACTTCCAAATCCCGCAATCGGGTCGCCAGGCCGGCCTTGTCAGCCAATCGGGTCAGGAACCCCGCGAGCCCCTCGCAACCTTCCTCCGGCGGCGGTAAACCGTTGTCATCGGTGCTGCTTCCCAGCAGGTCGCGGTACCAGCCGCCGACCGCCTCGCCGTTGAATCGGACAACATGGGGCAGCATGACAGCAATCGCCTGACCATGCGGAATGCCGTAGGCGGCAGTCAGCGGATTCGCCAAGGAGTGCGTGGCTCCGAGCATCGAGTTTTCGATCGCGAGCCCTGCTAGACACGACCCGAGTTGCATCGCGGAGCGAGCGTCCAGATCACTCGGATGATCGAGGACCCTTGCAAAGTTGCCTCCGAGCAGGCGCCACGCCTCGCGGCTGAACGCCAGCGAGACCAGATTCCGCTTCTTGGTGACAAACGTTTCCAGGGCGTGCGAAATCGCGTCGATGCCAGTGAGAGCGGTCACGCGAGTCGGCTGAGTGACCGTCAGCTCGGGATCGAGCAAGGCGATCCGGCACGAAGCCTTCTTATCGCCACAAGCCATTTTGGCGTGGGTCTTGGCGTCCGAAATCAGGGCAAACGATTGGGTCTCACTGCCAGTGCCTGAGGTGGTCGGCGCCGCAATCATCGGCAGCATCGGCTTGGTCGCCTTGCCGATGCCCCAATAGTCTTTCATCTCACCGCCATTGGTGTAGATGAAATTGATTCCCTTCGCGCAGTCCATGGAACTGCCGCCCCCCAGTCCGACGATCAGGTCCGGACGGTGCTCCTCGGCTACCTTCACTCCGGCAGCGACGTCGTCGGTGTTGGGATTCTCATGCAAGGCGTCGAAGAGCCGGGTTGCGATGCCCGACTTTTCGAGCGACTCGATTCCTCGCGCCGTATGCCCCGCCGCCACGACGCCACGGTCGCTGACGACGAGCGCCCTGCTGGCTTGCAGCTCGGCGGCGAGTTCACCAAGCGATTCGATTTTGCCCGGGCCGAAGACAATCCGAGTCTGCGGCTGGAAGTCGAAGGGAACCATGAGTAATGCCAATTGCCGAATGACGAAATCGGGATGACCAATGCGGCAAGCACGAGCGCCGCGACGACGACAGGCTTCTTGCCTCAGCCATTGCTCGCTCGTGCTTCGTCATTCGTCACTTGTTACTGTGCCACCTGGTACGCCCGATTGCGGAACAGGAAGTCGATAATGTTGCCTTCGTGCGGCTGGAGCCAGTTCAACCGGGTCGTGGGAATCGGTCCGATGTTGCAGCGATCGATATGCGTGGCGTCGGTGAGCTGCTGAATCCACTTTTCGTTCTTGGTGATCGCCGTGCCAACCAGCGTGTAGCCAATCTTGCTCAGCATCTGGTCCTGCGGGCACTGCACGACGCTCGCGAAGGGGAACATGTACTCCTTCTTCGAGATAGCGCACTCGGGCGATTCGCAATGAGCGATCACCGGCCGCAGGTAGGAGCAACGTTCCTTCTCAACGAGGCGCGGCCCATACTTGCCGGTCATGTCGGTCACGCCCGCCTCTTTCAGATCGGCCTCGATCAGCGCCCAGATACCCTGGCCCTGATTGGCGACGGTGAAAGCGGCCAGCTTCGCGTCAGGATCGGTCGGCGGCTTCACATCGATGGGACCCAGCCGTTCAGCGATCGCCTGGGCGATTTCCTTCGTGTGCCGAGAGGCCCAGATGGCCGACGTATTGATGCAGCCACGGCCGCTATTGGTGGCGATGCTCTCGACCATCACGTCGAGATACTTCTCCCAGTTATCGACCTCATCATCGCCGAGGAGGATCTTCGAGAAGCCGGGGCCGTGCGCCTGAACGCGCGGGTTGCCTTTGTAGCGTTCGACCGTTTGGGCGCTGCCAAAGATCATCGAACGCGGGCAGGCTTCCAGCAGGGCGGCGCCGACGTCCTGAGGCCCGGGGTAGAGGCCAAACGCTTCGGCCGGCAAACCAGCCGCAATGTAAGCGGCGATCATACGGTAGGGAGTCCAGATCTCGGACGAACCGGGCTTTAGCACCAGACCGAGTTGCAGCGGAACGGCTGGCAACCACAGCGTGTGCACACCGGGGGAGTTCGAGGGAAGGACGGCTCCCAGAACCGGGGACTGAGCCTGGTAGCTCACGATGACGCCCCGATTCTCTTCGCCCCAGCCCTTGGTGAAGATGTTCAGATCCAGACCGCGGGTGAGACAGTCGAGGATCTTTTCCATGTTCTTCAGTACGAAAGCGTTCTTTGTCATGTTGGCCCGACAAAGATGCTCCGGCAGGCCCGTGCTGGCCGACTGCTGATGAACGAAGTCGTCCGGCGATTGCTGGCCGTCGCCCATCGGCAGGGTGCCGTGCTCGTACAGATCGGCGACCTGCGACATCTTGGCGATGATGTCGTGAATCGGAATCTGCCGCAGGGCGTCGCGAGCCTTTTGGGCGGTGCGCAGGTCGCGCGTCATCAAGCCGCCATTGGCCTGACTTACCTTGGCGATCGGCTCGCCGGTGGCGAAGTGGACGACATCAGCAACGTCGAGCGATTCGTACGGCTTGCCCCAGCGTAGGACAGGGATATTGAGCACGGGTCTTCTCCAAAAACCGGCAATCCTGCCGGCTGATCCAACGAGATAGTTTGCGGTCGCGAAGATGGCCGGAGGCTGATTTGCCTCCGGCGCCGCACGACGCTGGTCCGCGTCTGGTTAGTAGACCCCGACGGTCGTCTGCGAGGCAACGCCGCGCCACGGACGCACGCCGCTGATGCCGTCCCATGGGTACTTGTCGAACGGCTTTTCGCGTTCGCCTTCGTCCCGCTCCATGAAGCCGGGCACGAAGAATTCCTTGGTCAGCGTTGTCAGCTTCACGCGGCCAGTTTCCCCGTAGGGAACAACCTTGTTGTAGTCGTCGAAATCGACCACTTCGATCACTGCACGCGGCTGCGGAGCGTAGTAAGCGATCTTGTACTTTTCGGCCGCCGTCACGGGCTTGCTGCAAGCGAGGCCCATCAGCGTGTTGCCGTACGTCGGCGTCATGTAGATGCCGCTCTCCTCCGGCGGACCGCCAAACAGTTCTTCGATGCAGTAGCGGGTCCACTGGGGAGTGAACTCGGTGCCACCCGAGAAGATGCCGGTGACGCCGGTTTCTTTCAGGCTGGTGCCGCGTTTTTCGAGTTCCGCACAGAGGGCGTCGAGCAACTTCGGCGTGGCGAACATGCACTTGATGTCGTGGCCAGCGGTCAGGACGGTGATCGCCTGATCGATGCAGTGCTTCTTGTACTCCTCGAGGTGCTCCATCCAGCCCTTCTTGATGAGCTTGACGACCCAGCGGGGATCGAGGTCGATGCAGAAGCAGATGCCGCCCCGGTACTGACAGAGATGTTCCACCGCCAGCCGCAACCGGCGAGGACCGCTTGGGCCAAGCATCAACCAGTTGGCCCCTTTGGGGAAGTATTCGTCCGGCAGCGTGTGCGAGAAGTTTTCGTAGTCGATCCAGTGATCCTCCACGACCACCCGGCTCTTCGGAATGCCGGTGGTGCCGCCCGTTTCGAAGACATACGTCGGTTTGTCCTGGAAGGCCTTCGGCACCCAGCGACGCACCGGGCCGCCACGGAGCCACTCATCCTCGAACTCGGGGAACTTCTTGATGTCGTCGAAGTTTTTGACTTCTTTAAGCGGATCGAACTTCAGCTCTTTCGCCTTTTCGAGCCAAAACGGGCAGCCGGTCGACTCGTGAAAGTGCCACTGAACAATCTCGTAGGCGTGCGCGTCGAGTTGCTCCTTGGCGGCGCGGGCTTTGGCTTCAACCTGGTCGGCGGAAAGCGTGTCGGAGGCCATACAACTCCTCGGGTGAGCAGACAGCGTTGGGGAATGCGGTTAAGCAGTAAAACTGCCATCGCGTCGTCCCTGGAGCAGGTCGCGCCAGGTCGAAGGCAATGGTGGTCAGTGTATCGCAGCGGCTGAGGGGCGGAGCAACCCAGCCACAACAAGTCAGGTGGGGTCGGACGCGAGGCTATAGGTACGATACCCGTTTGAACAACTGATAGCAACGGTTAAACCGGCTCCGAATCTCGCGCAGCCCTTTGCGCAGTGGCTTAAGTCGGCGTATGGCTTCGGTCTTTGCACCGCTCCCTTTTATTCCGTCACCGGAGGGCGCCACGCATGGAAAGACACACGCCACAAACTACTCCCAAACTCTTGACTTGTTCAACAATATCGATAAGCTGATTGCAAGACTCGCGTCCCTCGGGTGGAGGATCGGCCATTCGCTTGGGCCAGTCGCTGCTGCGCCTGGAATGCCCGAAATGGAGAGCGCAAGGTTCTGCACCTTTTGCAGGCGGGCAACTTAGTTCAGCAGGCGTGCGGACGCCTGCGAGCGCAAGTGGCAGTTCGACGGTCTTGTTATTCGATGCGCGCAACGGTTGTGAAACGGTGATTCGAAAAGCGATTGTTCGGGAGAGATGGCGCGGAGCGGCCCGGCGGAAGGTTCGGCCGCGTAGAGATTTGAGCGTCAGCGGTCCGGCATAGCGATCGAAAAATGCCACTTTGCGGATGTGTTGTATTCCTCCACCCCTGTGATTTTTCAGAAGAAGGCAGTTAGGTTTCAATCAGCAGGCGGCGAGACTCGTCGTAAGTCACTCAGCGAGTTCCAGCGGGGCGAGGAAGAGAGAAGCGGACGGCCTCGCCCTTTCCTGGTGGAACCGGCAACCGGTATACTTTCGAGACCAGTTAACAACCGTTCACTAAGTGTCCTATGGCCCGCGAGACGATTCTTTCCAGCCAGCCGCAGCCCGAAGATGAGGATCGGGACCTGCGCCCGCAGCGCATGTCCGACATGATCGGTCAGCAGGAGGTGATTGAGCGGCTGCGGATTGTCGTCGACGCCGCCAGAAAGCGGGGGGAATCTCTCGGGCACATCCTGTTCGACGGCCCGCCGGGCCTTGGCAAAACGACGTTTGCCACCTGTATCCCCCGCGAGTTGAATGTTCCGCTGATTACGTCGAGCGGTCCGGCCCTGAAGGCTCCCAAGGATCTGATTCCCTATCTGACGAACATCGAGGCCAACGCGGTCTTCTTTGTGGACGAGATTCACCGTATCCCCAAGCCGGTTGAGGAATACCTCTACACGGCGATGGAGGACTTTCGGATCGATATCGTGCTCGGCGAGGGGGTGAACGCCCGCACGATCAATCTCAAATTGAAGCCATTCACTTTGATAGGAGCGACAACCCGGGCTGGGATGCTTTCCGCCCCGCTACGAGATCGCTTCCACGTCCGCGAGCACCTCGGTTTCTATTCCATTGAAGAATTGACCGAGATCGTCAGTCGGAGCGCCAATAAGCTGGGGGCTCGTCTGGACGACGAGTCGGCTTTGGAAATTGCTCGCCGCAGCCGGGATACGCCTCGAATCGCCAACAATCGCTTGCGCTGGGTTCGCGACTATGCAGAGAGCAAATCGGGAGGCTCGGTGACGTTGCCGGTGGCTCGGGCGGCGCTAGACATGGCCGGAATTGACTCGCTGGGGCTCGACAAGCAGGACCGCTCGTACCTGCAGACGATTATTCGAGTGTTTTCCGGTGGGCCAGCCGGTGTGGAAGCGATTGCTCACACGATGAATCTGGCGCCCGATACACTTTCAGACGAGGTGGAGCCATTTCTCCTGCGGATCGGCTTGCTGATTCGGACTCCCCGGGGGCGGATGGTGACAGCAAAAGCTTACGAGCATCTAAAACTTCCGCCGCCGGTGGAAAACGACCCCGGTCCAACCCGGTCCATGTTGTCGTAGACCTTGGTGAAATGGTTTCGGCGATTTCCGCCGTCGGCGAACCGCACCCTGCCGGAAGCCGTCCTTCGCTATAATGAGGCAGGAAGCCGCGGAACGGCTAAGAGTCGTATCTTTCTGAGCGGTGATGTGGCTCAGTGTTGAATAAGGTGTCTGAATGTCTCGGCGAAGTCGCGCCCGCGAGATTGTGTTGCAGATATTGTACGAGGACGACCTCAACCCCGATCGCAACCTGGCGACGGCGGACCATTTCCTCGTGCGCCGCTTGAATCACGAACAAGAACTGGTCCAGTTTGCCCGCGACTTGTTGGCGGGAGTGCGACGAAACCGAGGCGAACTCGATCGGCTGCTCACCGAACGGGCTGACAATTGGAGCCTGGATCGCATGGCGGTCACCGACCGCAACGTGCTGCGTCTGGGCGCCTACGAGATCTTGTATAGCGACACCCCGCAGCGGGTAGCCATCAATGAAGCGGTGGAGTTGGCCAAGCGCTTTGGTGCCCGCCAGTCGCCCCAGTTCGTGAACGGCATTCTCGATCGCTTCATGCAGAAGAACGACGAGAAGAAAAAACAATAAGAGAGTCTGACCTCGGTTCGGTTTCGCAATTCGTTGCCTGCCTCTTGCTAGAAGACTAGATCGCAATCATGGGACTGTTCGACCGCTTCACCAAGAAGGCCGATCCGGCTCCGGAAGCTCCCAAAGCGGAGGCTCAGCCTGCCGCCGCGCCGACGCCGCCCCCAGCCGAAGAGTCGCAGGGCGTGTTCTCACGCTGGCGGAGCGCGCTAAGGAAGACGTCGGACTTCCTCAATACCGATATCCGCGATCTCTTCAAGCGCGAAGGCCGGCTGGTTGACGAACCGTTCCTCAATGAGCTGTTTGCCATCCTGGTGAAGACCGATATGGGTGTCACCACGGCCACCCGGGTGCGAGACCGCATCGGCAGCGACTTCCGAGCGCGTGTCGTTCACATGAGCGACATCCTCAAGGTGATCAAGGAAGAGCTCAAGAACGTGCTCGCGCAACCGGAGCGACCGATCAATCTTGCTGCGTCGGGGCCGACTGTGATTCTGGTGGTCGGTGTGAACGGCTCCGGGAAAACGACTTCGATTGCCAAGCTCTCGAACATGTTCCGTTCGCAGGGAAAGAAGGTCGTTCTGGGGGCTGGCGATACTTTCCGTGCAGCCGCCGTGGAGCAGTTGGGCATCTGGGCGGAACGACTGGGTGTGGACATTGTGCGGGCGGAGCAGGGGAGCGATCCAGCGTCAGTCGCTCACCGGGCGGTGGCTCGAGCCATCGAGACAGAAGCGGATATCTGTATTATTGACACGGCAGGTCGGCTGCAGACCCAGGCAAATCTCATGCAGCAGCTTGAGAAGATCTACCGGGTGATCGGCAAGCAGATTCCCGAGTCGCCACATGAGGTTTTGCTGGTGCTCGACGCGACGGCTGGGCAAAACGCCCTGAGCCAGGCTCAGGGCTTCTCCACCGCGGCCAAATGCACGGGCATTGTGCTGGCCAAGTTGGACGGCTCAGCCAAAGGGGGTGTGGTAATCCCGATCCGGGAACGATTTGCGATCCCCGTCAAGTTTGTCGGCCTGGGCGAAACCCCTGCGGACCTGGCCGTCTTCAATGCGGATGAGTTCGTCGACGCGCTGTTCGCCGACGCGTTCGGCGCTGCCGCCTAAGGGCACTGGACCTCAATCCATCTCGTCGGCGATTCTTCGGGGCCTTGGCCCGATTTTGCCGTAAGTCCTTATTAGTCGAAGAGCGGAAGCCCGCAACGCTTCTAACGCTCAGACCTCGCGCGCCTGTTTTAGCGCCCTCGCCTACGTTGCCTGCCACGCTCGACAGGACCCAGGTACCAAAAGTGGGGCGTCACAGCCGTTACAGCCCGCAAAGTTTCTCAGCCACTGCGTCTAAGTCCGCTTTTATACGGCCTTTATCGTGTTATTCCGATGCGCTGCGTGCGCTGGACAAACCGATAAGAAGAGTGACTACCTGGAAGAAAACGCCAGCGGACGACTCTCCGCCCCGCGGGCTAGTGGCTTCCAGCCTACCCAGGATTTGGGCCATCCAGTGGCGCACGGACTGCGCCGTCCTGCCGCCCTTGCAACTGTTTCCTCACGGATTGGGGAGTTGACCTAATGAAACTTTCGAAGCTGGCTTTTGCCACTGCCATCGCCTGGGGCATTTACGCGGGTAATGCCTCAGCCCAGATGCCAGGGCATGCGGGCGGCGTCCAACCGACGTCGTTCGCGAACGAATACTACTATCAGCCCGCGGATCCTGCTTCGCCCAGCGATCAGGCCGGTCTGGCGCCGGTGGGTCCGGCGGTGGCTGTTCCGGGCGTTCCCGGCGCGGCTTGTGATCAGCCGGTCTGCTGCGACGACGAATGCGAGCCCTGGCACCTCTTCTGCCAGAAGGAGTGCGGCTGGAACTTCTACGGATGGGCCAGTGGCGGCATCATGGGCAACCTGCACAACCCAGGTGACCACTTCAACGGTCCGGTGACGTTCCCCGACCGCGACTACGGCCAGTTCAACCAGCTCTACGGTGTGCTTGAAAATACGATCGACACCGGCGGATGCGGGTGGGACTTCGGTGGACGCGTCGACGTGCTGTTCGGCAGCGACTATTTCTTCACCCAGTCGACAGGTCTCGAACTCCACGACGACGGTTCGTCGCACTGGAACCAGAATGCCGCGGGCTTTGGCTCGGAATACGGCCTGGCTTTGCCGCAGTTCTACGTTGAAGCCGGCTACAACGACCTGTCGGTGAAGGTCGGTCACTTCTATACCGTGATCGGTTACGAAGTCGTTCCTGCCGTCGGCAACTTCTTCTACACCCACGCCTACACGATGCAGTACGGCGAGCCCTTCACCCACACGGGTGCTCTGGCCACCTACAAGTACAGCGACTCGACCGCTCTGGTCGCCGGTATCGTGAACGGCTGGGATCACTTCGATCGTGAAGTGGACACCGGTGCTGGCATCTTCGGCTTCACCTGGAGCAACGAAGACGCGGGCCGTTCGCTGGCTTGGAATATCATCCTCAGCCCCAACGAACCGATCGCCTTCGGTCCGAACGCGGGTCTGCTGACCAACCGCAACATGTACAGCCTCGTCTTCCAGCAGACCTTTGGCTGCTGCGACGAGTGGCAGTACGTGTTCCAGCACGACTACGGCTGGCAGCACGATGGCAACGCCCTTCCGGCTGCTGGCGCCGCGTCCGCCGAATGGTACGGCATCAACCAGTACTTGTTCTACACGATCAACGATTGCTGGAAGGCTGGTATGCGGTTTGAGTGGTTCCGCGACGATGACGGTGCTCGTGTCACCGGTCTGCGTAACCAGAACAACGCCATCTTCGGCGAGAACTTTGCCGGCAACTTCTTCGAGATCTCTGCCGGTCTGAACTGGACGCCGCACACCAACTGGACCATCCGTCCGGAAATCCGCTACGACTGGTTCGACGGCATCAATGCCTCCGGCAATGCGACCCGTCCGTTCCGCGGCGGCACCGGCGACGACCAGCTGCTGCTCGGCTTCGACGTGATCGCCACGTTCTAACCCAACTGGCGAAACGGTTGCAATCGCGACAAGCAAAGCATGCCGCGCTCGAAAGAGCGCGGCATGCTCATTTCTTGTCCGCTCTCTACCTCGCATTGATACCCCAGTGCATCCTGCTGCTAACTGACCGGTTCGGTGGCCAAGAAAGCCGTCAGGTGCTCGCAGCAAGCGGCCGCTTCCCGCTCCAACTCCGCCAGGCACTGCGGCGCCTCGGCCAAATCCCCCTGGCGGCCCAGGTCTTCGAGTCTCTGCGCCCACCGGCTGGCTTCGGGCACATCGAAGTAGCGCACCGCTCCCTTCAACTTGTGCGCGTTCAACTGCACTCCGCTGGCATCCCTCCTTGCCAATGCGCTTCGCAATTCGCGCAGCGTCGGTTCACACTCTTCGAGAAACGCCTCCATCAAGTCGCGCAGCAGCAGATCGTCCCCACCAAACTGCTGCAACACACGTGTCCAATCCGGACCGTTTCCTTCCGGCAACCTTTCACCGAGTTCCGGAGCGGCAGCCAGCCGTTCCACCGTCGTGGTTTCATCAATCTCCATGACGAACGTCTCCTTCATCCGTTGCGTTGCCACTCCCGCTTTCCCGGCCGCCTTCATCGCGGTCGCAATGGCCTGATAAAGTTCCGCCGGGCGAATCGGTTTCGAGACATAAGCGTCCATCCCCGCCTCCAGACATCGTTCTCGGTCCCCCTTCATCGCGTGGGCGGTCATCGCCACGATCGGCAGGTGACAGACGTCCGCCGTCCCCCTGGCTTCCAGCTCGCGGAGCAGGCGGGTTGCCTCGAATCCGTCCATCTCCGGCATCTGCACGTCCATCAGCACCAGGTCAAACTTCTGCCTGGCCGCCGCCTCGACGGCCGAGGTTCCCGTACCGACGACCGTCACCGTGTGCCCCACCTTCTCGAGCAGCCGAATCGCCAGTCGCTGATTCACCAGGTTGTCTTCCGCCAGCAGCACTCGCAGCGGACCCGCAACGGTCGGGTCCAACTGCGTGGTCGCTCGGTTGCGACGTCCATCCTCCACCGCCTCCAATTGCAGCGCAGTCAACAGCGCTCGCACTAGCTCCGCCCGCCGGATCGGCTTGGTCAGATAAGCAGCCACGCCCAGTTCAACACACTTCCGCGCATCCTCCAGACGATCCGCCGACGAGATCATCATCACCGCCGGTGGGCTGCACGCTCGCTGACGCTCCATCTGCGCGATTAGCTCAAACCCGTCCATCTCCGGCATCCTGTTGTCGGTGATGAGCAGCGAAAACGGCTCGCCCCGTTCTCGAGCACCATTCCAAGCCCGCAGCGCCTCCGCGCCACTACCGACCACCGTCGCCTTCACCCCCAGACTCGCCAGCTGCGACGCGAGCAGCCGCCGATTCGTGCCGTTGTCGTCCACCGCCAGCACCGAGAGCCCTTCCAATCGAGCCACCGTATCGGGCAAAGTCCTACGAATCACCGCCGACCGGGCCGGCGCCAAGCGCAGCGTGAAATAAAACGTACTGCCCAGGCCCGGCCGACTTTCTACCCACATCCGGCCATGCATCATCCGCACCAGCTGCAGCGAGATCGCCAGCCCCAGCCCGGTGCCGCCATACTTCCGCGTCGTTGAGGCATCCAGCTGCGAGAAGGCTTTGAACAAACGATCCTGCTTCTCCGGCGGAATGCCAATCCCCGTGTCGGCCACCGCAAAGTGCAGCCCCACGGCCGCATCCGCCCCTTTGCCATCCGCCGACTCCGAGTGATCCAACTCCACGCGCACGACCACCTCGCCGCGCTCCGTGAACTTGATCGCATTCCCCACCAGGTTGAGCACGACCTGCCGCAACCGTCCCGGATCGCCCCGCAACGCGTCCGGCACATCGACCGCCACCTCGTGAGCCAGTTCCAGCCCCTTCGAATGCGCTCGCAGCGCCACCGCTCCCATCGTCTCATCGAGCACGTCTCGCAGGCTGAAGTCGACGGCGTCAATCTCCAGCTTCCCGGCCTCGATCTTGGAAAAGTCGAGGATGTCGTTGATCACCGCCAGCAGATACTCCGCCGAGCTCTTGACCATTCCCAGACACTCACGCTGTTCCGCGGTGATGTCCGACTCCAGCACAATCTCCGTCATCCCCAGAATGCCGTTCATCGGCGTGCGAATCTCGTGGCTCATGTTCGCCAGAAACTCGCTCTTCGCCCGACTCGCCGCCACGGCCGCCAACCGCGCCTGCTCGAGCGCCGCGTCCGCCCGGTTCAAATAGGCTGCGTTCCCATAGATCAGCAACGAGAAGATGGCGCTGTTCGTCAGCACAAACAGCGACAATCCCATCACGGGCGACAACAGGTCGAATTGCTGCAACAGCCAGCACATCCAACCGACCAGCGCCGGCACGAACAGCGCCGCCGGCAACAGCCGACGCACCATGATCCCACCCGAGCCGCGGCTGCTCACCAGCGCCATCAACCCCACGCGCGGCCGGGCGAACAAGATGCCCGCTCCGATCCAACCAAAGCCGACCGCCGTGTTCAGCGCCATCGGGATGAACGACTTCACCCCCGCCAGCATCAAGGCCGAGTAGGCATAGCCGATCACCGCCAACAGCGCAATCGACACGGCCGCCAGGCTCAAATACTCCGCCGGCCGAATACTGCGACGCAGCGTCACGTTCAGCAACACGAGCGCCGCCCCGATCAACACAAACCCCAGCGCCGTATTCGGGGCCATCCGATTCGGAATCTCGTATGCCTCCAGCGCCTCGGGAAACAGCATCCGATCGGGACCGAAGTCAATCTCCAGGCCGTACGCCACGATCCGCATACACCCGATCGCACACACCACAGCTCCGCACACCATCCCAATGCGTCGACGCTTCGGCGAAAGTCGTTCGGGAAGCAGCAACCAGAGCGAGCCCCCCGCCAGCAAGAAGGCGAGCGCCGTCC
>JAEZAS010000395.1 GCA_023430365.1 Planctomycetota bacterium
CCCTGCAGCTTCTCTTCGTACTTCGGACCGAGGACGGCGGTGACGCCGATCTTCTTGCCACCCGCTTCGAGCACTTTGACCGTCGGCTGAAGGTCGCGGGCGAGCAGGGCGATGTTGGAGTTGACGAAGAGGCTTTCCTTTTCGTCGGGATTGGTGGCGACAAAGAGCGAGTCTTTGGGCAAACGCAGGTCTTCGCTACCGAGGGTGACCGCGCCGTAGTTCATCGCGCGGAGGCCCTCGGCGGTGCGGGCGAATTTGATTTCGGCCTGCTTGCCGTAGCGGCGGACCTGGTTGCCGACGTCGAGCGGGACCACCTGCCAGCCGCGGTCGTTGCGCAGCTCTTTGATGAACGTGTGGCGCCGGGCGAGGCCGCCTTTTTGATTTTCAAGGCCCGTGCAGCCGCACGGTTCGATGTAGCCGTTCTGCTGACCGCTCAGCACGAGCGCAAACAGGGGCTTCGACCAGCCTTCGAACAGCGGCTCTTTCTTCTTGGGCGGAGCGGAGGGGGACAGGGAGTTCGGCTGAACCGCTTCGTCGGAGGTCGGAGCGGCGGGCAGAAGCGGCGAGGTGGCCGGCTGGCGAATCGGTTCGACTGCCGGAGCTTGATTGGCGAGCGGCGCAGGAGCGGCTGAAGGAGGAGCGGCCGGCGGACGTTCGGGGGAGGGCCGGTTGCCACGCAGCGGATTGGCGGGCGCCGCGCCTTCGAGCGCTGCGCCAGGTTCCTCAGTGGCGGTGTCCGAGGGGGCTGGTTCCAAGGGGATGAACTGACGGCCGGCGGGAGCATCCGCCGCTTCGTTCTTGTCGGCGGGCCAGAGCGGGGCGTCGTCGTTGAGCGGCGCAGCAGGGGCGTAGACCGACGGCGGCGGCTCGGTCGACGGGGGAACTGGCGCGGCGGTTTCGACGTTCGCGGTTTCGTCCCCCGGCGCTTGGGCGGTTTCGGGTGGCGCTTCCGACTTGCCACAGCCGAGCAGCAGGAGCGCGAGCGTCAACGGAAGGGCCAGGCGGACGAGTCGCCCGCCGTCGACCGCGACGCGATCCTTCGCGGCGCGGGTGGCAAAGCGGGGGCGGAGTGTGAGGGTCGCTGACATGGTTCCGTCCATGGTACTGGTTCAAGTCGCTGCGTCTAAGGATTCACGGCGAAGCGGACTTCAATTTCGATTTCTTCCACCTGCGGGTGAGTCGTCTTCAGGACGATCTTTCCCGCCTTCGACTCGGCGGTGCCGAAGTGGCTGACCGGCGGAGCGCCGCGGGGCACTTCGATGGTCAGCGGAATGGTGACGATGTTCTGTTCGCGGTTCGGCTCGCCGACGGTGGCCTGCAGCGAGTCGGCTGGCTCGGCGGACGCGACGGTGAGAGTCACGTCGTTGCGATGCTGGCCTTTGACGAGCGCCCGCAGGATGACCTTGGCTCCCACCTCGCGCTCGACCAGGCCGAGCTGCAGGATGTTTTTGTCGCTGACGAACTTCGGCCCGATGAGCGTGATGTCGCCGACGACGCGGCCGACGATCGGAATCTCCACGGCGGGCACTTCGAAGTTCGAGACCAGGCGGATTGTCTGCGCAAGCGGCCCCAGCGGCAAGCCAGATTCTAGCTGCACCGTCAGTTCGACCCCTGAGGTGGCCCCGATGCTCTTGTCGAGCTCGTCATCTGCTAGCGGGCGAATGGTAGCAGAGTAGAACTCAGCCGATTCGGGGCGGAGCCAGTCGTGGCTTTCGATTTCCAGCGGTTCTTCGCGGAATCCGAAAATCTTCATCCGCGCGGTGGCTTTTTCGTTGGCGGGGATGTTGTTGAACGAAAGCTCGCTGCGATCGGGGCGCACGCTTTCGATGACCAGGCCTTTGACCAGCAGGCGGACCTTCGGGCGGGCGGGATCGCTCGTGATCAGCTCGGCGGACTGGGAAAATCCCGTTCCCTCGGTCTTGGCGGTCCATTCGAGGACGACTTTCGTTTCCTCGCCGGGGGCCAGATTGCCCCCTTTAACGTCGCTAACCGTGCATTTGCAGGTGGTTTCCCCCTTTTCGACCTTCAGGGGGGCGTCGCCGCTGTTGCGGATGAAGAAGGTGTGGTTGCGGGTCGAGTTGCGGTCCATCTTGCCGAAGTCGTGCAACTCGCCGTTGACGATTTCGATCCGCGGGCCGAGCTTGGCCCCCGTACCGCCCCGCTGGGCCTCGGCGGCGTTCAGGTAGGCGACGGCAGGGGAAGGGCCATCGGGAAGTTCCCAGACCGTGGACAGGTAACCCAGGGCAATACCGGCGACGAGGGCTCCCGCCCCCAGCAAAAGGATTTTCATGGACGCAATCTCCCGCTAGCGTTACGCAGGTTTTTCATCGATTGTTCGGCTGTCTCGGGACGCAGCCCCTTGGGGTCGACGTCGGGTTGGCTCGGATCGTAGATGCGGAGCGATTTGAGCTTCTGCTCCGTGTGGTTGTGCAGCGAGTCCAGCCGCAGGGCTTCGGCGGCCTCTTGGGCGGCTTCTTCGGTCTTCCCGGCGCGGTACAGAGCCCAGGCGTACTGGGCGCGGATCATCGCCCCGCTGGGATACAGCTCGACGGCCCGCCGGAGCAGGTCGACAACCCGGGCCCGACGTTCAGGGCTCGGATTCACCCCGGCGGCCGACATCGTCGAGACGGCGACGCTCTCATAGACGCCGTAGAACTGCGGATCGGAGGCCATGTACCGCTCCGCGATCTGCTCGTAGCGGCGCCAGTTCTCGGGCGTCTGGTTTTCGTACCAGGTTTTCAGCCGGACATCGAGCAGCTTCTGCCAGGGCTCGCTCGCCCACGGGTCGGCTTCAGCCGCCTGGGCGAACGACCGCTCGGCGCCGATCAGGTCGTTTTGCTGATACAGGACTTCGCCCGTCGACAGATAGGTTTTGCTGTTCAGGACTGGGCGGTAGACCGTGAAGAGGAAGACCACAAGGATCGCCGCGCTAACGCCCAAAGCGGCGACCGAGGACCGGGTCTCGAGCGGAATTGGCTTCCATGTCTGCGTCCCCGCGAGCGCCAGGGCGATCAGCACCCAGGCGGTATTGATGACTCCCGGAAACGTCGTCGCCCCAGCAGCCAGCAGGTTGATGAGCAGGCAGAGCAGGGCAATGACGAGGATCGAGACCGGCATTCGCCCGCCGCGGATCCAGCCGCGAAGCATCCAGATGGCGAGCGCCCCGAGCGGCAGACCAAGAACAATCGGCACCGGTGGTCCAAACGCGAGCGGCAACGGAATCAGCGACGGCTCGGGCGGATAGCCGGAGATTACCCCGATCGGAAACGACAGCACCACGCCTAGCGCGGCGCCCCCCATGATCCAGCGCAGGCTGCCTTTTCCCTCGGTCGCTGTTGGCGCGGAATCACGCTCGGCGGCGCTTGCACTTAGCTCGGTTGACGAAGGAGCGTCTGCTTCATGGCCAGGTTCGTCGCCAGAATCGTCCGCCTCGTCCGCTCCGCCGCGGTCGCCGCCACGCTGCTCATAGATGAACGCTCCCGCCATCGCGAGCAGCATCAGCAACGCGGGCGTGCCGGCGTTCGACCAGATCTCGAAGATGAAATTGTGCGGGTCTTTGATCGTTTCGCTCGCCTGCGGCAGCTTGTAGTGGGTGTAGTACTCCTGATAGTTGCCCGGCCCACAGCCGAAGAGCGGATAGTCGGCGATCATGGCCGCCGTCGATCGCCAGTACTCCAGTCGATAGCGCACCGACAGCGGCGCCTGGCTGAGCACCTCGATGTCGAGACCCCCGACGAGCACGGCGCCAAGTCCGATCAGCACCGCCACCGCGACGATGGCCGTCGGCGCCTTCCAGTCGATGCGCCAGCCGCGGCGGGGACCGTAAAGGAGCAGCAGAAAAATACACGCCGCGGTCGCGAGGATTGCCGTGCGGCTCTTGGTCAGGAACAAAACCCCGGCAATGAACAAGGCAATGCCGCTCGTCGCCGCCAACAGCCGATAGCGAGCCGACGAAACAGCCAGCAGCGCGAGCCCCGCGACAAAAATCAGCCACGGCGCCAGGTAGCCGGCCAGCGAATTGGTCAGCGCAAACGTCGCCAGCGGCTCGGTGCTGAACACCCGATTTTCGATGAGCGAGCGAATCGGCGAAGCGCCGT
>JAEZAS010000405.1 GCA_023430365.1 Planctomycetota bacterium
GGGCGAGCCCACTGTAGCAGACGCGAGGGGGAAGCTCAAAAGAGAGGGGGGGAGAAGAGCAAAGAGGTAAGAGGGAAGGGGAGGGAGCCAGGGACAAGGGATAAGGGATAAGGGATAAGGGAGTGTATCTTTGGCTGGCGCTGATTGTCCTGGCTTTCTCAGTACTCAGTACCGAGTACCAGATCCCCGGTACGTTGTACGACCTGCTCCCGCGCCCTCTTCCCTCTTCCCTCTTACCCCTGAACCCTCACTCCCCCTCTTCCTGCATCGCCCGGAGGGCGGCGAGGACTTGTTCGTCGTGGCCGTCCACTTTCACGGCCTTCCAGACCTTCTTCACCTTGCTGTCGGGACCGATGAGGAACGTGGAGCGGGCGATACCCATGCTCTTCTTGCCGTACATGTTCTTTTCCCGCCACGCGCCGTACTTTTCAGCCACCGCGTGGTCAGGGTCGGCGAGCAGCGGAAAATTGAGCGAGTACTTGTCGCGAAACTTCACGTGGCTGGCGACGTCGTCGGTGCTGATGCCGAGAACCTTGGCCCCCAGCTTCTGCAACTCGGCCTTGCGATCGCGAAAGGCGCACGCTTCGCGCGTGCAGCCGGGCGTGTCGTCGCCGGGATAGAAGTAGAGCACGACGGGGCTCCCCTTCAGATCCGAAAGCTTCACCTTCGTGCCATCGTCCGCCGCGAGCGTGAACGCAGGAGCCGGAGAACCGGCCTCGATCCAGTCAGCCATGGGTTTGTGAGTCTTTTCCGTGATGACGTGCGTGTGTTCGAGAGGTAAGGCCAAAGAGGTAAGAGGGTGTGGTTCTTGGCCGTGGCGTGGCGCCCGGTGACGACTCGGCGGCAAACCCATATTCAGTACTCAGTACTCAGTACAAGGTACGCCAATTCCAGACGATACAAGTCCGAACGGCCCAAGCTCCCTTGTCTCTTATCCCTTATCCCTTCCCCCCTCCGCTCTTACCTCTTACCTCTCCGCCCCCCTCACTCCGCCGAGAACTTATGCACGGTGGTCGTCTGATACGTCTCACCGGGGCGGAGCAGGGTGCTGGGGAACTTCGGTCGGTTCGGCGAGTCGGGGAAGTGACCGGTTTCCAGGCAGAACGCTTCGTGCTGCTTGAGCCCCGCGCCTCCCTCGCTGCCGTCGAGGTAATTTCCCGTATAGAACTGGATGCCGGGCTCCGTGGTGTGGATTTCCATGATGCGGCCGGTCGTTGGTTCCTTCACGCGAGCGGCGAGCTTCATCTTTCCCTTTTCGCCGCGGAGCACGTAGGCGTGATCGTAGCCCTGCGGCTTGTTGTCAAGTTCCTTGATCCGGTCGCCGATGGCGTGCGACGAAGTGAAGTCCATCACGCCCCCTTTCACGTCGGACAGGTCGCCGGTGGGAATCGATTCGCTGTCGACTTCGACGAACTTGTCCGCGGCGATCAGCACCTCGTGCTTGAGGATGCTCCCAGCCGTCGCGCCGGCGAGGTTCCAGTAGTTGTGATTCGTCAGGTTCACATGCGTCGGCTTGTCGGTCTTGGCTTCGTAATCGATCCGCAGCTCGTTGTCGTTGGTCAGCAGGTAGGTGACCGTCGTGTCGAGATTGCCCGGAAAGCCTTGCTCGCCGTCCTCGCTCCGGTAGGTGAACTTCACGCCGACGGCCGAATCGGTCTTCACCGGCTCCGCCTTCCACATCACCGCGTCGAAGCCTTTCTTGCCGCCGTGCAAAAGGTTCTTGCCGTCGTTGGCGACCAGCTCGTAGGTCTTGCCGTCGATTTCGAACTTCGCCCCGCCGATGCGGTTGGCGTAGCGTCCCACCGTGGCGCCGAAGTACGGGTGCCGAGCCAGATAGCCATCGAGCTTGTCGAAGCCGACGTTGATGTCGGCCAGTTTCCCATCGCGGTCGGGCATGTGCAGCTCGACGACGATCGCCCCATAGTCGATCAGCTTCAGCACCGCCCCCTTGGCATTGCGGCAGGTGTAGAGCGTGACCTCCTGGCCATCCTTGGTCTTTCCGAACGACGACTTCTCGATGCTCATTTGCGTTTTGCCTGCCTGCGTGGAAGAGGTGGTTTTGTCATCGGCGATTCCGGTTCTGCCGTTGGCGGCGAGGCCCAGCAGCGCGGCCCCCGCCAGGGCCAGACAAACCGATCGCCGGGTGGTTACGTAGCGCATGGTGCGAAACTCCGAAGGAGAGGACGAGTCATGACGCAGTGTGTGGCACGTCCTGCAGCGCAGCGGAAGGGCGTGGAGCCGATGCCAGGACGTTTACCACGACCTTTCGCTGCGCTGCAGGGTGTGCCACCCAGAGGTCACTCGCCGGACAGGTCCGGCCGACTGCCAAAAGGAGCGAACCCGAGCGACGTATTATGCGCGTCCGAGCGAACGGGCGTCCACCCGCCCGGCTTGGGAGCGAAAGAAAGATCGATCACTGCAACACCGGACCTCAAAAGCACTTAGAATCACGCTTCCAGAGCGACGGGCGACCGCGGCCGGGCAGGGACGCTGCCCCTGGGCTCGCCGCTTGCCGCCGGAACGCACATTTTTGAAATCCCGCCGCAAGAAAGCCCCGGCGGCGGAAACAATCTCCATGCAAACGCACTTGTTCGCCTGCATGGCGCTGCCGGGCCTGAGGGACAGCTAGTGCAACCACCACAAATCGACTGGTCTGCGGCGCTGGCGCAGCACGATCGCTGGTTGCGCACCGTGATCTACGCGCGGCTGCAAGAGCCGCAGGCCGTCGAGGACGTCATGCAGGAAGTGGCGCTGGCCGCCGTGCGACAGTCGGCCCCGATCAACGACCCGAGCAAGGTCGCTCCGTGGCTCTATCGCCTGGCGGTCACCCAAAGCCTGCTGTATCGCCGCAAACTGGCGCGGCGGCGTCGGCTGACCGATCGCTATGCGAACCAGCCTGCGGAGATCCGGGAGCCCGAGCGGTATCCCGACCCGCTAGGTTGGCTGCTTGCGGAGGAGAGGCAAAAGCTTGTCCGCGAGGCACTCGGCCGGCTGCCGCCGCGCGACGCGGAGATTCTGATGCTCAAGTACACCGAGAACTGGAGCTATCACGAGATCGCCGCCCACATGGGCATCAGCCACAGCGCCGTGGAAGCGCGACTGCACCGCGCCCGCGCCAAGTTGCGCCAGGAGCTGCTGGCAAAAGAATCGATTGGGCCCGCCGAATGAACACCTCCAACCACAACCTCAATCCGCAGTTCGATCGTCTGGTTGACGGCGAACTTTCCCCTGCCGAATACCGCGAGTTGCTCTCCAGCCTCGACGATGAGCCCGACGGCTGGCGACGCTGCGCGATGGCGTTTCTGGAGGCCCAAGCCCTCGGCCAAGACCTGTCGGCCCTTCGCCGGCCAGCCATTGCCCCGGCCCGAGCCGAAGCAACCGCCGCGTCCACGAACGATCCAGCGCCCCCGGTGCAGTTGCCACCTGACCAAACAGGTCAGTGGTCGCAGCGGACCTGGCAGGGACTCTACTTCGCCACACTCGCCGCCAGCCTGGCGCTGGCGTTCTACGTCGGAAGCTGGACCTCCGATTGGGGCGGCCCCATGATCGCGGATCATGCGCCGGCTCCGAGCGTCGAGGCCGATTCAGCGTCCGAAGCGGCGCCCGTTGGTTCACCTCGCCGGGTGGAACCGGGTTCGCTGGCGCGAAGCGCCGCCCCGGCAGGCAACGTGCAACTGGTCGTTGATGGGGCGGAGACGGATCAGCCGATCAATGTGCCCGTCTATTCGTCGGAGCAAGCCGATCAGTGGCACCGCGCCGCCAGGCCCGTGTTGCCGCCGCAGGTGATTGAGCAACTGCAACGCTCCGGGCACGAAGTGAATCACCAGCAGCAGTACATCGTGGTCGATACCGACGACGGCAAGCAGGTGCTGTTCCCGGTCGACAACTACCAGATCAATCCGCCGCGCCGACAAGCGTATTAATCCAGTCACCATGAATTGGAGAAGCGAGCGGATTGCTTTCCCTCGCAACGACAGGGATGTGTTCTCTCATTTAAGGACCACGTTATGAACGAGCGTCGCCAACGATTTCTCACGGCGCTAGCCGCCTCGGGGCTGCTCGCATTGCCATCGATCGGCTGGAGCCAGGACGCTGACCTTCTGCGGCTTCGCCTGGCGAACCCCGAAGGCGCCGTACAGCGGGTGATTCAGCTGGTCTCTCAGCCAAGCGGCGATGAGGAAAAAGCCACCGACCGCTGGATCGGCGTGCACGTGAGCGAATTGCCTCCGGTGCTGAAAAAACATCTGCAGCTCGAGCACGGAGTGCTCGCCGAAGATGTGCTACCGGACGCTCCCGCCGCCCAAGCGGGAATCGAGCAGTTCGACGTCCTGCTCGCAGTGGAAGGAAAAGAAATCAAGTCGCCCGAAGATGTCCGCGATGCGGTAGCAGCCGCCGACGAAGGCCAAGAGCTCTCGATCAAGCTGTTGCACGAGGGAAAGGAG
>JAEZAS010000412.1 GCA_023430365.1 Planctomycetota bacterium
ACCACATCATTCAGACATACCGGCGCTTGCGGCGGCTGACGTTCCGTAACGATCGGCAGCAACAGGAGTTTCTCGCCCAGACGATGCAGCAAATCCAAGCCGGGCAGTACGACGCCGTCGCCGATCAGACGATGGACGACGACCGGGCTCTGCCGCAGTTGACGCGTCTGGCGGTCGAGAATCGCCGCTACAGTCCCGACCAACAGCGGCAACTGGTCTCGGAAGTTTTGCAGCGGGACATCATGGGTGATCTGGAGTATCGCACCGCCTGGATCGCCACGACGATCAAGAGCGGGCCGATGCTGGGGCTCTTCGGAACGGTGCTCGGCATGATGGCCGCCTTCGGCCGGATTGCCACCGGAGCAAAGGTGGAGCCGGTGCATATCGCTGACGAAATCAGCATCGCCTTCATCACCACGGCGATGGGGCTGGCGACCGCCATCCCGTTCAACTTCCTGCTCGCCAGCCTCAACACCCGCATTCGCCGGCTGCAGGATTCGCTGGCCTCGGGGTTGGTTCGCGTGCTCGACGTCCTGAGATCACGTCCGCAGTAGAGGGATGAGGATGCAGACGCTGTCGCCACTCAACCCGACTCAGCCAGGCGAGTTTTTTCCGCTGCGCCGGCCGCAGGACGACACCGAGTTCGACATCACTCCGATGATCGACCTGGTGTTCATGATGAACATCTACTTTCTCGTCACGGCGCTCGGTGGTCTGGCGGGCGAAATCGATCTGCCCAAGGCGCAGCACGTATCGGGACTCGACGCCGAGTCGGCGGTCACGATCACCGTGCTAAGCACGATCGACGGCCGCTCGGTGCGCGTCTACCTGGCGGACGGTCCCGAGGGGGAACCAATCGTCGACCCCGCCGAGCAGGAAGAGCGCATTGCCGAGTACATCGAGCAGGCGCGGGCTGCCGGGAAGAAAGCGGTCCTCATCAAGGCCGAGCAGCGAACGGTTCTCCGCGAGATTGGCCGCATTGCGCGCGCAGCGAGCGCCGAAGGTATGACCTTGCACGTTGCCGTCACTGAAAAGGATGTCACCCAATGAGCCTGGTGGCCACCTGTCCGCAGTGCGGCAGCAGCTTTGCCGCCGCTTCCCAACTGGCGGGAACCACGGTCGCCTGCCCCTCCTGCCGCGCGCCGATGCAGGTGCCGCTCGAAGGGCCCCAGCCGCGGAAAAAGAAACGGATGCGCTGGGCGCTGCCGGTGACGCCTCCGCCACCCCCGGCCGGCCAACCGACGTATGAATTCAGCGCGCAAGATCCCGCCGAGCCTCCGGCCGCTCCGCCGATCGCCGGCAACGTCGAGCCGCCCCACGAGCCAGCCGGTGAAGCACCCTTTGATCTGTTGCCGAAGCGGCATTCGGCCCACGAAGACCTCGTCGACATGACGGCGATGGTCGATATCGTGTTCTTCCTGCTGATCTTCTTCCTCGTGACCTCCCTGCAGGCGATTGCCGCGGTCATCGACCTGCCTTCACCTAAGGCGGACGAGGGAACGACCGCCCGGTCGACCGAAACGATCGACTATCGGAACGACCCGTCGTACCTGGTCCTGGTGATCGACGAGGGAAACAATGTCTGGCTCGACGATGAGATTGCACCGGGAGAGGCGGCGCTGCGGGCGATGCTGCGTTCGTCAGCGACCGACGCCCAAGGTCAGCGCAAGGGACTGTTCGTGATCGGCTCGGCGGACGCCACGCACGAGAAGCTGGTCATGGTGCTCGACTCGGCGGCGGCTGTGGGCGTAACCAACCTGATCTTCACGGTGACCGAAGATCCGGATGCGCTCTGATTGCGGCGTGTGGCTAGCGTCAACGTTCGTAGGGGCATTTCTCAACGGTCATGCCGTGCCATTTGATGGTACTAGGCATCAGTGCCAGAGATATTGACCATAAAATTTCACGGACATGATAGCGACCCGACCGCAATCACTCGCCCATCGCACGCAAATCCGCGAAAAATGCCGCCTTTTAAGGGGCAGCTGATAATTCCGCTCATTCGGCACGACAGTCGCAAATTGCGATCGGCAGCCCGTCACGTAGAAGACACACATCCGTGACCAGGGTGTTCCGACCTAAGGATAGGCGGACGACTAACTATTCCCTTGCGTAAGCTCACTGGAGACGCTCCGGAGGCACACGCGTCGACTCAATGGAGTCCGCGATGCTACATCTGTTTCACTTTCGTGGATGCGATCGCACTCGCATCCTCATCTGGCTCCGCACCGGACATTCCTGCCGCTGTCAGAGAAATGTCCCCACTTCGTGCTGTTGCGAATTGAAGCCCTGTAGCTCACGCGCTGCCCATCGGCCGATCGGTCGCGCATCGGTCGCGATTTAGCACGGCCAGTAGCGAGCCTCTTTTTCCGATCACACGGTTTGCTGCGCTCCTGGTGTGCGCTGCCAGACCATCCTCGCATCGAAACATTTCTCCAGCGCGTCCAACTCGCGCTCCAACGAAGGAACCTCCTATGTCTCGCCCCATTCACTCCCCGCGTCCGGCCTTCACCCTGGTCGAGTTGCTCGTCGTCATCGCCATCATTGGTGTACTGGTCGCGTTGTTACTCCCAGCCGTGCAGGCTGCACGCGAAGCGGCCCGTCGCACCCAGTGCGCCAACAACCTGAAGCAACTGGGCCTCGCGTCGCACAATTTCCACGACACGCTCGGCTTCCTGCCTCCGGCGTTCATTGGAGACAATTCCGACACGCCTAATGGCTGGGCAACTTGGGGCGCGCTGGTGCTGCCGTACCTGGAGGGAGGCAACCAGTTCGCCAAGTGGGATGTCACCCGCCGGGCATCGATGCAGCCGCCCGAGGCGTATCAACCGCAGATCAAGGCGTACACCTGCCCCTCGCGACCGATCCCGGTCTTGAGCCTGAACGATTTCAGCTCGCCGGGTGGCTCTCTTTCGGACTATGCGGCCTGCTTCGGCACCGACGCCGATTACACAAGCTCGAATGGAGCGCTCATCCCCAACATGCCGCACGTCGCCGACGTCAACGGCGAAACGGTCGTCGTCAAATGGTCGGGCCAGACTCGCTTTGCCGACATCCTCGACGGCACTTCGAACACGGTGATGTTCGGCGAAAAACACATTCGTCCGAACTCGCTTCGCGGCAAGAACGAAGACCGCAGCATTTTTAGCGGCGTCCGCAACACGCACCGGCGGATGCTGGGCAAGGGACTCACCAAGACCGATCAGCTCCGCCCGCTCATGCCGGCGAACGCCCAGACACCCGCCCAGGCCAACAGCGCCTTCGGCAGCGCCCACCCCGCCATCTGCGGCTTCGTCTTCTGCGACGGAAGCACCCGAGTGCTGCGAAACAACACCGATCTCGACACGCTCACCTACCTGGCCACCCGCGCCGGCGGAGAAGTGATTCCGAACGAGTAACCCGGCGCGTCCTCCGATTCATCACCTCGACAAACGGCTTCAATACAATATGCACACCAACTCTCGCACTCGCTTGCTGATCGCATTGGCGCCTTGGGCTCTCACGATTCTGGCCACCGTGGGCTGTGGTCCATTCGGGCCGGCAACATTCCCGGTGTCAGGCAAACTCGATCTCCAGGGTGGGTCCAGCGAAGTGCTGGCTGGCTCGGTGATCGAGGCTTCGCTCGTCTCCGATCCGCTGGTTCGGGCCTCCGGCGAAGTCCAACCGGATGGAACGTTCGCCTTGGAGACGCTGCACGACGGAGCCATCCGGTCGGGAGCCTTTGAAGGAACCTATATCGTTCGTCTGACGCCTCCCGACGACGATGCCGAATCGCGCAAGCGGGCGGCAGCGGCCATTCATTCCAAGTACCTGCAATTCAATCAGTCGGGACTGACGATTGAGGTGGCCGCCACCGATAACTTCGTGACCCTCCCGGTGACTCGTCGCTAAGGCCGTCATGCGCCGCGAAGGGCCGAAAAATCGCAAAATTGCCGGTTGGCAGTGAGCTATACTTGCCAACCGGTGATTTTATGCGCCTTCCCATCTCGCTCTGGCTGACTTTGGTGGCATCCGCCGTTGCCACAGCCGCTATGGCCGGCGACTGGCAACAGTTTCGGGGCCCGCGAGGCGATGGAGCAGCCGCAGCTCGCGATCTGCCGACGCAGTGGGGCGGCTTTTACACGCCCGCCTGGCAGACCGAAACGCCGGGCAACGGCTGGTCGTCGCCGATTGTGATCGGCGGGCGGATCTGGATCACTTCGGCTGAGCAGGTCGCGCTAACCACGGCTGATCTCGACCGCAAGCTGGGGAGCGGGCTCTACAAGAACTTTGCCGAGCAGTTCCAGGGACATTCTTCGGTCACGCTGCTGGCCAGCGAAATCGACGCGGCGACCGGCAAGCTGCTGCGAACCTTGGAACTGTTCACGGTCAACAATCCGCCTCCGATTCATGCCACCAATACGTACGCCTCGCCGACGCCGGTGACCGACGGCAAGCGTTTGTACTGCCACTTCGGTTCGCTGGGCACTGTCGCGCTCGACTTCGAGAGCGGCAAGGTGGTCTGGCAGCGCAAGTTTGTCGTCGACGACATCACCGGGCCCGGCAGTTCTCCGGTGCTGTGCGACGAGCTGTTGATCCTGCCGGTTGACGGAGTCGATGAACAGTACGTGATTGCCCTGAACAAGGACACCGGCGAAACGGTTTGGAAAACAGCCCGCCCGCCGATTCGGAGCGACGGCAAACACCGTCGCGCCTTCAGCACGCCGCTGGCCATCGAGCACGCTGGCAAGAGCCAGTTGATCGTTCCAGGGGCGCAGTGGGTCGTCTCTTATGAACCCGAGACAGGCAAGGAACTGTGGCGCGTTGATTTCGGCGACGGGCATGCCACCGTGCCGCGGCCGGTCTATCGCGACGGCCTCGTCTACATCTGCACCGGGTTCATGAAGCCGCAGCTTTGGGCGATTCGTGTCGACGGAGCAGGGGATGTGACCGAGCCCCACGTCGCCTGGAAATACACGAAGCAAGTGCCCGAAGTGAGCTCGCCGATCGTCGTTGGCAGCGAGATTTATTTCACGTCGACGCTCGGCGTGCTCACGTGCCTCGACGCCGTGACGGGCGAGCAGCTCTGGCAGCATCGGCTCGGCGGCAATTTTGGGGCGAGTCCCATCGCGGCCGACGGAAAGCTCTATTTCACGAGCCAGGAGTGCCTGACGACGGTCATTCGGCCGGGACGTCGCTACGAGGAACTCGCCCGCAACCAGCTCTTCGGCCAGACACTGGCCAGCCCCGCGATCGCCGGCAGCTCGATCATCCTGCGCGCCGAGCGGACGATCTATTGCCTGCGAGCGCAGTAGCGGTCGCCAAGCCGGACTGCTGCAACGGTGAGCGACTGCGGTTGTTTTCTTTGCATTGGGCCCTGGCCAGCGGTACGATGCTCGGACCAGCGTTTCCGCCATCGTCCGAGGGCCCAGCCATGCCGCAGACCACGATCTTTGTCGACGACGAGTTGCTGCGGCAGCGGCTACATGCGTTCTTGCGCACTCCGCAAGCGGAGCCGGTCTGGGAAGAACTCACGACGTCGTTCGGGATTTGCCTGTTTGGCAATCTGCTGCTGCTGGTGATTCACACGATCCAGCTCTTCACGATCCGCTGGACCTTGGATGGCCTGAAAGGGCTGTGGACGATCGTGACGCTGCAGAACTTCAAGCCGATGTGGGAGACGTCACGCAAGCATCCGGAGCGGATCCATCCGCTGCTCGCGGCGGGCATCATCGTGGGGCCCGATCGCAAGCACGCACTGGCGTTGGGCACGTTTCAGCCGACCCGGACCTATTCCTTCGACTGGTTGGCGACCAAGGCCGCTTACTTTGGAAGCGTCTACTGCGATGGGCCGACCAATCCCGCGGACCAACCGCTTTACGAACTGCTTAAGGACGACACCTATCGAGCCTACCGCCGCCGGCCCGTTCCGGAAGCCTACGCCGACGGCGTGGAACTCTACCTGCTCGATGTCGAAATCGACTTGTTCCAGTCTTTTCCGCTCTCCGAGGAGACGCACCTGTTTCTGTTCGCGGCGAACAAGACCGGCCCCTCGGGAATCATTGCGATGGTTCCCTGGGCAGTCGCGGACGAAGCGATCACGATGGTCGAGACGGTTTAGCTCTCACCCTCACCAGCGCTGCTGGGGTTCGGCGTTGGTTCTCTGACCGTGCGAGCCCGCCGGAGGTCGGCCGGTTGTGCTTCGCGGCAGGGTCATTAAAGTATGAGCCTCAGACGGTGGTCGTCGTACTCCCCGCCGGGGAATACTCAACTTTCTCCCGCAAAGCGGTCGGCTGGGCACGCAGATCGCTGCGCTGGCGGCAGCGGTGGCTCGATTCCGGTTTGATTCGGCCGATGGGTGGCCGGGACTTGCTCGCGAAGGCTACACTGCTGTCGCAACTGGGAAGGAGGCCGAGCTATGCCGGGCTGGAGAACCGTGCTGGGAATGAGCGTTTTTGGCGTGTCGCTGGGGGCGATTCTGCTCTGCGTGCTGATCGGCACCAGCCTGGGGGCCGGCAGCTATACGTTCTACTACGCCAAGGGCTGGTCCTATCTCTCGAACGATCCTGCCGCCTGCGTCAATTGCCACATCATGCGCGAGCAGTACGACGGCTGGTTAAAAGCCAGCCATCATGCCGCGGCGACGTGCAACGACTGCCACACCCCCCACAACCTGATCGGCAAGTACCTGTCGAAGGCCGAGAACGGCTTCTGGCACTCCAAAGGCTTCACGCTGCAAGATTTTCACGAGCCCATCCAGATCCGCCCGCACAACGTCGAGGTCCTCAAGCACAACTGCATCGACTGCCACCAAGGGATGGTGCGTGAGTTGCTGGGCGAGGAGGGACAGGTGTACGGCGACTATCACAACAGCGAATCGAATTGCCTGCATTGCCATCGCGACGTCGGCCATGGCCCGACTCGCTGAGCGAACTCACGAACACCTCATCCTGACGCGCAACCGGAGGCCGCAGCATGTCCAACTCCGCCGATCGCCCTACTGATCCCGTTTCCCGACCGGCGCAGGAGCCGCCCAGGCGTTCCAACTGGAAGCTGGCGTTGTACGGGGGCCTTATCCTGGCGACGGCGACCATCACCGCTGGGGCCATGTATCTCTGGCAGAACATCACGCTGCGGCAGATCGAAGCCCGCGAGACGGTGTTCCGCGTGGTCGACCTGACCGAAGACACGGTCGATCCGGTCGAGTGGGGCAAAAACTTTCCGCGGCAGTACGACAGCTACATCCGCACGGTCGACACCGAACGGACTCGCCACGGCGGCAGCGACGCGTTTCAAAAGCTCGACGAAGATCCGCAGTGGCGGACGTTCTTCAACGGCTATGCGTTCGGCGTCGACTATCGCGAGGAGCGCGGCCACGCCTACATGCTGATCGACCAGGAAGAGACGGAACGCGTCACCGATTTCAAGCAGTATGGCGCATGCCTGCAGTGCCACGCCTCGGTGCTCCCCGGTTATCGATTCAAGGGACGCGAAGCGGGAGTGCCCGACGATCAGCCGGAAGCTCAGATTCAGAAGGGCTTCGAAATTGTTTGCGGCTTGGACTACAACGAGGCCCGTCACCTGGTCGACGATCAGGGGCACGAGCTGTTCAATCATCCGATCACCTGCGTCGATTGCCACGATCCGAAGACAATGCAGCTCCGCGTGACTCGGCCGGGCTTCATCAACGGCATTCGGGCGCTGGCGAAGTCGGATCAGCCGTTGCCCCATTTGCCGAGCATCGGCCGCTGGCGCGAAGGCTCGCGCGAAAACGACTACGACCCCAACACCGAGGCCAGCCGGCAGGAGATGCGGTCGCTCGTATGCGGCCAATGCCACGTCGAGTACTACTTCAAGGGCGAGAACAAGGTCGTCACCTATCCGTGGGACAAGGGCCTGCGGGTTGAAAACATCGAGGAGTATTACGAGGAGAATCCGCACACCGATTGGAAACACGCCGACACCGGCGCCGACATGCTCAAGGCCCAGCATCCCGAGTTCGAGATGTGGAGCCAGGGCATTCATGCCCGCAGCGGCGTATCGTGCTCCGATTGCCACATGCCCTACAAGCGCGAAGGGGCGATCAAGGTGAGCGACCACCATGTCCGCAGCCCGCTGCTGAACATCAACCGCGCGTGTCAGACCTGCCACCGCTATCCGGAGAGCGAGATTCTCGCGCGGGCGGAAGGTATTCAGGATCGCACCCGCAAGCTGATGGACCGGGCCGAGGACGCCACGATGAGCCTCATCGAGCAAATCCAGGCGGCCGGCGGCAAGGATGGCGACGAGGAGAAGCTCAAGCAGGCCCGCGAGCTACACCGCCAGGCGCAGTGGCGACTCGACTTCGTGTCGGCGGAGAACTCGATGGGCTTCCACGCCTCGCAGGAAGTCGCGCGCATCCTCGGCGAAGCAATCGATCTTGCCCGCCAGGGCGAGCTCGCCGCGCTGCGAGCCCAGCACGACCTCGAAGCGCCAGCGAGCAAGAGCGCGGAAGAGAAGGGCGACCATCCGTCGACAGCCCCCGGCGCCGGCGTGATTCCCGATCGGGTGAAGGGGGCGAAGTCGGAGGAATGAGTCCACTAATGGGTTAAGTATGGGGCGCTACGCCGGTTCGCCGATTAGGAACTTGGCGACTTCCAAGTAGGGAGGCAGAACTTCGTGCGGGTCGTACCACATCTCAACGAAGGCGATCTCGTACTCGGTATCCGCGAAGGCCGACTCGATTCCCAATAGCGGCAGAAACCGGGAGAGCGTGGCGTCCGGCGAGATCGAGTCCTCGTCGAGCACCTCCTGCAGCTCGTCGAGCGTGTCTTCGTCGACCAGCAGCGGCTCCAGGGCCGCCTGCCGCTCGGGGGTCAGGGCCGACTCGACTGGGGCGCTTTCAAACGCGCTCATCGCGCTCTCGAGCGAGATGCCGAGCATTTCGCTCATCGTGCTGGCGGCGATGGCGACGGCTCCATCGGGATTTTCCGCCATGTAAGTGGCCACCTGGCGCATCTCGTCCTCGGTGGCCTGCGCCTGGCGTATTCGGTTGGCGATCTCGAGCACCTCGGCAGGCACTTCGACCTGCGGGAGTTGCTTGCGGAGTTCCTTTTGCCGCTCGCGGAACACGGCGGAGTCGAACTCGCTCACCTTTTGCCCGTTCTCGTACAGCTCATAGGTCCAGCGGTCGTCGTAGATCGCCAGCGTGTAGAGGGCTGGGCCGCCGAGGGTCTCGGACAGGTGGGCGGCGAGCGGCGAGAAGAGGTCAAAGTCGCTCAGCATCACGCTCCGCCAGCCGTTGCTCCCCTTGAACACGGCGACGCCAATGCGGCTCGGGTCCTCGCTCGGATCGGGCAGGTTGTCGAGCTTCGCCGAGCGGACGCGATAGCCGCGCCCCTTGAGAAACGTCTCGATCAGCGTGACCAGCTTGGTGAGCGAAGCGGCCTTGCCCCCCGCCCCACGGACATGCAACGAACCATACTTGGAAGCCATCGCCGAGAGCCTCGCAGTGAAAGACCATCGCCCGCGACCGCACCCATCCCTGCCGCCGCCTGCTGAAGAGTGCGTCCTGGAAGCCGAATTGGAGCGACTGCGAAGACGCTTCGCAAGCAAAACCCCGTAGGTCAGGCGCCCCGTGCCTGACGGAATGCGGATTGCGAGGCTACCGCAGTTGGGTGGCGCGTGTCGACTTGCCGGCGTTCGATTGCTATGGCCGGCCTTGGTTTCGTCAGGCACGGGGCACCTGACCTACTCGGACTGCGATTGCTTCTCGGCTTGCCTCTTGGCGAGGCCCCGCTGGGCCAGGAGCAGCGTCGAGCGGGTGAGAACGTACGCGACGAGCCCCAGCCCGACGCCGACAATCGCTCCGCCGACCGTGAGCGGAACCAAAATTTCCGTCCCCAGCGACGCGACCTCGCGAAGTTGATGGGCGAGGTTCAGCCATTCTCCCTCCTCATCCATCACGACGGCCGTCAGCCGTTTTTTCAGATCGACGAGCCGATAATTCGGCGTGAAGTACCGCCCGATCCGGTAAGTCATCAGGTAGAGGGGAATCGCGGTCAGCGGATTGGTGATCCAGACCATCGCGGCGGCGGCGGGGCGATTGGAATAGGTGATCGTGGCCAGGCACAGGGCGATCAGCATCTGCAGCCCCATCAGGGGCGTGAACGCCACAAAGACCCCGATCGCCATGCCACGGGCGACCTGGTCAGGAGTGCCGTGGAAACCGAGCAGCCAATCCAACGTCCGCTTTGCCCAGCCTTTGCCGCTCGCCTTGGTCGCTTGCTGATGGGCCGGCGTCCTCTCGCTCATCCGTATCCATTCCCGCCGCAGCATCCGTTTCGATTGACAACCGCGCAGCTTCGCCGAGTGAACGAGAACGACGCCTCCTCTTCCAAAGAGCCGACGCGCCGGGCCACGCATCCCCCCGAATTGTACACGGCCAAGTCAACCGCGGAGATAGCGATTGCGGCGATAAACGAGGCGAGTGCGGGTCTCAATCGAAAGTGGTTTGAGTTGTAGTGTCACACTGCCCTTCGGCACTGCTGGGCAAGCCAGCAGTGGCACCCGTCCTCTTACCTCTCTGCTCTCACCACTTTGCTTTCGTTCTCTCCATACTCCTTCGCCAGCGTCGTCACTTCGTGGGCCAGTGTGCTCGACATCAAGCTGCTGTTTTGCACTGCTGGGCAAGCCAGCAGTGGCACCCAATCAGCCTGTTGAACTCATTGAGTGAAGAACCATTCGGCGGGCAGGCGGGTTAACGTCGGAAGAGCCGGGTCCGGTTGTTCGCCCGTTTCGTAGAACTTGGCACTGGACCAACGCCAGTCGCGGGCTATCGTCGCCAGCTTTCTGCGAACCGGGTTCTCGTGGATGTAGTCCATCGCAGCGAGCACAGCCTCTTGCTTGTAAAGGTTCCGATCGTATCCCGGCCCCTCCTGCCAATAACGGAACGTGCTGACTCCCGGACGCTGGTGTACGGTCAATCGCCTCAGTAACGGACTCCTGTGTTGAAGCAGTCGTTGCTTGATACGGAACGAATACGGCCGCTTGATGGCACGCAAGAGGTGCTCGATCTGCGAACCATTGGGCAAGGGAAAGACCAGCAGGTGGACGTGCTCCGGCATGAAGACAAAGGCTGTCAGTCGCCAATGATGGCGATCCATTGCCGCATCGAGGGCTCGGCTGAGCATTTCTCGCCAAATGTCGTTGGTGAGAAGTGGCCGCCGGTCATAGCAGGAGAATGTAAGCTCTCGAACGTGCCTCAGGTCATCGAAGTGCTTGACGAGCTTCCGGTGACCTTTGGGGAGTTCCACAGCATCGACTCACGGGGGAGTGGCTGACGGCCCGGGTGCCACTGCTGGCTCGTCCAGCAGTGCCAGCCCCGTAGTTAGAGCACGTTTCGCTCGAACGCCCCGCCAGTCTAGGACTAGCTCAAATGCAAAGTCAAACGGCAGTTCAGCACTGCTGGACAAGCCAGCAGTGGCACCCGACCTCTTGCCTCTCACCACTTTGGTCTTGCTCTTCCCTCACTCCTTCGACAGCGTGGTCACTTCGTGGACCAGGGCGCGGAAGAAGGGCTCGACGTCGGTTACCAGGCCGACGGTTTGGAAACTGCCGCGGTCGGCTAGTTTGATGACGGTGCTGGGGTTGATGTCGACGCAGACGACTTTGACCCAGGCGGGCAACAAATTGCCGACGGCGATGCTGTGGAGCGTGGTGGCGACCATCAGGCAGAACGTGACGTCGCGGATCGCTTCGCGCATCTGGTTCTGGGCGACGACGGCGTCGGTGATGACTTCCGGCAGCGGGCCGTCGTCGCGGATGCTGCCGGCGAGCAGGAAGTCGACGTTGTTCCGGACGCACTCGTACATGATGCCGCTTTTGAGTTCCCCCTTCTCGACCGCCTGGCGGATGCCGCCGAGGCGGCGGATGCGGTTGATGGCGCGGAGGTGGTGCTCGTGCCCCGCCTCGATGATGTCGCCGCTTTCCATCTGCACGCCGAGGCTGGTGCCGAACAGGGCCTGCTCGATGTCGTGCGTCGCCAGGGCGTTGCCGGCGAAGAGGCGGTGGATGTAGCCCTCGCGGATCAGCCGGCTGAGATGCTCAACGCTGCCGGTGTGGACGATGGCTGGGCCGCCGACGAGCAGGGCCTTGCCGCCTTCGCGGCGCGTGAGGATCAGTTCGTGGGCGATCTGGCGAATCGCAACCCCCTTAGGCTTCTCGGTGCTGACCGGGCTGTTCATGAACTCGAAGCCGTGCCGCTCGTTGTCGCGCTGGTGAGGATGAACGCGGGTGCCGGCATGGCCGACGACGAGGAGCTGGCCGAGTTGGACCTCGGTCATGGGGATGCAGCGGGCGGTGGGCTTGCCGCTTTCGATTTCCTCGACGACCACGCCGCAGTCCATTTCTTGGTTGGCGACTTCGATCCATTGGCCGTTGATGCGGACTTCGGTTTTTTGGTTCGTCGTGCTGTAGAACCCTTCGGGGAAGGCGCCGGCGATGTCGGCTGGGACGAGGCGGGCGTCCTGGTCGGCGACCGGGACGGCGCCATGGTCGGCGATCTGGTTGAGGATCTGGGTGAGGCGGTCGCGGTCGGACGCCTGGACCTCGATCAGGGCGTAGCTCGGGTCCTTGCGGGCCTGGCCGACGGTGAACTCCTCGATCCGAAACGCTCCGCCGGCCGAAGTGATGATGTCGAGCACCTTGGGGAGGATCAGGCTATCGATGATGTGCCCCGAAAGCTCGACCTTTTCGCTGGCGAGGTGGGTTGATGGGCTGGGAGCCTGGCCGGCGCCGTGTCCTGCGGTGTGAGCGGGGACCTGGGTCGTCGGCGAGCCGGGGTGATCGGTGTTGGAGCGGGCCATGGTGCACCTCCCTGTATAATGCGGTGGTTCGTCGGGCCGGCGGAGCGGGGAATGACGAATGACGAGATCCGAAGGACCAAGGAGCCGAATGGACCCAGGGTCGGTCGCTGGGGGACCGGTCCTTCGGGGGGACGTCACGCTTCCGATCGCCGCCTCGGTCTGGCGAGTTCATTGTAGGGAGATGGCCGGCCAGAAGCCCGCGTAGGTGTTGTAAAGGTCGGCGTGGCGGAAGGGTTGTGGCGGGGGTTTATCAACACCAAACCACCCGTTGGGGGTATTGTAGGATTTTGGGGGCTGAAATCGGCAAGTGACTTACCAGTAACGCCTTAAGTGCGTTTCGTAGGTTTGTGGCGCTCTAGTAAAGGGGCTTGGTGAAGTGTTGTGCGAGGGTCTGGTCGGACTCGTCGCGCAGGGGTTGTGGAGGTGCGACGGTTGACCGCGTGAGCGATGGCAACTGCGGACATTCGGGGCGGAGTTGGGACGGCGGGATGGGTTGAATGAACCGGCCCGACGCCTACTGCAGCGGGGGACCGGCGCTGTGGGGGGCGAATATTCGTAAACCATGAGCGGAGAATGACTTTCCGGCATGGTCGGCGGGCGGTATATTGTGCGGTTTCATTGAAAACCGCGAGAAAGCGCAATGTGGGCTCGCCGGCTGCACGCCGCTAGGGTGTGAGCGGGGCCCCTGAGAACGGCGGCGGGACGATGGCCATCGCATGGGGCGAAGCCAGTCAGCCGCAAGTGGATAGCGAATCAATACTTACTTTTGCTGCTGGGGAGCGTGGCCAACGTTGCCGCCGCCTGGCACCTACGACACCGGCGAAACGGCCGGTCATGGATGTATGCCTGAACCAAAGAAGACTGATCACTGGAATTCGTTGCTCGAAACCATCGGTGTCCGCGGGCCGTCGCCTGCCGACGAACCGGCTGCCCATGTAGCGAGCGAGGAAAGCGAACAACCCGCCAGCGAATCGCATCAACCGGAATCGCCCGTTCTGGATCAGGGGGACGAGACGCCGGCCGCTCCCGCACAAACGGCGCCGCAGGCGGAACATCGTCCGAGCCCAGCGCCGACGACGATCCGCAGCGTTCCGCCGATGCCTTCGGAGCGTCCCAAGCCAGCCGCCGCCGCTGCGAAGCCGAAGCCGCGGACCACGAGCCACTGGAGCAAGATCGCCGGGCTGCTCGGCTTGCCGACCACTCCCGAACCGGAACCGGAAGAAGAACCGACTCCCGAACCGACGCCGTCGGCCGAGAGCTTCCAGGCTTCGCAGTACGAAGCCCCCGAGCGCGAGCCGTATCGCGAACCCGTGCGCGAGAACGTGCGTGAGACGCCGGCCCCGCGCAGCTTCGGGGGTTTCGGCGGCGACCTGGCTCCTCCTCAGCCCGAGCGGACCGAAGGTGGTCGTGAAGGCGGACGCGGCGAAGGCCGTGGACGCGAAGAAGGTTTCCGCCGAGGCGATCGGCCATCGCGCGGTGAGCGTGCCGAACGGGGCGAACGTGGTGGTCGGCCCGAGCGTGGCGAGCGCGGTGAACGTGCTCCGCGCGAAGGAGACGAGCGAGCTCCACGCGAAGAGCGCGGTCCGCGCGAGGAACGCAGCGACCGCGGTGAACGTGGCGAAGGCCGGCCGCGTCGGGAGCGTGGAGAACGAGGAGAACGTGGCAGTCGCGGCGAGCGTGACCGCGATCGGGCAGGCCGTGGCGAAGGTGATCGCGAGGGCGCGCGTCCAGCCTTCGGCGAACCGGCTTCGCGCGCCCCGTGGCGCGAGCGCGACGAGCAGGAACCGCTGGTCGCCGGTCAGCGTCGCCGCAATCTGGAACTGGATGAGGACGACGACGTCGACTACACGGTCGAGGAATCGGCGGACCTGCGTCTGGGAGAGGACGAGAGCATCGGCGAACCGGGCGAGCGCGAGGAGGGCGTGGAGGGTGAAGAGCCCCGACGTCGTCGGCGTCGGCGTGGTCGTCGACGTGGTCGCCGTGAGGAAGGCGAGACCACGGGCGAGCGCGGCGCGGGTGAACGGGCGCCTCGCGGCGAGCGTTCGGGCCGCGGCGAGTTCCGCAACGAGCGGCTCGACCATGTCGAAGTGAGTGACGAGCTCGACTACGACGCGCTCGAAGACGAAATTGCCGAGGAAGTTGTTGATCGACCCGACGTCGCCGAGCGCGGCGAGGGTCGCGGCGAAGAAGGCGGAGAGCGGACGGGTCGTCGCCGCCGTCGCCGAGGTCGTGGTCGTCGCGATCGCGAGGAGACGGGCGCTGGCGAGGGCCGTGGTCCGAAGCGCGAGGGCCCGGTGGCTGGTCCCGATGCCCGACTGCGTGGTCGCGAGGACGAAGAGGATCTGTCGGACGAAGTCGACCTGCATGACGAGGGAGACGAAGAGGACGGCGCTCACGCCCACAAGAAGATTCCGACCTGGCACGACGCGGTTGGTTCGCTCATCGAGGCCAACATGGCGGCGCGCGATCGGGCGCCCGATCATCGCGGCGGCCGAGGGGGCGGACGCCGTGGCGGTGGGCGGCGCTAGACGCTGCTGGCCTGAGACTTTTCTGCCGGCGAATGAAACGCTCGCCGGCGATGAGCGGGCTGAGTGGCGATTAGTAAAGTCGCCGTTGGATCGTTGTTTTCCGGACGGTGTTGCCGTCCGGCAGTGTGAATGGCCTTGGCTCATGGCCTGAAGCAAATGACCGCGCGTTACGAAGAGCTGCTCGGCAGGTTGCGACAGGCGTTTCCGGCGCCCGTTTCGGATCCGGTACACGACGGCTATGTCGTGTTTTCGCTGCTGAAGGCGCTCGACCGGGTCGATGCGCTCAAATCTCAAGCGCCCATTCTGGGCACGCCGCGCGATCCCGATTATGAGGCCGCAACGGCCGCGGGAATCGCGGAAAACGGTCGGCCGCTCGAGGAAGTGATCAGCGAGTTGGTGCGGTGTCTCGACGGGATGCTCATCTTTGGGCATCCGCGCAGCCAGGTGAACGTGGTGGCGCATCCGTCGATTGCGAGCATCGTCGGCGTGGTGCTGCCGTCGATGTACAACCCGAATCTCTGTAGCGACGAGAGCGGCCGGGGATTCTCCGAAGCCGAGGTCCGCGTGGCTTCGATCGTCGCGCGGATGATCGGCTACGACCCCGGACAGGCCGGCGGTCTGTTTACGTTCGGCGGAACCGGCACGCTGCTCTATGGCGTGAAGATCGGGCTGGAGAAAGCCTGTCCTGGCACGCTGCAGCATGGCGTCTGTCAGGAAGCGGTGGTACTCGCTTCGCAGCAGAGTCACTACGCCTGCTTGAATGTGACGGGCTGGCTCGGAATCGGGCAGGAGCACGTGATCCGCGTGCCGACGCTGTCGGACAACTCGGTCGATTTGCAGGCGCTCGATGCCGCCGCGCGTTCGGTGATCGAGGCAGGAAAGCGCATCGCCGCGGTGGTGGCGACGATCGGTACGACCGACGCTTTTGGGCTGGACGACCTGGCGGGAGTGCATGAACTGCGGGAGCGCTGGATCAGCGATTACGAGCTCGACTATCGGCCTCACCTGCACGCCGACGCGGTGATTGGTTGGGCCTGGTCGGCGTTCAACGAGTACGACTTCGCCGTGAACCCGCTCGGCTTTCGCGGACGGACGTTGCGGGCCTTGGCGGCGGCGCAGAATCGCGTGCGCCACCTGCCGCTGGCGGATTCGCTCGGGATCGACTTTCACAAGACAGGTTTTGCGCCGTACATCTCGTCGATGTTCCTCCTGCGCGATCGCCACGACTTTCGGATGATCGTGCGCGAACGGGAGACGATGCCGTACCTATTCCACTCGGGCGAGTTTCATCCGGGAATGTTCTCGCTCGAGACTTCGCGGAGCGCCACGGGAGTGATGGCGGCGCTCGCCAACCTGCTGCTCCTCGGGCGGGAGGGGTTCTGCTCGCTGCTGGGGCATGCGGTCGACATGGCCGAGCTGCTGCGGGAGACGATTATCGCCCGGCCGGAGCTAACCACGCTGAACGATGAAAACGTCGGTCCGGTGACTTTATTCCGGGCGTATCCGAGCGGTGTCGATACGTTCCGCGTGAAGAAGCGAGAGCAGTCGGATCCCGGGTTCCGAGAGCAACTTCAAGGGTACAACGAGTTCAACCGCCGGATCTTTCAGCGGGTCCACAGCGAAGCGCTGGCGGGGCGCGGAGTGGCGATCGGCTTTACGGACAGCTACCGGCAATCGGACTATGGCGAGCCGATCGTGGCGCTGAAGTCGTACGTGCTGTCGCCGTATGTCGATGCCAGCCGGATGCGGGCGATCGTGGACCACGTGCTCGAAGCGCGGCGCGAGGTGGAGAGCGAGCTGTCGGCCAGCGATGAGCGGAGTCCGACGTCGTAGTAGCTACCGGTGCTTGCGGCCGCGGGAATGACCTACGGCCGCACGACGATATCGTCGAAGAAGCGGGCCGATTCGGTGGCGGTGCGTTCGAGCTGCACCGGGTCGGCTGTCAGCGGCAGAATCGGGTCGGCCAGCAGGGCAGGGTGCTTGCGCAGGCTTGGGCGTTTCTTCGCGGCAATCGAGTTGAAGAGCTCGGCGAGCTGTTTCCAGAAGTCGCGATCGCGGAACTGCATGGGCGACACCTCCGCCCCTTCGGCGAGCGCCGCCATTCCCTCACGCAGCCGCTTGATCGGGCCCACGAATCGATTGCTCAGACGCAGGACGTCGATCATCACGATCGGCAGGACGAGCAACGACGCGGCCAGGGCGGGAGCGTAACGGTGGTAGAGGTCGGTCACCAAAACGGAGAACCGGCGGGGCGGCCCGCTGACGACGCTCCAGCAGACCAGCATCAACGTGACCGTCAGCAGGCAAAACAGCCAGTACATCACGACGCGAAGCATCAAGGCGCCTTGCACCTCGCGATCGCAGAGCATCTGGCGACGACGAGAGACTGACATAGCTAAAACTCTCCAAGACGGTCCTTGCCCATCTTTTGGGCGTCTCTGGGAGCTTAGCTTATGGGGGGATTCCAGGCGCGAAACTTAACCGGCCGGAACGATTATTCCGGCCGGGCAGGTCTCGGTCGATCCGCTTACGCCGCGGGCAGCGATCGCCCTAGCGAATGGCGATGTTCTGCTGCAGCGGGCGGAGGACGTTTTCGACGACGTAGTTGTCGATGATGTCCTGGCACAGGGCGGCGAGTCGCTGGAAAGTGCTGACAAACGTCTCGCCCGTGTCGAGGCTGCCGTAGCGACGAACGGTGAAGTAGACGCTCAGCGGTTCCTCGGGAAAGTCCTTGGTGCGCAGGTGATACGCGGTCGTCCGCGGCTCGATGCTCAGCCGGCACTGGGTGCGACATTCGTCGTCCAGGGCAAACTGGATCGACGGATCGTGAGCCAGCACGCTGGCGCCGGGAATCTCGGCCAGTCGTTCGAAGGCCGGCGTCATGCCCAGGGCGTCGACCAGCAGTTGGTTGTGATTGCCGCGGTAGTTGAAGTCGAAGCCGTACATCACGTTCAGCGATTCGCAATCGAGCGGGCTGATCGACAGCATGTACGGCACGCGGTCGAGGATCGAAGCGTGCTGCTTCATCGCTTCCTCGACGCTCGGCGGGTTCACGTAGCCGGAGCAGACGCGGCGGGTATCGACGCTCGCCCAGCGGTAGTCGCCATTGTCCTTGTCCTCCTCCAGCACGAACTCGCCACGTTCGCGGCTGTAGAAGTTGCGCATCGACGGATACTGCTTTTTCACCTGTTCGAAGAAGTGCAACACGGTATCGCGCGACTGCGGGAGTTCCATCTCCGTGTTGACGTTCATGTTGATGTAAAAGTCGTCGGCGCACGACTGATAGCGACCCATGCGGTTTCCTTCCTCTGCCGGACGCGGCGACTTGCTTGGCGCTGGCAGTTTGCCTCTGTTGCTTTACAATCGTTCAGTATAGGAATTGAGTGCGCGAAGTGTCAAAGCCGCGTGTCCCCGCCAGACGGGACCGTTTTCCGGGGCGCGAACGTATCGTCGCCGCCAGCACGCACTTTTTCGCGTTGAAAACGCAGTCTACGGAACACATTCGGAGCTTGCTTCCATGGACATTCCCGCCGACGACAACGCTCAGGTGACAACCTTTGAAACGTCACTCGGCTGGATGGCAGTAGCATGGACCGAGCGTGGCCTGGCAAGGTTCACCATGGGTCATCCGTCGGCCCAGGCGGCCCTTGTCGCTGCGGGTGGCCGCGCGGTTAGCTCAGCCGAGGCCCCGCAGATGGTTTGCGAGGTTGTCGACCGCCTGCAGGCCTATGCGGCCGGGGAACCGGTCACGTTCGATGACCTGAAGCTCGACTTGTCGCACCTGACCGCGTTCCAGCAGCGGATCGTCCAGCACTGCCGCAAGATTCCGCGCGGCAAAACGCTTTCCTACGGCGAACTGGCGGCGAAGGCTGGCTCGCCGGGAGCGGCTCGAGCGGTGGGAAGCGTGATGGCCAAGAACCGCTTCCCGATTGTGGTGCCTTGCCACCGCGTCGTTGGCTCCGGCGGTGGGCTCGGAGGCTTCTCCGCCCCCGAGGGTCTCACGCTCAAGACGCGGATGCTGCAACTCGAAGGTTGCGAGCTGAAGCGGCCCCGCCGCAAGTCGGCTCTACGCTGATTGCGGCGGCTTTGCTCAGTCGGTCGCGCCTCGGATCGTCACGCTCAGCGTCGCCGAATCTTCGTCCACGCCATCGCTGATCGTGTAGCTGATCGAATCGATGAGGTCCTCCAGCTCGTCGAGGTCGCCCAAGGCGGGGTTCGCCTCGTCGAGGGTGTAGGTGTACGACCCATTCGCGGCGATGTTGAACGTGCCGTACGTTCCCGGTACATCGACGCCAACATCCGAGGCCGCTCCGCCCACGGCCGAAACGGTCAGCGGATTGCCGCTGCCGCCGAGCGCGTCGTTGGTGAGCACGTTGCCCGTGGCGGGCGTACTGGTGTTCTCGAACACCTCGTTCGCATCGTTCACGGCGTCGGGCGGATTCAGCAGCGTGACGGCGATGGACACCGTCACCGGATCGGACGTGGCGCCGTCGGTGTCGGCGATCGTGTAGGTGAACGAATCGGAAGTCGTTTCGCTGCTGTCGTGCTCGTAGGTCACGGTGCCGTTGGCGTTCGGCGTGGCTGTGCCGTTCACCGGCGGCTGCACGATGACGATCGACGTCAGGTCGAGCGGGTTATCGGGATCGGTATCGTTGAGCGCCACGTTGATGTTCGTGGTTCCCGCCTCGTCCACGGTCCCATTGTCCGGCAGCGCGAGAGGCGCGTCGTTGAGCGGGGTGATCGTGATGGTGACGGTCGTTTCCGCCGAGGTGTTCCCCTCGGAGTCCTTGATCGTGTAGCGGAAGGTGTCGGTCGTGGTTTCCGATCCGTCGTGCGTGTAGACGATCGTCCCGTTCGGATTGACGGTGACGTTGCCGTTGAGCGGATCTTGGGTGATCACGATCGACGACAGGTCGAGATTGCCCTCGGCGTCGGTATCGTTCCCGGCGACATTGATGATGACGCTTTCTCCCTCGTTCACCGTCTGCGAATCGGGGTTGGCGATCGGCGTGTCGCTGACCGGATTGATCGTGAGGTTGACGGTCGCCTCGTTCGAAACGGTTCCGCTGGCGTCTTCGATCGTATAGCGGAAGCTGTCGGTCGTCGTTTCCGAACCGTCGTGGATGTAGGTCACGGTTCCGTCATTGTTGACCGTGAGCGTGCCGAACGTTGGCTGCTGGATGATGACGATCGACGTGAGGTCGAGCGGCCCGTCCGAGTCGCTGTCGTTGGCGGCGACGTTGATCGGCTGGGTGCCCCCTTCGTTCACAGTGGCCGTATCATTGCTGGCCACCGGAGCGTTGTTGACCGGTGTGACCGTAATAGTCACCAGCGCCGAATTCGAAACGTTGCCCGCCGCGTCTTCGATCGTGTAGCGGAACGAGTCGGAAGTGGTTTCCGAGCCGTTGTGCTGATACACCACGGTGCCGTTCGGGTTGATCGTCAGCGTGCCGTTGACCGGCTGCTGCGTGATCACAACCGAGGTCAGGTCGAGTTGCCCTTCCGGATCGGAATCGTTCTGGGCTACGTTGATCGTGATGCTGTCTCCTTCAGCAACCGTCGCGGAGTCGGGCACGGCCACGGGCGAGTTGTTCACGCCCGCAATCGTGATGCTGACAAGCGCCACGTTGGAGACATTGCCAGCCGCATCCTTGATCGTGTAGCTGAAGGTGTCGGTCGTCGTCGCCGAGCCGTTGTGGACGTACGTCACCGTGCCATTGCTGTTCACCGTCACCGTGCCGTTGGTCGGCTGCTGGGTGATGACAATCGACGTCAGGTCGAGCTGACCTTCGGGGTCGGTATCGTTGCTGGCGACGTTGATGATCTGCGTCGCGCCTTGGACCAGCGACGCCGCATCCGGACTGGCGACTGGAGCCTGGTTGCTGTCGTCGACCGGGGTGATCGTCAGCGTCACGGTGGCGACGTTCGACGAAGCGCCCTGATTGTCGTTGATCCGATAGGTGAAGGTGTCGCTGAACGTGTCGGAGCCGTTGTGCGTGTAGGTGACGGTTCCATTGTTGTGGACGGTCACCGTGCCGTTGGTCGGCTGCTGGACGATTACGATCGACGTCAGGTTCAAACTGCCGCCCGGATCGGAGTCGTTGGCCGCCAGGTTGATCGTGGCGCTCGCTCCTTCGAGCAGCGTGGCCGAGTCGTTTACGGCCACCGGCGCCTGGTTCGTCGGCGGGTTGGGAACGGGGGACGTTCCGATCGGCGGGCCGCAGCTCGTGTTGTCGGCAACTTCCCAGCTCGGAATCGAGACCGTTTTGTCGAACGAGTTGCCATTGGAGTACAGTGTGTCGAATCCCGGTCCGCCATTGAGAACCAGAGCGCCATGGAACGGCGTCTGGCAGATCGACATCAGGTCGTCTTGATCGCCCAGATTCGCCGTGAACGAGCCAAAGAATTCGCCGTTTGCCAGTCGAACCTCATCCTGGCCGTTTTCGGTTAGCAGCAGCGTGTTTTCACCGACGCGCAGGCCCCAGCCGGCCGATGGGCTGCCGCCAATGTAGTCGCGCGTGCCAATGATGCGGTCGTTTCCGCTCCCGGTGTTGATGACCAGGTCTTTCCAGATCGATACGTTCGAGAAGCCGATTTCGTCGTTGCCGCCTCCCAGCGCGATGTTCGCTTTGCCGTACATGCGAAACAGCAGATCGACCGTGCCGGCGAACAGGATCACGTCGTCGCCGGAGTCCATGTCGACATTCAAGTCGTTCCGGGCGTTGGCGAGCGTGATCGGCCCCGCCTGGCCGTTGATCGTCGTGCCGTCGATCGAGGTGATCGTCACGCTCAGATCGGCGTTCCGCGTCACGAGGATCTGGTTTGAGGCGTTGTCGCCGACGATGTTCAGATTAGCGCCGTCGACCCAGGCCGATACGTTGCCGGCCAATACTCGGCGGGCTTCCAACTCTTCCACGTGCAAAAACGAGCGACGGCGATTGGCAATTGCCCGATCTCGGTTCTTACCTGCGCGCAGCATAACCCAAACCCCGTAACGAGTGCAGCGAAAAGAATCGCCCCTGCCGCCTCGCCCCGAAGGCGGCTCGAAGAAACGCAAGCCACAGTAAAAGTAAAGCTGCGGATTGCGTGCGCCCTTCACTTGCTAAAGAAGTGCCGGACTAGAAGTTTTTTAGCCCAAACTGGCTTGGGTCGGAAAGCCCCCGCAGCTATCGATCTTCGCTGTCACTGTTTTCCCGGCGAAAGCGCTCAATCTCCGCTCGCAGAAGAGCATGCTCCGCCAGATGATCGGCCGACTGCCGCTCGTAGTGCAAGCGCGACGCAAGCAAATCGATCGCTGCCAGCAGCATCGTGACGAGCACGAGCGACGCGATGCCGGTCCAATAGGCAAGTTTTACAATCGGTGCGACAATCCAGGTGTCGCCGAACATCAGCAGACCGACGATGCCAAGCAATCCGCTGGCGAGCAGCCGGCGAAAGAACTGCCGGCGATGAAAGTGGTAGTCGCGGTCGGTGAGCGCCCCGGTGTCGGTCTGACGCCACGATCGCAGGTGCCAGCCGAGCAGCCCAAGCGAGGCAAGGATCAGGCCGGCTGCAAGCGCGTACGTGGCGGTCATTCAGGCAGTCTGGGCGAAGGTTACCGAGGAGCGACGGGCTCGAACCGCCTGCGAGCGCGACCCGCGCGGGGGAACATACCTCCGCGTCGCGACGACCCTTTGGTTGTAGCCTTTCGCCTAGCGGCCGATAAGTCGGGCGCGTATCTGACCGAGGAAGCGCTTAGGTCGGTCCCGACCGGGCCTGGAGCCCGGCGGCGCCGGTCGATTCGCGCTCCGAGGACGCTGGTTCAGTCGCTTCTTCGCTCGTCCGGCCGGCGCGCGGGCCGCCATTGTGGTGGCGCATGTCGCCGCCTCCCGCTGGTGGACCGTGCTGCTGAGCGCGGTTTCGATGCGGCCGGTGGCTCATCGCCGAGGCGATCATGCATGCGGCCGTAGCGCCTTTGACGAGCGACATCAGCCCGCGACTGCTCGCGGAAGAGAGCAGCATCGCTCCACCCAAGGAACCGATCAGGCAGCGAGTCGACGGGGACCAGGTGTTTTGGAAGATGTCGTACGTTTCGCCCGGCCGGGGACGACCGCCTTGCAAGGCGGCCACATTGCCGGCCGTTTCATGAACGTCGAGTTGGTTTTCGACACCCCGCACACCATGGATGCCGCGGAGGCAATGGACGAGCGGTTCCACTTCCTGGGCGAGAATCGGTCCGCGGAGCGTGACGAGACCATCGCTCACCGTAACGCCGATCGCCGAAGGATGCGACACGTATCGGCCGAGCTTCGCTCTCACGCGATCGTGAACGACTCCGTCCGAATTGTCGTGTTGCTGCACGGACGAACGCAGTTCCGCCATGCAGCCTTGGAGGCGATTGCTGGCGTCGCGCCAGGCGACATCCGCGGTATGACTCAGTTCGCACAGCGAGTGCTGGAACTGGTCGGCGACCTGCTTGCGGCGGCGCCGGCCGAGTTGCGGATCGCAAAAGTACATCAGCCCGGCGCCGACGCCGATTCCCTTGAGAAAGGTGAGGGCTTTCATCAGTTTCTCCTTCACGCAAATAGGAGCACGATGGGTGCGATGGAATTCGATCCGCGCTGAGGCGTCGTTGCCGGCGGAGCAGGCGTCTTTCCGTAGGCCGGCCGCCGGTACGCTTCGACCGGCCGCCACTCGGCTTCTCCCTGCAGTTTACCTTACCCTGGACCGGGTCGCGCATGTGGCAGAATCGGTATACAAGCGCCAAGGCGACCTGTCCTAGGCCCAGGCGCGTCGCCTGGACCTCGAGTTCACTCGGTCACCGGCATTACCGCGGATGCGCCGGCTGGGAGATTCCTTCCAGGGCGCTGCCGGCGAGTTGTTCGTCGTCGGTGTCCACCGCGAGGTCTCCGAGCGAGACGATGCCGATTAGCCGCTTGTTTTCATCCAGGACGACCAACCGGCGGATCTGGTTCTCGCGCATTAGATGGGCCGCATGCTCGACCGGCTGATCTTGCTGGCAGAAGACCACCGCGGGAGTCATGATGTCGCGGACCTTCGTCTCGTGAATGTCGCGGGCGTCGGCCAGCGCTCGAATCACGATGTCGCGATCGGTCAGCATGCCAATCAGTTTCTCGTCCTGTCCGCAGACCGGGACGATACCGATATCCATCTTTTTCATCTTCCGAGCCGCCTCGACGAGCGAATTGTCGGGCTCCACGCATTCCACGCCACGCGTCATCACATCCGCCACGATCATGAGACCAGCCTCCCTGGAAAGTCGTTGGTCTAAAGGTTTTCTGGCGGCTCCCAGCACAGGCGCCCCACACCGCAGTCCGGGGACGTGTGGCAGGCAAGCATGACCATCCACTGGCCAAACTGACCGTGCGCCACCCGCCCCGGCGCGCAGAACCGCCAGAAATCGAACCGAGATCAAAACGCGGCAATCAGCGGGCCATGGGAAGGAAACTCGCGGCCAAGGTGCGGCCGTCGTAGCTATCAGTACGCCTCTGCGCGGACGATGCGTGGCGTGAAACTCGTAAGACCTCTCATGTGAAGGCACTGCTGGACCTGACAGCAGGGGTTGGCGTCAACCTCGACAGCTTGACAAGTCTTAACAAGTTTTATACAACCACGCTACTCAACTCTTCCGCCGGTTTTCGGCGTGTGGGGCGTTTGATGCTGCGCGCATGGAAAGATCCTGCCAGATGGTGGGCAGGGGTGCGAGTGCTCTTGTGCGAGGTGTTGTGCGTGAGGCGAGCTGTTGTGGAACCAGTCCTGAAGGGGGGTTGTAGGTTTTGGTGCGCAGGGGTTGTGAAAATTCGAGCGTGAATTTGCGTAAACGATTGGCGGCAATCGACTAGCGGCGAAATGGCACGATGCGCTAGCTGTTGTACGTGGGGCTTGTGGGGACTAGTAACCGCCGGGGCGAAGTGTTGTGGAGGAGGGGGCGGCGGGATGCGCTAGAATGGGGTCTGGTGGGAACGGAGGACAAGCCGAAT
>JAEZAS010000420.1 GCA_023430365.1 Planctomycetota bacterium
TGCTAGGATAGACGGGCCACATCCGCCCGTCGGAGCCTCCTCGATGAACCACCCGCTACGTTCCAAGTGCCTGGAGCTGATGACGCCAGGGTCTATCTCGGGCGCTAATCACAGCGTCGGCGTTCTCCCTGTGCTGACGGGCTGGCCGAAAGCATGCCCTGGGAATTGTAAAACAAGTGCTTGTCCGCTGTTCGTTTGATGCATTCTGCTGTCCGATGGGTGGGACGGTGGGAACGTAGGCCCAGAATCGGACTTACTAGGAGGCCCTGTGCGCCGGATCTGGAACGAGTTACTGGCGAGCCTCTGGTTTGTCCCTTCGCTGATTGTGCTTGGCGCGATCGTCCTTGCGGTCGGACTCGTGGAACTGGATGCCCGGCTGGACAATGGCACGTTTGCCGAATGGCCGCGATTGTTCGGCGCAGGGGCGGAAGGATCGCGGGGCATGCTGTCGGCGATCGCCAGTTCGATGATCACCGTGGCCGGCGTCGTGTTTTCCATCACGATTGTCGCGCTATCGCTGGCGTCGAACCAGTACAGCCCGCGCGTGCTGCGCAATTTCATGAGCGATCGCACGAATCAGACGGTGCTGGGCGTATTTGTGGGAATTTTCGCCTACTGTTTAGTGGTCCTCCGGACCATTCGCGGCGGTGACGAGGGAGTGTTTATCCCGTCGCTCGCCGTGCTCACGGGGGTCGTGCTGGCGCTGGTGGGCATCGCGTTTCTGATCTTTTTCATCCATCACATTGCGGCGTCGATCCAGGCTTCGCACATCCTGGCCAACGTGGCAGCAGAGACGCTGCGCTCCATCGAGAACATGTTTCCGGAGCCGCTTGAAGAAGGCGAGGCCTCCACGGAAGGGGAATCGCCTGAGGAGTCACTCGAGTCTTTCATCGACAGTTCTCGATGGCGGAACGTGCTCGCGTTGAAGACTGGCTATATCCAACACGTCGATGCGGATCGGCTGCTCCGCACCGCGCGCGAGCGGCGTGTCGTGATTCGCATCTTGCATGGGATCGGCGCCTTTGCGATTGAAGGCACGCCGCTCGTCGCTGTCGTTGCGGTGGAATCCGAACCCGAGCGCGACTTAGCCAAGGAACTCGCGCCGCCGATCCAGGAAACATTCACCGTCAATCGGCAGCGCACGGTCGATCAGGACCCAGCCTTCGGCATACGACAGATTGTCGATGTGGCGCTCAAGGCGCTTTCGCCCGGCGTCAACGACACCACCACGGCTCTCATGTGCGTGGATTATCTGACGGCCATCTTGGTCCGGCTGAGCACGAAACGAATGCCGTCGCCTTATCGGTTTGAGGAAGGCAGGCTGCGAGTGATTGCGGAGGGGCCAACGTTTGCCTCGCTGGTCGCCGAGGCGATCGATGACGTGCGTCAGAATGCCACTGGCAATGCGGCGGTGCTCGATGCGCTGCTGCGTTGCCTGAAGATCGTCGGTGAGCAAGCCCGAGACGCAGCTCGCCGGAAGGTCATCACCGACCAGGTTGTGTATGTGGCCGAACTGGCGGAGAAGAGCGTTACCGCTTCGCGAGAACGAGACTTGCTGGGCAAGCAGGCCCAGCGGATTATCGACTCGCAACTGCACGCCAGTTCGAATGCGCCGAATTCCTGAGCAAGAAACAACTCAGGACAGGCGTTAAGCCTGTCCTGTATGGATGAGCGATGCTTCGCGCTCCGAACCGCGCGAACGCTACAGGGCGATCTTGTTGATCTTCACCCGGGTGTAGCTCTGGCGGTGGCCGGTGCGGCGGCGGTAGTTCTTGCGGCGGCGGAATTTCTGGATGTAGAGCTTTTCGCCCAGCTCGACGCTCTTCAGCACTTCGGCGGTCACCGAGGCGCCGGCCACGGTCGGCAGGCCGATCGACGGGTTGCCGTTGCCAGCCACGCACAGGACGCGGTCAAACGTGATGGAATCGCCCTGATTGGCGCCCGAGCGCAGGTCGATCAGGAGCTCCTGCCCCTCTTCCACTTTGTACTGGCGGCCACCATCTGCAATGATCGCGAACATATCGACACCCGAAAACTGTCGGAAAGCGTTATCAGATTTACCTTTATCCATCGGCAGGCCGGACGCGTTTCTTGCGTGGCCTAGCGTGGAAACCTCTAACAATAGCGAACTTGCGCCCCGCCGTCCAGGGCGGGAAGGCAAAAAAGTAGCAGGCACACTCCGTGTGCCGTCGTCTAACCGCGGTACGGTCGCAACAGAAACTGCCCATCCTGGAGTCCCGCCTTGGCGGGGTTGGCGGCAATGTAGCTCTGAAACCGTTCGAATTGAGCCGCCGACCGGACCAAATGGTCGAAGCTCTCTTCCTGCCAGAATCGCCCATTTCGCCCGAGCAGGCGATTAACCCTCCCGGCCGAGTACTTCTTCCATGAGTAGCAAAGCGACGTGATCTCCGTTTGCCCCAGGAGGCCAACCAGCAGATGAACGTGGTTTGGCATGACTACGAAGTCGCCAAGTAAGTATCGATCTCCATGAAAGTGAAGCAGCGTTTCGGCGACCAGGTTCGCGGCTGCTGGCTGGGCCAGCACACAGCCGCCATAGCCGCGATCGAGGTAATCGAGATATTCCTGCGAAAAGACCTGATGAAACTCCCACAGCTTTGAAGCAGGGAGGCGATTCAACGCCGCCGAGAAGCCGCACTCTTCCGGATCAATCCCGTGACGCCGTAACCACTCATCGCGTCGCCGATGCCACAAGTCGGCGACCTGTTTGGGAATTGAGTCTTCAGTGCGGAACGTGACAAAGTAGGTCACGCCCGGCTGATACCAGTGTGGCAAGTTGCCGGACGTGATGGCTAGGTCGTCTTGGGGGTCAAAGAGTTGGAACTCCATGACCCGGTAGTTTAGTGCACGGCACACGGAGTGTGCCTGCTACTATTCCGGCAGGCGCATTTCGCGGCCTTCGATGTCGCGGCATTCGATCTCGAGGTGCTCGGGGTAGTGCCCTTCGCTTCCCAGGATCTGGACGACCATGTTGGCGTCGTCCTCCAGTTTCATGATCTCGCGCCGCTTCTTGTTGTTCAGATACGTGGCCACGTCGTCGTGGCAGCGGACCGTGATCTTGGCGATGCGCGGCTGCTGGCTGGCGAGCATGAGCAGGCGGACCACTTCGATGGCCATGCTTTCGGCCGTCTTGACCACGCCGCGGCCGCTGCAGCAGGGGCAGTCGCCATAGACGCTGCGCTTCAGGCTGGGGCGGATTCGCTGCCGGGTCATCTCGATCAAGCCGAACGGGCTCGTGCGGAGGATCTTCGTGCGAGCGCGGTCGCGCTTCATGGCGTCGCGCAAGGCCCGCTCCACGCCGCGGCGATGCCGTTCCTTCCGCATGTCGATGAAGTCGTTCACGATCACGCCGCCGAGATCGCGCAACCGCAGCTGGCGGGCGATTTCCTTGGCCGCCGAGATGTTGAGCTGATAGGCGGTTTCTTCCGCGTCGTTCTCCGCGCGGAAGTTGCCGCTGTTCACGTCGATCGCCACCAGCGCCTCGGTCTGATCGATCACGATCGAGCCGCCGCTGCGAAGCGGCACGGTCCGCTTGTAGATGCCGGCGATTTCGTTGTCGAGCTTGTAGCGGTGGAACAGCGGTTCCTTGCCTTCGTACAGGTGCAGCCGATTGGCGTGCCGCGGCATCACCAGGTGCAAAAACTCCTTGGCTCGCTCGTAAGCGTCCGGGTGATCGATGTGGATCGAGTCGATGTCCGCGGTGAAGATATCGCGGATCGTGCGGATGATCATGTCGCTTTCTTCATAGATCACCTGCGGCTCCGAGGGCTTCTTCAGCCGACGGACGAGCACCTTCCAGAGGCGCAGCAAGTAGGCCATGTCGCGCGACAGTTCCTTCTTCGTCCGATCGGCGCCAGCCGTGCGAACGATGAAGCCGAGCCCCTTCGGCGGGTTGAGTTCGAGCAGCGTGTCGCGAAGCGTGCGGCGGAGCTGATCGTCTTCGATCTTGCGCGACACACCGACGCGGCCTAGTGCCGGCATCAGCACGAGGTAGCGACCCGGGATGCTGATGTAGGTCGAAAGCGTCGGGCCTTTGGTGCCGATGCCTTCCTTGATGACCTGCACGAGCACTTCGTCGCCGCGGCGGAAAATCTCCTGAATCGGCGGCTTTACACGCGGCCGACCACCACGCGGCGGGCGAGGACCCCGGCCACGGCCGCGACCACGTCCTCCACGATCTCCTTCGTCGCCCCCTTCCTCGTCGTCGCCGGTGTCGATGTCGGCCATCCGGCCGGCGTTCATCGCTTCGCTCGGATCATAGCCACCCTGGCGGAAGTACTGCGGCTCAACGTCGCTGATATGCAGAAAGCCGTTCCGGCCGACGCCGAAATCGACGAAGGCGGCCTGAATGCTCGGCTCCAGGTTGACGATCCGGCCCTTGTAGATGTTGCCGACGTAGTTGTCCTGGCTGGCCCGTTCGATGTAGAGCTCTTCGAGCAATCCGTCTTCAACAATCGCAATGCGGCATTCTTCCGGCTGCGAGACGTTGATCAGCATTTCGCTTTTCATACGCAGTGTGTCTTTCGCTGGTCAAAGGTGGGGACCGACGCGAGGATTTCGTCGCGCACACGGATGATAGAGGACGGCAGGGTTGATGCGGCTTCCGCAGTTGCGCAGCTCGAAAGCTCGCGCGGGGAAAACCGGCTGGCTGCAGGGGGCGACCGATCGTCAGGACGCGCTCAGCGAGCGCCAGCGGGGCGTCGCACGACCAGGTCGTGCCTTGCGTGCCGCGCTGTGACGATTGCCGCGAAAGAAACGCTGGGATGTCGCACTGGACAGCCCGCGGCGAAAGAACCCTAAGCTCAGACTCTGGATGGTTCTCAGAGCATCCAGACAACCCGATACCGCCAGTCGCACCCGTCGATGGACGAGGACTGAATCGGTCCGAAACAGAAAAGTGTGTGACAGGCTGGGCGCCTGTCCAACATGTTCGCATGTGAAAGTCGTCTGCCGCGTCGGGCCGCAGGATCTCCAGCCAGCCGGAGCACCACAGGGGGGCGCTGCTACGGGGGCGAGCTCGACTGCCGGGCCGCTGCTAGCGGCGTAAATGTGTGTGTATTGGTTGGTCAGCCCCTGCCGGGCGATTCCAGCAGCGGTCGGAGGAACCGTCCGGGTGGCGGGCGCTCGGCCGGCCGAAGGCTGGTTCCAGATTGCGAGGCCCGGCTGAAAAACCGGGTATCGCCAGGGCCCCTGGATTCTGGCGCATCCCGCCAGGACGAGACAAGACGAAATCCAGCGGTTTTTTGCTCTACTCGCCGTTGGCCTCGTTGAAGCCGTTTTCGATCAACTTGCAGAGCGCCTCGCAGGCGGCCTCGGCGTCGTCGCCGACCACCTGCAATGACAGTTTGGTACCGTTTCCTGCGCCCAAGGTCAACAAGTCGAGGATACTTTTGCCGTCGATGACCTCATTTCCCTTGATTATTCGCACCTGCGACTGAAATTGGGTGGCGAGCTGCACGAACAAGTGCGCCGGACGGGCGTGAAAGCCCTGGGCGTTGTTGATCGTCACCTCGCGCTGGGCGGTCACTTGCGACATGGAAACTCGTTGGGAAATGCCGACTTGAGGTAAGCCGGGCCATCCTTGCCCGACATCGGTCGATCGCGACTCGCAAGAAAAGGCTGGTCCCTGAAGCGGGCGCGACGGCTGAAAAAAATCGTCGCTCGAAGCGGGGACACGGGCTAGGTCAGGCGCGAGGCGCCGGACCGAAGTCCGTTGCCCGGCGGGGCCGGGCGGCGCGCTCCATTTTACGCACTACGAGCCGAATTGGCTTGTGTCGGCGTCGTCCAGCAGGTGCTGGATGTCGTCGGAAGACTTCGCCTGTTTGAGAAAACGACAGAACGTGTCGTCGCGGAGCTGGCGGGAGATGTTTTCGAGGGCCCGCAGGTGGTCACCTGGGCGATCCGGGGGCGAAACGAGGAGGAAGAACAGGTGGACCTTCTCGCCGTCGAGGCTCTGGAAATCGACGCCGAATTCGCTCACGCCCACCGTGCCGACCAGGCGATCGACACTGGCGTGCTTCGTGTGAGGGACGGCGACGCCCCGGCCGATGCCGGTGCTGCCGAGCTCTTCGCGCTTCATGATGGCGGCGATGATGTTTTCCGGATCGGCTCCACCGAGGGCGCCCGAAGCGGCGAGTCCTTCAACCAGTTCGCGGATGACGCCCGGTTTGTCGTGCGCCGTAAGGTTGGCCTTGATGGCGCCGCTCTGAATAAAATCAGCGAATTTCATAGGTTTTCTGTCCTTCAACCGATCCGGTGCTTGCGATCTGCGGGAGCCCGTGCGTCCTACTCTTCTTCTTCAGCGGGCACGGGGGGTTCCAAGTGCTTCGGGCTGGTGGCCTTGTGCCCTTTCAGCTTCTCCTTGTGCTTGCGGAGTTGCTGTTCCATCTTGTCGATCACTCCGTCCACCCCCGCCATGACCGTATCGGCCTGGGCTCGGGCGACGAACTCTTCATGGTGCTCGGCCGAAATCAGGAGTTCGACGGTCGGAGCATCGCGATGCTCGAGATCGACGATCACCGTCATTGCTGTCACACGATCGAAAAACTTGCGGACCGGCTCGACTTTCTCCGTGATGCGTTCCTGCGTGGCGGGGCTGAGATGACCATGACGAGCTGAGATGTTGACTTGCACCGACCAGTTCTCCTCAAGAGCGTTTGCGGCTGAATGGAATCGACTGGCGGGCTGGCTCAACAGCCGGCAGATCACCCGAGTCCCACGCGGGGCACTTCCCGTCCTGGAACCAAACAGCCGATTCTATCGCTTCACGGTTAAGGGCAAAATCCCTTATCCACTCCGCAGATAGCATCGGCCGCTGCGACTCAGTCTATCCATTCTAACGTAGGGCGAAAGGGTAGGCGGGACCGCGAAACGCCCCGCCGAACGCGGGAAGCCGCATCG
>JAEZAS010000522.1 GCA_023430365.1 Planctomycetota bacterium
AAACTCAGCTTTCGCGACGAAATGCGGAGGCGCCAGCCATGAGTTCGAAATCCGAAATCCTCGCTCGCATTCGCAAGCGGTTGCCCGAGTCGACTCCGCTCCCCGACCTGAACGGTCCCTGGATCAGCTATCCCGAACGCGAGAAGCAATTCGTCGAGGTTCTGAGCTTCGTCGGCGGCCAGACCGTCGTGGCGGAAACGCCGACCGGGCTCGCGGCGCTCGTCCGCGAGATGCCCGCCTTTCAATCGGCCCGGCAAATTGTCTGCACCGTGCCCGAGCTGAATTCCGGAGACGGGGCGGCGATTGGCAATTTTGATTTGTCGGCGATCGACGATCCGCACGACGTGGCGAGCGTTGATCTAGCGATCCTGCCGGGCGAGTTTGCGGTCGCCGAGAACGGCGCGGTTTGGGTGAGCGGTCGGACCGTCAAGCATCGGGCCATCTACTTCCTGACGCAGCACCTCGTTCTTGTTGTGCCGCGCTTGCAAATGGTCGACCATATGCACCAGGCCTACGAACGACTGCAGTTCGAGAGTTCCGGTTACGGCCTGTTCATCTCCGGCCCCTCGAAGACCGCCGACATCGAGCAATCGCTCGTCATCGGCGCTCATGGCCCGCGATCGCTGACTGTCGTCCTCTTTGGAACCTAAGCGATGGCGAATCCCGACGAACGGCGCACCTGGCTCAACGAACTGGGAGTTGGGTTGCTCCTTGCGTTGCTCGGCTATCTGGCGATCGCTTACTTGCTTTTGCCCCTGATGTGGTCGGGATACGAGCGCCGGCACCCGGCTCTCGACAACCTGCCAGGGATGACGCAGACGCACAACCATCATCCGGGCGATCGGGTCAATATCGCCCTGGTGGGCAGCGAAGACGACCTGAAACGGATCGTGCTCAAGGCCGGCTTGTATCCAGCCGATCCCATTACGCTTCGCAGCTGCCTGAAAATCGCGGCGGGCACGATTCTCAAACGCCCGTACGACGACGCCCCGGTCAGCCCACTCTACCTATGGGGCCGCAAGCAGACGCTCGCCTTCGAGCAACCGGTCGGCAACAACCCGCGCAAGCGGCATCACGTGCGATTTTGGCGGTCTCCCATGGTCGACGACCAGGGGCGGCCGCTATGGGCGGGTTCGGCGACCTACGACGAGCGGGTTGGTCTCAGCCACACCACGGGGCAAATCACGCATCACATCGCCCCGGACGTCGATGCGGAACGCGACCACCTGATCGACAACCTGCTCAGCACCGGGGATCTCGCGGATGTGCAGACGATTGAAGATTTCCATCCCAACCGCTCGGGTCGCAACGGCGGCGGAGACCCCTGGCGAACCGACGGCGCTCTCAAGTGGGGTGTGATCCGATTCCAGACGGGGAATGGAAGCGAAGTGTCAAGTTCGACGCCGGTGCTACAGCGGGCGTCGCTCGTGACGTTGCACCGGCCGTAGCACGACCAGACGCTCTTGGTCGTCCAACCACGCGAGCGAGCGCCGGATCTCCTCCGCCAGATCGCTGCCGAATTCAATCCGCAGCCAACCGAGCCGTGGCGCTAGTAGCACCAAATCGGCTGCCGAGAGCACGCCCAACGAATGAGCAGCTGCTCGCACAATCACCAGTCGGTTGGCAAGCGTTTCGCGTTCCAGGAGCGAGGCCAGATCACCGCGACAGCGGTCCTCCAGCGCCAGGATGACGTTCAAGCCCACATCGCCCTGGTCGAGACACCGAAGCATGCGCCGCAGATCGGCAAGGCCGTCGTAGGCGATGACCGTCAGCCGGTCGGACTGCTGACCTGCGGTAAATTTCGGCTGTCCTTCGTTGGCCAGCGTTTCTCCGTTGAGTCGGAGAGCGTCGTGCAGAGTGGTGGAGAAGGCGTCCAACGGATCGGCGGCGTCTGATTCGGGCGCGAAAAAACTGCGAAAAAGGCTGCTGAAGGACGACATGGTTTCCCCCTTGGCGCGAGAAGGTGGCTGCTGCAAGGAACACGAGTCATCCTAGGGCTCTCCCCTAAAACCACCGTGAAGCAATTCTAAATTTCCCTTCATCTTCCGCTGATTTAGTCGATGGGCGGCGTAAATTGAGAGAAGGACCTCCCGCCTCTGGAAGCCACGGCCGATGTCACGCATCCTGATCGTCGAAGATGAGCCTCGCATTGCCGACTTTCTGCTCCGCGGCCTGCGCGAGGAAGGATACACGGTCGAACATGCAGCCGACGGCGTCAGCGCCAGCGTGGCGTTGCGCGCGGGAGAATGGGATCTCGTTGTGCTCGATTGGTGGTTGCCCGGCGAGGACGGCATTGAAGTACTGCGCAAATTTCGAGGCTATAACCGCGCAACCCCCGTTCTGTTCCTCACCGCCAAAGACGCAGTCGCCGATCGCATCGAAGGACTCGACGCCGGCGCCGACGACTATCTCGGCAAGCCGTTTGCCTTCGACGAACTGCTGGCGCGGCTTCGCTCGCTGCTCCGCCGGGGCGTTCGCTCGCAGGGGACTTCGATCGCGTACAGCGACGTCCGGGTCGATCTGGCCTCGCAGCGAGCCACGCGCGCCGGGCGCCCGCTCGACCTGACCGCCAAGGAGTTCTCGTTGCTCGTCTATTTCCTGCGTCATCCTCGGCAGGTGCTATCGCGCACTCGCATCTATGAGGCGGTGTGGGACGAGCGGTTTGACGGCCTGTCGAACACTCTGGAAGTGCACGTGAAAGAGCTGCGTCGCAAGCTGGAATTGCACGGCCCTCGTCTGATTCAAACCCGGCGCGGGTCGGGCTACATGCTCGACGCGTCGGACGGCGAGGAGCGCTCATGAAACTCGTCGACCGCGTCTCGGTGTTTTTCCTGGCCTCACTGGGCGTCGTGCTCGTGCTGTTCTCGGTCGTGCTCTACGGCCTGGCCCGCCATTACCTGTACGAGCGTTTCGATCAGCAACTGGCTTCCTCGCTGCAAACGCTCGTTGCGGCCATCGAAGTTGAGCCGGACGATGTGAAGTGGGAGCCGTCCGACCACACGGTAACCCTCGGCGCCGAGACAGGCCGCGAGGATGTCCGCTGGGTCGTGGTGGATGAAGCTGGGCTGATCGTTGATCGCTCACAGAATCTCACCCACGATGATCAGGCGATCGCGGACTATGCCCGCAAGCAACGAACGGGACTCGAAGCCTCGACGCTGCCGGAACAGTGGCGTGTGCTGCAGCACCATCTGAAAGCCGTCGACCCCAAGCCGATGGCCGAGCGGGATCCGCTCGAGCGATCGGAACTGGTGGTGACGGTCGCCCTCTCGACCGAGGACTTGAACGCCGCCCTCGGACGCCTCGGCTGGGCGCTCGTGCTGCTCTCGCCTGCGATCTGGCTGGTAGCCGCAATCGGCGGGCGCTGGGTCGGCAGGCGGGCGCTGGCGCCATTGGAGAACATGGCCCAGGAGGCGAAGGAACTCGGCCCCGCGCATCCCGACCGTCGCCTCACGGTCGGGCCCGCGGGCGATGAACTGGCAAAGCTCGCTACCGCGTTCAATGGACTGCTCGATCAGCTCTTCGACGCCTTTCAGCGCGAAAAACGGTTTGCGGGGGACGCGGCCCACCAGTTGCGCACTCCGCTTACCGTGCTCGAGGGTGAAATCGACGTGGCGCTCCGTCGGAGACGCAGCCCCGAAGAGTACGCTCGCACGTTGGAGGTGCTGAAAGGCCAGGTGGGCGATTTGAAAGGGATTATCGAATCGCTCTTATTCATCGCTCGCTCAAGCAACGAACCATTGGCCGTTGGGCGTCAGACACTGCCGCTCCATGCCTGGCTGGGCGAGTATTTGGAGAAGTGGCGTATCCACCCGCGCTGGGACGATTTCAAGGTCTCTCTGGAAGATCAAGTCGTCGTTGATACGTCGCCGGTGTATCTATCGCAGGCACTCGACAACGTATTGGGCAATGCAGCCAAATACAGCCCCTCAGGTTCCCCGATCTCCGTGGAGTTGAGCACACGGTCCGGCGAAGCCTGCATTGCCGTCACGGATCGCGGAATCGGCGTATCTCCGGACGAGGTCGAAGCAATCTTCCGGCCGTTCTATCGCACAGCCACGGCCCGCAAGCTCGGCCAGACGGGCACCGGTCTGGGACTGACGATTGCCGCGGGAATGTTGCAGGCAATCGGCGGCAGGATCGAGTGCAGGCGCAACGATCCTGGCTCCACCTTTGTCATCCACCTACCACTCGCGGTCTCGAGCGGCTCAAGTACTTCGGAGGATCGGCATTCTTCGGCTGGATCGGCCCCGGCGTTCTAGCCGCCGTCCTTGCCCGCCGCCTGCGTTTGTGCCTTTTGATCGACCGGCTTCAGATCGGTGTTCGCCGGACCGACGATCACGCTCCCCTGGCAGTCGAAGCGAGAGCCGTGGCAGGGGCAATCCCACGTTTTCTCGTCGTTGTTCCACTGCACGATGCATTGCAGGTGCGGGCAAACCGCCGACATCTGGTGAACCACGCCATGCTCGTCGCGATAGACGGCGTGCTTCTCCAGCCCACTGCGAATGACGGCACCCTCACCGCGTGGCACATTGTCAATCGAGTCGATGTCTCCAGGCGTCACCCAGGCCGCATACTGCGCGGCGACGTCGAGATTCTCTTTCGCAAACTCGCCCGCCGAAGAGAGCGTCTTGCGCGAGGGATCGTAGAGCTTCGCCCAGGGATTCTCTCGACCGAGAATCAGGTCGCGCAAGATCATTCCCGACATCACTCCATGCGTCATCCCCTGCCCCGAGTCGCCGGTGACAATGAATACGTTGTCCGAATCCCCCGGATTGCGCCCAATGAAGGCCACGCCGTCGACCGGCTCGAAGACTTGCCCCGACCACTCAAAATCGACCGACTGGAAGCCTGGAAAATGGTCCGTGGCCCATTTGCGCAGCGCGTCGTAGCGCCGCTGATGGTCATTGGCATGCGCCGTTTTGTGATCCTCGCCACCGACGATCAGCAAGTCGTATTGCTCGGCATCGAGGGCCGACTCGGTCGGCATCGGTTGCAGGCGGACATAGTGATACGGGTCGTGCGTGTCCCAGTAGAGCCCGAGCGGTATCATCCCCTTCGGCACGCGGCCAGCCACGACGTAGGTCATGTAGGGCGCCTGCTTCGTGTGGATGACAAACATGTCGTTGATCGGCGAATTGGTGGCGACGATCACGGCGTCGGCAAAGACTTGCTTCTTTTGCGATGTCGTGACCTTGGCGCCGGAGCCCCCCTCCACCTTCTCGACATGCACGCCGGTATAAATCTGCCCGCCGAGACGCTCCACGGCGGCGGCCAATCCCTGCAGATACTTCAATGGGTGAAACTGTCCCTGCCGGGGAAAACGCAGACATGGCGAAAACGTTCGCGTACCGACTTGATGCGACGACAGCAACTCAACTCCCAGCAGCCCCGCCCGATGGGCCGCCTCCAATTCCCGTTCGAGCGAATCGGGGCTGTCATCGGGCCCGAGGAACAGATAGCCGTCGAGCCGGCGGAAGTCGCATTCAATGCCCTCCGCCGTGGCGATCTCTTCAATGCGATCGATGGCCTGGCCATGGCTTTCGGCGATGATCCGCGTCCCCTCTTCGCCGTGGGTCGACTCCATGTGATAGAAGCGATCATCCACGGCATTGGCCAGATGGGCCGTGGTTCGCCCGGTCTGGCCACCGCCGACCGGACCATCATCGAGCACGATCACTCGCTTGCCCGCCTTCGCCAGTTCATAGGCGCAGCTCATGCCGGCAATGCCAGCACCGACGATGCAGACATCGGCCCGCTGGTCCTGAGGCAGGCTTTTTGATTGGCGCTGCGGCTCGGCGTCGGCAAACCAGGCGGGGATGTGGTGTTGGTCGTGCTGGTGCGTCATGGTGAGGTTCCTGCTGGCAACGGGAATGGGTGCTGACGGGGCCCCCGGGCGAGTTCTTCGAAGTTCGCAACGACCTGGAAGAGGCAGGGGCTTGGTATTCCAAGGGAGTCGTGCTGCGAGAGAACTGCAGTCGGCATGCCATCGGGCCGCCCACGGACCCAAGAGGCGTGAACCTTGGAAAGCTCTCGTGAGGTCGGCGTGTGCTTTGCAGAGCGCCGCCGCGTGGTCGTCCGCGATCGGAACCATCTCTTTCAAGTCGGCGCCGGCTCACCGGTTGCCCTGTCTGTGCTTGCGCTCTGACCACTTTGAACGCTGAATGGTCAACCGGCTGGACCAAGGTTCTCTCGGCTTCGATGGTCGACAACGAATTCCGCATAATCGACCCACCGCTTCGCAATCGGCGAATGTCCGATTCCACGGCATATCCCTTGCGACCGCAGGGCAGGTCTCAAGACGACTGGGCGATAACCCAATGTCGGAACTCAGACCAAGGAGCGATCGATGAAGATTTTTCAGTGGACCGCCGGGACTCTATGCGTCGGTGCGACGCTATTCGCATTTGTGACGGCCGAAGCGCAGCAATTTGCTCCAGGCGCCCGCGTGCAAAGCGGACTACAGGGGGGACGCATCCAAGCCGGAGCCTATCCTCCCGGCCAATCGTACAACCCCGGCGTGCAAGCTCAACCGGGGCTTCAGGCCCAGCCGGGCGCGACCTACGGTCGCGCCACGACGGTTCGCGCTGGCAGGGCCCAGTGGCCCGAGCAATCGGCCAGCCTGGACGCCGACATCATCGCTCAACTCGCTCTCGGCAACGCCGAAGAGATCGCCATGTCGCGACTCGGAGCCCAGCGGGCCGATAGCGACGAGGTTCGCGAGTTCGCCGAGATGATGATCGACGAGCACAGCGATTTCCTCAGCCGGCTGAATCGAGTTCAGCCACAGATTGTCGCCGAATTCGGTCGGCTTTCCGGCTCGCGAACGGCAGCCTGGGACGACGAACGCTACGAACGCCGCACCACCCGCCGAGTCGACGCCGACGACGCCTTCGACCGACGTGGCGGTGGTCGCTTCGAAGACGATCTCCGCTCCGGCGGTCGCGATCGCCTGGAGGACGATGCTGATTTCCGCGGCAGCCAACGCGGTTCCAATCGGGCAGACGCAACCGATGCCGAGGCTGACCTCCGCCGCGACCGGACCGATATCCAATCGACCGACCGAACGGGAACCGATCGCACAGGAACGCAGCGCACCGGTAGCGGTCGGATCGGCAACAGCGTCGACCAACCGACCGGCGGCGATCAGGACACCGGCTCCACGGGAGCCGGCAATAATCAAACGGGCACCGCAGGTCCAAGCGGCACCGGCGCCGGCAGCACGGGCGGCGTCGGCACCCGCACGGGACAAGGCCGGGCCCCGACGAGCGGCTCGAGCGGCGAGAACAGCGGCGGCGCCAGCGGAATCGGAACTGGCGCGAGCGGAACGAGCGGTGGAACCAGTGGATCAACCGGAACCGGGACGGGCACAGGGGGCACGGGCAGCAGTGGCGCCGGCGCCGGAGCGGGAGCGGGCGGAACTGGAGCAGGTGGCGCCGGAGCAGGTGCTGGAGGAGCTGGTGGCGGCGCTGGAGCAGGTGGCGGAGCCGGTGGGTCCGGCGGTTCGGGAGCATCGCTGCTACCGAGCATGAAGACCTATCCGGTCGTCTTCCAGGCTGGCAGCCAGGACGAGAACGAAGACGCCGAAGTGCCGAACCGCCGTCGCTCGGGCGATGTCGAAGACGAAGGCACGACGATTGGCCGAAATCAAACGGGCCCGCGCGGCGGCTACAACCAGGAAAGCACTACGCAAGACCGGGCTGGCAGTCGCTCGTCGCGGGGCGGTTCCACGCGAGAGAATCAGCGTTCTTACGACGAGGACGACTATCGCGATACCCGTCGGGGCACCTCCAGTGCAAGCGGCGCTCGAAGCGGCAGCCACGCCGAGGAAGTCGACGACTACAGCAGCCGCCGGGCCGCGGGGCAATCGCAGCGTGACTACGCGGACGACTACCGCTACGACCGTGGCGCCACGACGAGCCGGGGAGCAGAGTCGTATTCCTACGATCCTCGACGTGCTGGAACCACGCAGACACAGCGTGGCGCGATGCAGATGACCAGTGTTCAGGCTCCGCACCTCCGGCTGCAGCGTGAAATCACGGAGCGTTGCCTGGCGAATGCCCGCCGGGAGCTTGAGGACAAGGAAGGCGCCGAGTTCGACATGGCCTTCATGGGCATGCAGATCGTCGCTCACAACCGGATGCTGGCCACGCTCGAAGCCGCCCGCGAGCACGCCTCGCCCCAACTGGCCCGGCTGATCGATGAAGGCATTCGCACGACGGAAGAGCATCTCGACCATGCTCGCCACGTCGTCGAAGACCTCCAGCGCGATCAAAATCGCTCGGCCAGCCGACAGCAACGCAATCGTGAGTAGTTGACTACTCCGGCAGCTAAGCACTTCCGCGTTAAACAAAAGAGCCTTGGCCAGCGGTTGCTGGCCAGGCTCTTCTTTTGTCGTTCCGCCGCGCAATCAAATCCCGATTGTCCCAAACGTCAGGCGACTATTCGTGCGGCGGCTCGGTGTTGACCAGTTCGGGCTCACTCACCGCAGGGCGATGGATTTCCTGATCCATCGTCGGCCTGCCTTGTGGAACTTCGGCCTGCAGCCGGATGGACTTGCCGGTCTGCGCCGACTGATAAAGAGCCTGAACGATCCGCACATCGATCAGCCCCTCATTGCCGTTGGGCTCCGGCTGACGGTCCTCGAGAATGCAATCGGAAAAATACATCAGCTCGGCGCCGAAGTGGTCTCGCTTCGCAAACACCGTCTTCTTCGTCTTGCCTCCCTTGGTGAGGTAGTGGGTCAGCTTGACGGCGTAGTCATAGGCAGGCTCCAAGCGAAGATCCCCCTCGGTTCCGACGATGCTATACGACGAAT
>JAEZAS010000004.1 GCA_023430365.1 Planctomycetota bacterium
GCGCGGTGATCGTTCCCAGGCCGTGCTCGGGGTGCGACACGGTCATGCCGTGCTTGAAGGCGTTGATCGGCGTCTTGCGGCCCGGCGAATCCTGCTTCGCGAGCAGGTCCGCCGCCGTCAGCAGGCCGCTGGTGAGCGTCTTTTCCCGCTGCTTCTTCGGCTGGGGTTCGTCGATCTGCGAAAACTCATCGTCATCCGGAGGCAGTTGCGAGCCGTCGTCCTCGTTGGCGCCGAAGTCGAAGTCGGTGTCCCCCGCCGGTTCCTCCCAGTCGGCTGTCGCTTGCAGGCCATACAGGTTGCTGCTCTGCTCCATCTCGTGCCGCGGCAATTCCATCAGGAACGAACTGGGGACCGTGGGGGCCGACATGCCGCGGAACGTGCGGTACTGGGCATAGCTCAGTTGCAGCCGCTCCATCGCCCGCGTGATGCCGACAAAAAGCAGCCGGCGCTCCTCCTCGAGCTTGTCCCGATCGTGATCCTTGATGCTCCGCTCGTGCGGCAGCAACCCTTGCTCGCAGGCGATGATGAACACGCTCGGAAACTCGAGCCCCTTGGCGGCGTGCAAGGTCATGAGCGTGACCTTGTCGGTTTCCGACTCCCAGGCGTCGGTGTCGGCCACGAGCGACGACTCTTCGAGGAACTGCTCGAGGTTTCCCTGGCCCGGATTGCGAATGTCGAACTCGCGGGCCGCCGTGAGGAGTTCTTCCAAGTTCGCCAGGCGGTCCTGGTCTTCCTCCGCCTCGGAGTTTTGCAGCACCTCGCGATAGCCCGTTTCGCTGAGGACCTTGCCCACGATTTCTTCGAGCGGCGCGAGCACGGCTTCGCCGAGGCGATCGTACATCGCCACGAACTTGGCGATCGACAGCGCCGACTTCTTGTTCAGCTCCTTGATCACACCCGCTTCCCGCGCCGCGTCGAGCAGCGGAATCTGCTTCCGCCGGGCATGCTCCTGCAGCCTCTGGATCGACGTCTTGCCGATGCCGCGGGTCGGCGTGTTGATGATCCGCAGCAGGGCCACGTCGCTGCGCGGATTGTTCAGCAGGTGCAGGTAGGCGAGGACGTCCTTGATTTCCTTGCGCTGATAGAACTCCAGCCCATTGACGATCTGGTAGGGAATCACCAGCTCGCGCAGCGAGTGCTCGAGCTGTCGCGAGAGGGCGTTCGTGCGATAGAAGATCGCAAAGTCGCGAGCCCGCCGCCGGCCGGAATGAATCTCCTGGGCGATCTGGGCGGCGATGTGTTCGGCTTCGTCTCGCTGGGTGGGATAGGCGTAGAGCCGGACCTTGTCCCCTTCGGGATTGTCGGTGTAGAGCCCTTTTTGCTTCCGCCGCACATTGTGCTCGATCAGTTGATCGGCGACGCGAAGGATGGCCTTCGTGCTGCGATAGTTCTGCTCGAGGCGGACCACCTTGACCTGCGGAAAGTCCTTCTCGAAGTCGAGGATGTTGTCGAGGTTCGCGCCACGCCAGCCGTAGATCGATTGGTCGGGATCGCCGGTCACGGCGAGATTCGGATAGTTGATCGACAGCGCCCGGACGATGGCGTACTGCGCCAGGTTCGTGTCCTGGTACTCGTCGACCATGATGTACTGGTAGCGCTTGTCCAGGTCGGCCCGCACCTCCGGGTTCTCGCGGAGCATGGTGGCCACGTGCAGCAGCAGGTCGTCGAAATCGACGGCGTTGGCCCGCAGCAGGGCACGCTGGTACTTGGGGTAGACCCGTTCGACGATCCGGCCGATTTGCAGGCCGCGGGCCGGGACGTACTTCTCGGCGGTGATCAGGTGGTTCTTGGCCCAGCTGATGGCGTGGTGGATGGCGTCGGGCGAGGTGTGCGACAGGTCGATCCCTTCTTCCTCCAGGACCGAGACGAGCATCTTGCGACTGTCGTCCATGTCGTAGATCGAGTAGTTCTCGGCCAGCCCGACGAGCGCAGCGTTCATTCGCAGCGTGCGGGCGCAGAACCGGTGAAACGTCCCCATCCACACCGGCTGGCCGGGAGCGAGCGTCGCCAGGCGCGACTGCATCTCGGCCGCCGCCTTGTTGGTGAACGTGAGGGCGAGAATCTGCCGCGCGGGGATCCCCTGACTCAGCAGATGGGCGATGCGGTGCGTGACCACGCGCGTCTTGCCGCTGCCTGGCCCGGCGAGAATGAGGAGCGGGCCATCGACGTGCGTCACCGCCGCGAGCTGGGCGGGAGTCAGAAGGCGGTGGAGGTCGGAGAGGGGCGTATCCATACCGTTACAGGCCAAATTCCAAGAGCCAAGGACGACCCACCAATGTACAAGTGGTCAGCTCTCAATATAGGCCTCTCGGGAAAAACTGCCCAGATCCGTGCTAGCACAGCACTGCTAGCGCATCATGAATAATTTCTGAAAAATCTTCGCCGAGGCTCTGGTAATTTCCAAAACCGGATTTATATTCCCACCCATCTCAAGCACACGCAGCGTAGGGAACGCGACTGACGCTTGAGCCATTCGCACAATTCGCTTCGACCCAAGTTTTGCCGGGAGGGAACCCATGAGCAGGACCCGTATTCCTCTGAGCCGCCAGGATGAGCAGGCCCGTCTGATGCAGGAACGGTTGGAAATGAGCACGGCCGAGATCGGCCTGAGTGTTCGCACGACCAACTGCCTGGAAGAGCGCGGCGTGTTCACGGTCCGCGACCTGCTGAACTGCACGCCGGACGATCTCCTGAGCATCGCCAACTTCGGCGAGAAGACGCTCGAAGAAGTCTACAAGGCCCTGGAAAAGTTCGGCTTCTACCGCCGCTCGCGTGCCCGCGCCGC
>JAEZAS010000068.1 GCA_023430365.1 Planctomycetota bacterium
CCGATGATCGCAATCACGACCAGCAACTCGACGAGGGTAAACGCTTCCTTCCGATAGAATCGACGCATCTGAATTCCTCATGAATCGGAGCAAAGAAGATGAAAACATGCGGCGCAAGGCTGCGGAAATCCTACGAGCGATGAAGCGGCAGCCGGATGGGTCTTTGGTGGGTGGAGTCAGTGCCTTGCAAGTGGGGGAATGTGGGTCAGCAACGGAAGCAGTGGTTTGCTCGAAGTCGAGCAAATCGTCCCTTGGTGGTTTACCGAGGGTCGGGAGGGAGATCAGGTGGGCCGCTCGCGAGGGCGATGGACGACCAGGTTGGCGTCCATCGCATCAGCTAGACGCGCGGTCGTGAGCGGTCGAGGAGGAACCTATTGCTCGGTGATGACCTGTCCGTCGTTGATTACGCATAGACGCAGCCAGGTGGTGGCGTCGATGTTGTAGGCGATGAAGCCCACCGAGCCGTCGACCCGCGCGGCATTGACTCCGGCCGGGTGCGAACTGCCGAACTTGCGCGACCAGTGCGTCGCCTGGGAGCTGTCGGGGTGCTTCTTGTCGGGCTGCGGAACTTCGCTCCCCACTCGCAGCACGTCCTCATCCCAGCCGGGGTTGTTCCAGGGTTCGTTGTCGCCGCCGGCCGTGCCCCAGGTCGATTGGTGCAGTTGCTTTTCGCCGACCAGGATGCTGTTGGCCGTGCCATCGGAGAAGTCGGCCATCCGGCGGTAGTTCTCGATCGCGGCGCCGACGGTCAGGTTCTGGGGCTTCTTCCATTGGCGAACGAACGCGCCGTCGGCGCCCCAGAGATCGCGGATGCCGGTGCTGGTCGGGATGTTGCCCACATTGGCGGCGTAGTCGAGCTTGGCGGTGCTGCCGTACTTGGCCGGCGCCCGGCGGGTCGGGCAGTGGTAGGTCTTGACCGGCGTCACCGAGAGGAGGGTGTAGTCGGTCAGATCGTAAAGGTTCTGCTGCTCCACAAACGGGAGCAGGTGATACGCCCAGCTGAAGCCCAAGCGGTTGTTGTTGTCCGAGGCGCAGCAATCGATCGTGGGCGATTCCGATCCGCCGTGGGGAAAGTGCTGCAACGTATCGTGGTGGTTATGCACCCCGATCGCGATTTGTCGCAGGTTGTTGGAGCAACTCATTCGCCGCGCCGCTTCGCGGGCCGATTGCACGGCCGGCAGCAGCAGAGCCACGAGCACGCCGATGATCGCAATGACGACCAACAGCTCGACCAGCGTGAACGCTTCTTTCCGATGATAATAGCGCATCTGAGTACCCTCGCAGACTAGAGAGGTAACCGTAAGAAACTGGCGACGCAGACGCTCGAAAATGTATTCGATCTTTGAAGGACCGATGGAGATATCCGAAAGAAAAGAGCATGGGCTCGCGAGAACCCATGCACGGCCGCCAATGTAAGCAATGGCCGGACCATTTGTCGAGCAGAAAAGTTACCCCTGCCGTGTGGAGGCTCCGGCATCGTCTACCGCATGCCGGGTCTGGCGATTAGCGAAGCTCTCGCAGCGCCAAGCCGAAACCGACGGCCATTCACTTCGCCGGCTGTGTTGCTACTGCTCGTTGAGGACGTAGCCGTCGGCGATCGTGCAGAGATGCAGCCAGGTGGTGGCGTCGACGTTGTAGGCGACGAACCCGACCGAGCCGTCCACCCGGGCGGCGTTGATGCCGGCGGGGTGCGAGCTGCCGAAGTGCCGCGACCAGTAGTTGGCCGAAGCGTCGTGCACCGGATGCTTTGAGTCGGCCTGAGGGACGTAGTTGCCGTAGCGGTTGATGTCCTCGTCCCAGCCGGCGTTGTTCCAGGCTTCGTTGTCGCCGCCCGTCTTGCCCCAGCCCGACTGGTGCATCTGCTTTTCGGCGATCAGGATCGTGTGCGAAGTGCCGTCGATGAAATCGCCGAACCGGCGGGTCTGCTCAACCGGCAGGTTTTGCGGCTTCGAGGAGCTTGGGGCCAGCCATTGCCGGACGAACGCCCCGTCCTTGCCGTTCTGGTTCGGCTGCGAGCCGGCGTTGGCGGCGTAGTCGAGCTTGGCGTGGGTGCCGTACTTGGCCGGGGCCCGGCGGGTCGGGCAGTAGTAGGTTTTTACCGGCGACGAGCTGACGATGGCGTTGTCGGTCTGGTCGAACAGGTTCTGCTGCTCGATGAACGGCAGCAGGTGGAACGCCCAGCTCCAGCCCTCGCGCACCGTGGCGTTGCAGCAGTCCTGGTTGGGGCCATCCGAGCCGGCCCGGGGAAGATAGCCGAGCGTGTCGTGGTGGTTGTGCACACCGACGGCCATCTGCCGCAGATTGTTCGAGCAGCTCATTCGCCGGGCCGCTTCGCGGGCCGATTGCACGGCTGGCAGCAGCAAGGCGACGAGCACGCCGATGATCGCAATGACCACCAGCAGTTCGACGAGCGTGAACGCTTGTTTTCGTTGGGTGTAACGCATCCTCTGATTCCTGTTCTCGACCTGTTCTGGAACAAACTCGTTTGTGATGCGGCTGAGAGTAAGGCTTGTTTGTGAACGCCATGTAGCGGAATTGTTAAGACGCGTTGAAGCTCGGCGGGCGGGGGGGCGCTGCGAGTGCGCAAGGTGCGCGGGACCGCAAATCCGGCGAGGATTGCCCAGGCCGATTTTCCGCGCCCGGCGATCTCGGCCGACCTCGCTTGCAACGCCGGGGCGGCTCGCGCACGATGGCTGCCTGCACTGCGACGTTTGCCTGGCCCGATCAAAGACTCCAGCCGTGCCCCCAGTCCCCAATCAAATCGGCCCCCCGCTTCACGAGCGCTCCAATGCGTCCCTTCGCGTGTGGCTGGTCGCTTTCCCGGTCCTGGGCGGGATCATCGTGGGGATCGTCGCGGGGCAGATCTGGCAGCGGGCCGGCGAACTGACGGTCGGCCAATGGTTCTCGCTGGTTTTTACGCTCGTGCTCGGCCTGCTGGTGATCGTCCTGCCGCCGAGCATCGCGCTCCGCGAGCTACGCCGCCGCAAACTCGAACAAGAAGAGGCCGAAGAAGAAGAGGCCGACCCAACAAGCCCCTCGCGTTGATCCGGCTACACGAAAAGAAAGCAGCCGGAGGCGAACCGCCTCCGGGCCAGCCCCGCGCAAAGACGAGCCACGCAGAGAGCGTCCCCGCGACGCTCAAGCGACCCCGCCGCCTTACTTCCCCGCCCGATACACGCGCACGCGCTCGCGCCGCAGCACCTCAGCATAGCGCGCAACAACCTCCGGCGGTCGCTTCTCCAGCTCAGCCAGCGCCTCCGCCCTCTCACCGAACGTCGCCGTCGATAGCCTCGCCTGTCCGTGGCTCTTGAAGCCGCTATAGAAACCTAGATTGCTCCCGTGATGGAACTTCCCGGGCTCGTCGTTGAGTGCGGGAAGCGAAAACTCGCCGCCGACGCTCGTCGCGATGAAGCCGACCTGCGGACCGACAAAGTAGTCGCCGCGGCTCGTCGCGTCGAACCAGAACAATCCCGGTGGGCTGATCACCAGGTTCTGGAAATGGCAACCGCCCGTGGCCCGGTCGACCGGCGGCAACCGAAACCGATAACCCTCGACCACCTCGATGCGTCGATCGGCAAGCTTCGGCTGGGTGTTGCGAGCCACGTAGGCCTTCACGCTGCAATCGCCCCGCTCCGGCTGGTCCGGCGCTTCGGGGAATTGGATTTCCACGTCATAGGCGATCGCCGCGGCTCGATCGATGGCTTCGAGAATCGGCTTCGCCGCTTGTTGGATAAGCTCCTGAAACTCGCGCCCGCGTGGATACTCGGGGAGCACGATCCAGTGCTGCGCTCGCACCTCAAGCCGGCCGGTGGCTTCTTCTTCGTTCAGGTCGACATAGATGAACGGATTGATGTAGCCGCTCGGTTTGCTGTCGGAGTAGACGATCGACGAGCGGTGCGGCGTCGGGCGCTCGACACCGTCCTGCACGCGCACGACGCTCACCTGCGCGGCCACATGCAGTTGGTCTCCGACGTCGCGTGGGCACGGCAGGACGAGCGCCCCGCTGCCGTCGGCTTCGACGGTGGTGCTGATTTCGATCAACCGGAGCGGAACCGTCGAACCGTCGCGCTCAAGCGGCGGGATGAGCGACCGCTGGCGAAGGGCCGCTTCCGGGCTGTCCGCGCGATAGTCCTTGTCGATCGTCCAAAAGCCCGCCTCTTGGACGGCTGCGGCGGCGCGAAGGACTTCCGCCGGTGGATAGCGGCGCAATGGATCGCGGGCTGGCGCTGTCGGCTGAGGCGATGGAACGCTTCGCGACGGCGCCGGCGCTGCGGCTGGTGGAGATAGCCGGTCGAGCAGCGCCGAATCGTCGCGCGGCTGAGACCGCTTCGGCCTGCTGGCCTTCGTCTGAGCCTCCGCCGTGGAGAAAGCCAGCAACCCGACGAGCAGCGCACAATAAATTGGTCGCCTAAGCGATCGGAAACCGGTCATCGATACTCGTTCCCAGGCGACATCCGCCGCCAGCCGACAAAAATGGGCCACCGAAACGGCGGCCCATTCCATTCTACGAGATCAGTCGCTCTGGTCGCCTACCGCAGCGCCTGCCGCGAGAACGAACCGTACCGCGCCCAGCCATCACCCGTCTTGCGATAGACCGCGTAGCGGCCGTCGCGCGAGGTTCGGCGGGCGAAGGCCCACTCCGTCGTGAACTGATCGCCGTCGCGAGCGACGTAGTGCCAGTAGTTGGCGTCGTTGCTGTCTTCCCGTTGCAGCGTGGCGAGATGGGGCACGTAGCTCTGCATCGGCAGGTCGCCGATGCCACCGAGGATGCAGTGTCCGTTCGCGCACGGCATCGGCTGGGGACCGGGCTGCGGTCCTTGCTGATGCTGCAGATGGTAGTGGGCGCTTCCCTGGTCGAAGACCAGGAAGAAGGTCGCCAGCTCATTGCGATAGATCATCTTTTGCGCGCCTGTATCGCCGGCGGCTGAAGCGCTCGGCTCAGGCAGCGGAGCGGCATCGCCAGGAACCGGAGCAGCGCCGCCAGGCAGCATGCGCTCGTCGTCGAGCGGCATGGTTCCGCGGCTATCGGGTAGCGCGCCGCGATCGTCGCCCAGCGGATCGGGCGACGGGCTGAAGCGGCTGTCGGGCGACGTCGAATCGAGCGGCGCAAACGAAGGATCCGCAAGCCGCGAGCCGCCGGGCGTGGTGTCTCCCGGAAGCGGAGCATCGGTGGCCGGCGGAGCGCCGAAGCGCAGGCCACTGGTGTCCGGCGCGGCGCCGGTGTCGGGGATTGTGCTATCGCCAGGGTTGCCCGGCCCGCGAACCGGCGGCGGCGTGGTGGTTGGTGGAATCGTCGTCGGAGGATCGCTGGGCAATGCCGGGAACGCGCCGCCCGCCGCTGGACCCGAGGAGGCCTCCGGCGCTCCGCCGCCGAAGCGCGAGCCCGGCGCGGCGCTTTCAAATCGTGGACCTGGCGCGCTCGGAGCGCCACTGCCAAACCGAGAACCCGGAGTTCCCGATGCGCCCGGCGCCGTGGAGCCGCCGGGCGCGGTCGAGCCCGCAGCGCCGGAGGGCGGTGGCTGCCGGAGGCCGCCGATTTGGCCGAAGGCGGTGAACGAAGCCACTGATCCGAAAGAAACCAACGCCACCGCACTCGTGACGAGCACTGTCCGACGCATCGAAGCACCTCATGGAAAGCAAAACCGTGTTGAAACGTCCCTGATGCAGCATTCCTCATGTAGTCGGGCCATTATGGCTCGGCGACGACCGCAGTTCCACGAAGGAATGCGGGCGTCCTCGCGGATTTCGACGCTCCCCAACCGGGCGATTCGGTCCGCCTGGCTCTGGTCTCTGCCGGTCGGTGGGGTACGATTGACCGATGTCCCCGCCCACGGCGGTCGTACGCGCAAGAGCAATTCCGCTAGTGAAAAAGGCCGCCGCTTGTCTCACCTGGTCACCAAATGCGATCCCAATTTCGCCCCTCTGATCGCCGATTTTGATCGTTCGCTGCTCGAAAGCGACGAGCACATCGTCTACGGCCTGTGGCCGGACATGCGCTTGGCATACTTGAACGCCAATTACTGGGAGTTTGCCCAGGCCAACCGCGGCCGCGACCTCTACGAGCGTTGGAATCTCGGCAGCAATCTGCTCGACGCGATTTCGACCCCCATTCGCAGTTTCTTCGCCAGCAACTACCAACGTTGCCTGGACAGCCAGTGCACGTGGTGTCACGAGTACGAATGCTCGTCGTCGCGCGACTTTCGCAAGTTTCAGATGACGTGCTACCCGCTGGGAAACCGCGAAGGGCTGCTCATCGTGCACGCCCTGACCATCGAGATGCCGCACCCCGAGGAAGCGTGGCTGCCGGTGGAATCCAATTACTTGACCCCGAGCGGGTTGCTGCTGCAGTGTTGCCATTGTCGCAAGTTCAAACGCAATCAGCGCGAGATCGTTTGGGACTGGGTGCCGGATTGGGTCGACGCCCAGCCGGCCAATTGCGCTCATTCGCTGTGCGAAGCCTGTTTTGGGTTCTACTACGCCAGCAACAGTGTCTAGGTCCCGCTTAGGGCGCCGTGCGACGTAGCGGCGTGGCGGTTGAGGACTCCGTCGGTTGCGGCGCGACGGCCGTAACCTTGTCGACGAACTCGCGGAACACTTCGGCGAACTGCTCGTTCTTCTCCCAAAGCCCCAAGTGTCCGGCGGATATCGTGGTCTCGGCGCTTGCGGCAATCAGTTGATCGAGCCGATCGCTCGCCTCACGCGTGGTCATGCGGTCGTGCTCGCCTCCGACGACAAGCGTGGGAACGTCGAGCCGCGGAAGCGAGCGCTGTTCGTCGAACTCGAGCATCGCCAGATTGCCGCGCCCCAGCACGCCCGGCCAATGGACGGCCGCCAGCTTCGCGGCGTAGTTCACCTGCCCCATCGTCTGGTCGCCGGCAAAGCTCGTGAATCGGCTGACGATGTGAAGCGAGCCATTCATATAGCTCATCCAGTTCGACAGCCAGGCGAGCGGCGCCAGCCAGATCGTCAGGTGGTTCAGTGGCACGATGACCGGTTTCTCGAGCGCCGTCCACAACGGCGCGAGCCAGGCCGTGCGGAGCGGATTGGTGTAGGTCGTGTGGAGCAATACGACGCCGGCCACTCGGCTGTGCAACTCGGCGGCATACACCCGGCAGAACGTCTGCGTGATCATGCCGCCGATGCTATGGCCCACCAGCACAACGGGCCGATCGGGCGAAACGGTGGCGATCACCGCATGCAGGTCGTCGGCCATCTTCTCGATGCGGAAGTCGCCGTTTCGCGGAGCGGTGGAAAGGCCTAGCCCGGGCAGGTCCCAAACGACGATGCGATAGCGCCCCGAAAACTGCCGCTTCACGTAGTACCAGGCAGTGCTGTTGAGGCTCCAGCCGTGGGTGAGGACGACGGTCGGGCCGCTCTCGGCCCCGTAGATTTCGACCCGCAGACGACAGCCGTCCGGCCGATCGACGTACTGCACGCGCCCCGTGCGCTCGGCCGACGGTTCGTCCAGCTTCGGCTTGCCCAGCAGCGGAAGCACGGGCAGGAAGCCGCCGAAACTGATTCCCAGCAGCGCCAGCCCGATCGCCAGGTAGGGCCAGCCACCCTGAGTGTCTCGCTCGCTGCTCGCCGCCGGTTCCAGGCGGGCTTCGTCGACTTCCACCCGGCCGTCCTGCCTTACGGCGACCGCTTCCGGGTCGGCTGGGGGAGAAACGCCATCTGCATACTCATAAAGGAGATAGGCCGCGGCCGCCAGCAAGAGCCAGCTAAAAAGTCCGAGACCCCAGACGCGTAAGACGCTCAGCGGCAGCATGTGATTGGCCCCCAGAATGGATTCCCGCCCTACCCGGGGCTGGGACTGGGGAACTCAAAGCAAACACTGGGCCCTTAGCAGCAAGATCTTAGGGCGTTCCGAGGTGGCCGGCTGGCCTATGAATGGCATCGTTCGTCCGCCACGGCGGTGCGGTCTGCCGCAGGGGGACGTGGGGCGCTCGGTTCGATCCGAGTGATCTGTAAAACCCGCAATTTTCTGTTATAATAACTAACACTTTGGTCGGGCCGATCATCTATATCCTTAGCGGCCCGATCCACGCCGTCCTTTATCCCATTTCTCTCCATCCAAGGTCGTCACCCCATGTCCCGTTCCTCTCCCGCTGCTCGCGCAGCCTTCACCCTCGTTGAACTGCTGGTGGTCATCGCGATCATCGGCGTGCTGGTTGCTCTGCTGCTGCCGGCCGTGCAAGCTGCCCGTGAGGCGGCCCGTCGAAGCCAGTGCTCGAACAACCTGAAGCAACTCGGCATCGGGATGCACAACTTCCATGACACGCACAACCAGTTTCCGAAGAATTTCTATCAGAGCGGGGCGAACGCCTGGGAATCTCTCAGTGCCCACTACAAAATCCTGCCCTACATCGAGCAGAACAACCTGTACGAGTCGATCGACGCGAACTTCACGAACTGGGGTTTGGTGAGTGGCACCTACCTGAAGGCGAAGATCAAGACTTTCATCTGTCCGTCCGCTCCACCCGCTCCCAGCTCAGGTAGTTGGAGTGGTCCGGGGAGCAACTACGGCTGGTGCTCGGGCAGCTCGGTCGTCACCAACTGGGGCAGCGAGAGCGAGATCAACGGCATGATCATCACGCTCAAAGAGCGGAAGATGGCCGAGGTGACCGATGGGCTGTCGAACACGATCATGGCGGGCGAGTTCCTCTCGGGAACGGGCACGACCGACACCACCAAGGGACGCTTCCCCTACGATATCTTCTACACTAGCGACGGCGACATTAACGGTGTTGCGGACAAGAACTTTCCCACCATGTCCGAACTCGACACGATCGGCGCCAAAGCCAAGAACAGCCCCACGGGCGTGCGTGGCAACAACGGCACCCTCTGGGGTTGGTATCCCGCCGCGCAGTCGTCGTTCAACACGGCTGCCCCGCCGAACTGGCGCTGGCCAAGCCTCGGCGGCAACTGCTGCCCCGGCGGCGCTCACGACTGGGGCCGCGGCATCATTCCCGCTCGCGCCATGCACCCCGCCGGTGTAAACGTGGGCATGGGTGACGGCTCGGTGCGGTTCGTACCCAGCACCGTCGACCTGCTCACCTACCAGCGCCTCGGCAACCGTAACGACGGTCAGGTCGCTCAATTGGACTAGATCACTGAGCAAGCCAACTCTCCAGGGCCCGCGAGATCTCGCGGGCCCTGTTTATTGACAAATCGCCAGTCGCCAGCACACGGTTTGAAGCGGCGGGCCTGATCGAATTTCTGAAACACTCACCTTGCAAGGCTCTGACCACTTCCATGTCCAATAACTTCCGTTTTGCCTCGATTCGCTCGCTCGCTGCCACCGGCCTCTGCTCCCTGGCCCTGCTCTCCCCGGCCCTGGTTGGCTGCGGCGGTGGAGCGGTGAAAGAAGAGACCATTGAGGTCAAGTCGTCGGCGATCGACGAGGCGAAGCAGGTTCTGCAGAACTACGCCAACGGCGCTCCGCTCACCAGCGAAGCGGCCGGCTTTCCCGATCTCATCACACGCGCGAAAGAAGAAGACGCCGCGAAGGGAGCAGAGGTGGAAAAGGCCCTGAATCAGATTCAGGCCCAACCCGCCAACCGGGCGGCAATTGCGAAGGGCGCCCTGAGCAAGCTCTAAGCGGTCGAAGAAGTTTTCAGTTCTCAGCTGTCAGTTCTCGTTCCCACGCTCTGCGTGGGAACGCAACTGTCGGACGCGCTGCGTCGGGCTCGGGACGCGGAGCGTCCAACGCTGCGTTACGACGCAGAGCGTCGTAACGAGGAAACTGTCTTCTGTGAACTGTCTACTGTCTACTAGCAATCCGCTAGAGACCGCCCCACCTGCAGCCCAATCATTGCTCCGCCTGCAGGTGCGCTTCGACGAACCACAGTTGCTTGTCGAGACCGCGGCTGACTTCGGTGAAGACGTCGGCCGCATCCTTGTCGCCGAGTTCGTCGGCCTGATCGATCGCGGCGCGAGCCCGCTGGCCGGCCGAGGCAAGGGCGGCTGACAGGGCTTGGACGTGGCCGAGCCCTTCTTGCAGGTCGAGCGGATAGGGATCGAGTTCGCTCCGCTGGTTCACCGCCTGCACGGTCCCCTCGACGATGCCGCCCAACTGGCTGGCCCGCTCCGCGACAATGTCGGTCAGCTCAACCGCCACTTCGTAAACCTGATCGAAGAGCAGGTGAAGCTGGTAGAACCGCGGACCGCGGACGTTCCAGTGGGCCTGCTTGGCCTGCAGTTGCAAATCGATCAGATCCGCCACCCGTTCGTTGCACAGCTGGACGATCTTTTCCCGCGTCGATTCCGGCAGATCGTTTTTGGTCGGCACACCGAGGGCTTCCTTGGTCGCCGAACGCTTGTTTCCGTTTCGCATCTGAGTCTCTCCTTCGTGACAGCGGATCACCCCGGGCAGAACCGTCCTTAGTGTACGGGAGCGGGGTTCGAATTTTGCGTAGTCGTTGCGAAAGTTTCTCTCCAGGTGCAAACCGCTTGCCCAGGCGAGAGAAAAATCTAGGGCGGCCGATGTCGGCTCGTGCAACGCAGCAAAACGGACGATCGCCGTGAACGCTAGGTGTAAAGCGGCTCCTGGGGCTTATGCAAACGCCGGTCGAGGCTTCCCGCCCCGCTGCCGTTGGCGATGATGAACACCATCGCCCCCGCCAGGCCGAGGTTCTTCATGAACTGGATGGTCTGCATCTGTGCGGCTTCTCCATGGCGCGGATCCCAGAAGTCGTGGAAGAAGTACGTCGCCAGCGCGAGGAAGGCCAGGAGCAGCATCGCCCCGACTCGCGCCTGATAGCCAAGCACGACCAGCAGGCTGCCGACGAGCAGGAACACGATGGCTCCACCCAAGAGCAGTTCGGGCATCCAGGTGAGATTGTTGGCTTTCATGTAGCCGATGATGCCCGAGAAGTTCGGAATCTTGTTGCCGACGGCGCTCAAGACAAAGATCGTGCAGAGCATGATCCGGCCGAGGATGGATAGTGCAGCTTGCATGGGAGGGTTCTCCGTTTGGGTTGCGTTTGGATTTCGGATGTCC
>JAEZAS010000154.1 GCA_023430365.1 Planctomycetota bacterium
CTGGCGGTCACCGTCCGGCAGTATCCCTGCGGAGACGAACTGACGACTCAAATGCTGCACGACGCCGACGTCTGGATGATGGAGCGGGTGACCGGCATGGTCTCGTCCGAAAGCCAGAACGCCCTGCCCCGCGACGTGAACTAATCGCGGCCCGGTAGCTGAATTCGCCAGAATTCAGACAAACCCGGTGCCCGCTTGCAGGACGGCTGAATTCTGGCGAATTCAGCTACGGCATTCTTTGCTTCCCGCAGCGTCCTTGCGCGGGGCTTTCCCGGAGGCGGTTCGCCTCCGGCTACTTGCCGTGGCGATGGCTGGCGTTCATCGATTCGCGGCACGCTTTCAAAGCCGTTTCACGCCGGCTGCAAGCTCGCATTGACGCGCGCAATCCCTTTTCGGTACAAGACGCGCGGAAATCTCTCGATGGGTGCGCGATCGCCTGCGCACTCGGAGCGGATCAAGGACGATCCAGCCCATGGCCAACAAACCGACCGACAATAGCGCTGGTGGCGCCGCTGCGAAGCGGTCGCTCTTGGGCCGATTGTCTGGACTGCCCGCGGGGCTGAAGGCCCATCCGATTCGCGGTGGGCTGGTCCTGCTCGTTGGCTTGCTGGTTATCGGTGGAGGGGCGCTCGCAACTTCAGCTCTTTTGCCGGCAAAAAAGAAACCGGCGAGCGAACTGCTGACCGTAGCGCTCACCTACCTCGACGCCGGCGACTACAAGCAGGCCCGCCGAATCGCCGCCGAGTCGCGGACCGCTCCCGGCGCCGCCAACCCGCCCGACGGCACGACGCTGCTGGTCCTGGGCACGGCCCTGGCGCACGACGCCCGACTCGATCTGAATCCCACCGAGCGGCGGACGCTGAACCTGATCGCCGCTCGCTATCTCGAAGAGGCGCAGTTTCAGGGCATCCCCGAAGAAAGGCGAACTCAGGCCCGCCTTCTGCTCGGCCGCTGCCTGCACGGCGGTGGACGCTACGCGGCGGCGATCCCCGTGCTGCGCGATCTGCACCTGGAAGAACCGGCGCAGCTGCGCGAGTTGCACGAAATGCTCGCCGATTGCTATCTGCACATCACGCCCCCCTCGCTTGCCAAGGCGCTGGCTGAGAACGAAAGCCTGCTCGCTCTGCCCGGACTGACGCAGCGCGACGAGGAACTGGCCCGTCTGCAACAGGCGCAGATCCTCATGGCGCAGTCGGAGTGGGACCGCAGTCGGGCAGTGCTCGCGACAATCCCAGATTCATCCTCGGTTCACGCCGATGCGGTGCTGCTCAATGCTCGCATCCTGCTGCGAGATGTCGGCAAGCCGGAGACGCTCCTCGATCCGCCGTCGCCGGAGTTTGCCGCCGAGTGTGAGACGCTCATCGGCCAGCTACGCCATCTCATGCAGGCCGACGACGCGGCGCCCGATGTGGTCGCTCAAGCCGAACTGCTGACTGGTGTCTGCCTGCTCGGTCAGCGAAATGACGCCGCTGCCCTTACTCAGCTCACTCGCGTCCGCCGGGCATTTGCCGGCCGGCCCGAAGCGCTGGTGGCGATGCTCTACGAAGCCGAATTGCAGCAGCGCAAGGGAGAAGAGGCTGAAGCCCTCGCGCTTTACGAGCGTCTGCTCAAGGAAGCGGGCTCGGCCGACACGTGGACCAACCCCCTGCTCTCGCTGAAAGCGCTCGACGCCCGGCTGACGCTGGGCTTCGACTCCTTCCTGGATGCCGATCAGTTCGCGGAGGCGGTGGCGCTGGCCAGCTTGACCAGCCCCTTGCTCTCCGAAGTTCGCCACAACCAACTGCTCGCCCAGGCTCACCTCGCATGGGGCGAACACCTGATCAAGACCGCCCCCAAAGAACTCGCACTGCGGCAAGTCGTGGAAGCCGAAGCCCGCGATCATTTCCGCCAGGCGGGGGCCGAATTGGAAAAGCTCGCCGAGCTGCGGATTGCCACCAGGCACTATCTCGAAGACCTCGCCGCCAGCGCCCATGCGTACCTCGCGGGGCACGGCTTTCGCCAGGCGGCACGCGTCTATCGTCAGCTGCTCGCTCAGGAGCCGACCCAGGCCCGTCCCGAAGCGTTGACCGGTCTCGGCGAGGCCCTGCTCAGCGAGAACGATCCCGCCGCGGCCCTTAAGGCGCTCAACGAGTGCTGCGAGATGTATCCGAACCATCCCGCCACCTATCGGGCGCGACTGCTCTCTGCGCTGGCGCTCGAAGAGCAAGGCAAGATTTCCGAGGCCAAGGAACTTCTCTCTGACAACCTCTACAAGTATTCGCTCACTCCGCAAAGCGCCGACTGGCGTGACTCACTGTATGCGCTCGGCAATCTGCTCTATCGCGATGCCTTGATGCAGGAAGCTCGCAGCCGCATCGAAGGGGCGGATAGCACCGATCTCGATCGCCGTCGCTCGGCCCTGGTGGTGCTGGAACAGGCTCACACGCTCTTCCGCGAGTCGCTGAAGACCCTGACGGAGGCGGTGAAACGCTATCCCACCGCCCCGCAAGCCGTTGAGGCCCGCTACCGAATCGCCGAATGCTATCGACACTCCGCCAAGTGGCCGCGGAAACGGCTCTCGATCATCACGATTGAAACCACCCGTGTTTCGCTCCACAAACAAATGCAGGCCGACCTGCAATCGGCTGTGGATGAGTACTCGCAGCTCATCTCGATGCTCGGCGACGACAAGGAGCCCTATCGCAGCCCGCTTGAACGCAGCATCCTGCGAAACGCGTACTTTGCCCGCGGCGACGCCCTCTTCGACCTGGGGCGTTACGAGGAAGCGATCAAGGCCTACTCCGCCGCCACCAACCGTTTCCAGCATGAGCCCGAGGCCCTGGAAGCCTATGTACAAATCGCCGCCTGCTATCGCCGGCTGAACCGGCCCGCCGAAGCCCGCGGCACCTTGGAACAGGCCCGGGTGGTGCTCAATCGAATCAAGCCCGACGCCGACTTCCTTCGCACCACACGCAACACGCGTGAGGAGTGGGGGCAACTGCTCACCTGGCTCGCAGCCCTGTAGAAGACAGAACGATTCATGACCAGCACGGAAACCCTCGCCAGCCTGATCGCTCAAAAGGCGCAACTCGTCGAGTTGCTCGCTCGGCTGTCGCATGCCCAGGTCGATCTCATCCACGGGGGCGACATGACCAAGCTGATGCCGGTCCTAAGCGCCAAGCAACAGCTTCTCACCCAGTTGCAGCAACTCGAACAAGCTCTGGCCCCGTTCCGCGACGAAGATCCCGACCAGCGCGCCTGGGCCTCAGCCGCCGCCCGCGAAAAATGCCGCTCCGACGCCCAGCGTGCCGAGCAGTTGCTCGCCCAGATCATGGTCCTTGAGCGTCAGGCCGAAGCCGAAATGATCCGCCGCCGCGACGAGACCGCCCGCCGGTTGGAAGAGATGGATAGTTCGTCGCGTGCTCACTCCGCCTACTTCGATGTTCCGGTCCCCGTCGCCTCCCACTTCGACATGAGCTCCGACCGATGACTACCACCTCCGTCCTCGAAGCCGCGTTGCCGACGTCGCAAGTGCCGGGCGCCATTCCAGGCGATCTCGACCTGCAAATGATCCTCCGCGCCTGGAACGAGGCGACCGATCGTCTGCAAAAAACGCACGAGACCCTGCGTGAGGAGGTTCGTCGTCTCACCGACGAGCTGGAAGCCAAGAATCGCGAGCTCGCCCGTCGCAGCCGTTTGGCCGACCTGGGACAGATGGCCTCGCACGTCGCTCACGAAGTGCGCAACAGCCTCGTGCCCATGAAGCTTTACCTGAGCATGCTCCGCCGTTGCCGTGGCGACGCAGCCGCGTCGGCCGAGCTGCTCGACAAGTTCTGCTCCGGATTTCTGGCCCTGGAGGCCACCGTGAACGACCTGCTCAGTTTTTCGACCGAGCGCGATCCCAAATGCGGCCGGTTCGATGCGGCCGAGCTCGTGCACGAAGTCTGCCAGTCGCTCGCCCCACAGCTTCAGGCGCAGCACATTGCCCTGCGTTTGGATCTGGCGCCCGCCTTTGCCCATGCCGATCGCGACATGGTTCGTCGGGCGGTGCTCAACCTGGTGCTCAACGCTCTCGATGCGATGCCGCAGGGCGGCGAACTCGTCGTGACTGCCTGCCGCACGCGTTTTGGCATCGAGATCGAGGTGGCCGACAGCGGCCCGGGCATCGACCAGAACACCCTCCAGCATTTGTTCGAACCGTTCTTCACCACCAAAAGCAGCGGCACCGGGCTGGGGCTGGCGATCGTCGAACGCATCGCTGAAGCCCACGGCGGCCATGTGCTGGCCACGAACTGCCCCGAAGGGGGCGCTGCGTTTACCTTGTGCATTCCCGAGTTTGCTGCGGAGAAAGTCGCATGAAACCGTTCCTCACTCCTCGTAGCGAACTGGTCGGCCGGATTCTCGTCGTCGACGACAACGCCCGTGCGCGGCAATCGATGGCCGACCTGCTGCGCTCCACGGGTCACGAAGTTTACACCTGCTCAAGCGCCGTCGAAGCTCTGCAACTCGAGCTGCAGTCGTTCGACGTCGTCATCACCGACTTGCAAATGCCGGGCATGACCGGCTTGGAGTTCATCCGCACGCTCTCCGAGCGCAAAGTGGAAGCCCAGATCGTCATGGTGACGGCGTTCGCCTCGGTCACGTCGGCCGTCGATGCGATGCGGCATGGCGCTTTCGACTACATCGAAAAGCCGTTCGACGCCGAGCAGCTCGAACACCTCGTCGATCGCGCCCTCCGGCACGGCCAACAGGTTGGCCGGCGCTCGAGCGTGCCCGCCCCGGCGCCGTCGTGGCAGTCGATGATGATTGGCGACAGCCCAGCCATGCGACAAATGCGAGAGTTGATCGCCCAGATCGGTTCGTCCGACGAAACAGCTCTCATTTGCGGCGAAAGCGGTACGGGCAAGGAACTAGTGGCCCGTTGCATTCATGCCGCCAGCCCACGCTCGACGGGAGCGCTGGTCAGCTTGAACTGCCCTGCCCTGTCGCCGCAGCTCATGGAGAGCGAGTTGTTCGGCCACGAGCGCGGCGCCTTCACCAGCGCCGATTCGCCGCGTGTTGGCCGGTTCGAACTGGCCGATGGCGGAACCATTCTGCTCGACGAAATCACCGAGATCGATCCCAGCCTCCAAGCGAAACTGCTCCGTGTGCTTCAGGAGCGGACCTACGAGCGCGTCGGCTCCAGCGAAACTCGGAAGGCCAACGTCCGCGTCGTCGCGACGACCAACCGCGACATTCGCAAGGAAGTTGCCGAAGGCCGGTTCCGTCAGGACCTTTATTTCCGGCTCGCGGTGGTTCCGATTCAGGTGCCGCCGCTTCGCGATCGGCTGGAGGATGTGCCGGCGCTCGTTCAGTCGTTCCTGCAACAGGCGGCTGCACGGTTGAACCGGCCGGTCTGCCAGCTGACGTCGACGGCGATGGACCTGCTGACGCACTACCACTGGCCGGGCAACGTCCGCGAACTGGAAAACCTCGCTACGCGGGCCGCCGTGCTTTCCAGCGGCAAACCGATCGACGCGCACGAGCTTCAGCCGTGGCTGATCGATCCGGAAGGCGAAAACCTGCCGACCGCCAGCGCACCCGCCGCGACGGGCGAAGTGTTCGAGGCCGGCATGAAGCTCGAGGATATGGAGCGGAAGCTGATCGAATCGACGCTCGACCACTACGAAGGTCATCGCGTGAAGGCAGCCCAGGCGCTCGGCATCGGCGTTCGCACGCTGACGAACAAGCTGCGGCTGTACGGCTACGCCCCGCGCACCCGCTCGTTCACCAAAGCCGCCTGAGAATCGGCAACCGGAGTTAACAACCACCCCAGAAAGTAGCCGGAGACAAAACTTGCCTCCGGGAAGCCCCGCAAAGGGATAGTCACACGCACATCGGCCCGGAGGCAAGTTTGCCTCCGGCTGCTTACCAACGTCATGGGATACACCAGCGAGGTGCAAGGAAGTCTTTACCGCGGAGCGGCAAAAACTGCCGGTCCACGATCGGCAGACGTTGCCGCTCGAAACGCAGATTGCCCCGTCACCCAAAAATAACGCAAATCGCCCGAAGCCCGCTCTTTCGCCTTATGTCGCCGACCAGCCATTCTTTACTGCGATCGATCGCCTGGAAACCGCTTTGCCGCGTCGCTGCTGGCGGTGCTAGCGGCATGGTCGTTGCATTAGGACGAGCACAAACCACCACGAGGGACGCGAACTGATGTTGCCCAACGTGTTTGGTTCAACGAATATCCCGGTCCTGCAAGAGGTTCTGCAGTTCTCGCAAGCGCGCCACGGCGTGCTGGTGGGTAACCTGGCGAATGTGAACACGCCCGGCTATCGCACGCGAGATCTGTCGCTGAGCAATTTTCAGGCGCGATTGAAGGAAGCGATCGAAGCCTCGGAGCGCAGCGGCAGGGCGAACCACTCGCCGGGCGTGCTCACGACCGACCCGCAAGATCCGATGCGGGACGTTCGCGACACGATGACCAACCTGCTGTACCACGACGACACGAACATCGACCTGGAAAAGCAGGTCGCCGAGATCACGAAAAACCAATACATGCACAACCTGGCTCTGACGGTCATTACCAATCAGATCCAGCTGCTGGAATCGGCCATCAGCGAACGCGTCTAAGACGAAGAAGGAACTTCGCCATGATGATGACAGCCTTCGACATCAGCGCAAGCGCCCTCGTGGCGCAGCGGGTGCGGATGGACACGATCTCGAGCAATCTCGCGAACATGTCGTCGATGCAGCGCGACGCCAACGGCGAGATGAAACCCTACGACGCGCGGTACGTGGTCTTTCAAACCGACGACCAGATCAGCACTCCCTACGGAGCGACTGGCGTGAAGGTCGCCTCGGTTCAGACCGAACAGGTGGAGCCGCTCTACCGCTGGCAGCCGAACCATCCGTACGCGATTCAGGAAGGCCCGAAGAAGGGCTACGTCGCCTATCCCAAGGTGAACATGAACGCCGAGTTCGTCGACGCCCTCGTGGCCACCCGCGCCTACGAGGCCAACGTCGGCGCCATGGAAATCACGAAAACCATGAGCCAGCAAACGCTCCGCATCCTGGGTTAACACCGCTCACCGCCCGTAGGTCATCGCCATGATGCCGATCACCAGCCTACCGAACCTGAGCGCCACGACGGTCAGCAGCGGCATTCGCCCGCAGCAGGCGGCCGACGCTCAGAAGCCGTTCAAGGACTTCATGCTCGAAGCCCTGAACGAAGTAAACACCATGCAGGCCGACGCCGACAAAGCGGTCCAGCAGTTGGTGACCGGCGGCGACGTGAACGCGGCCGAGGTGCTGACCACGCTGCAAAAGGCGGACATGTCGTTCAAGCTGATGATGCAGATCCGCAACAAGCTCGTGCAGGCCTATCAGGAGGTGAACAACATAAGAATCTAGTCGCTGAGTGGGGGGATGGTCGCAGGAAGCGATCAAAGTAAATCAGCAGGGATGCAGGAATGGATTTCGTCAACAAAGCCTTTGCCCAGTTCAATGACTTGTTCCGCTCGATGACGCCTGGCGTGCGTCTGACCGCGGGCTTGTTGCTGGCCGTTATCGTCGTCAGTCTGGTCTATCTGTTTCAGTACCAGATGAGTAGCGGCGACGAGTTTCTGCTCGACGGTCGGCCGTTTTCGTCGAGCGAAATCGCTTCGATCGAGTCGGCGTTTGCGCAGGCGGGGTTGAAGGACTCGACGGTCTCCGGCAATCGCATCCGCATCCCGCGCGGCAAAAAGGACCTCTACCTGGCGGCGCTCGCCGACAACAACGCCCTGCCGGCCGATTTCTATCACTACCTCGACGAAGCTTCGGCGAGCGACAACCCGTTCACCTCCAGCCGGTCGCAGGAACTGCGGCGCTGGAACGCCAAGCAGAAGGAAATCGCCCTCATCATCTCGCGGATGCGTGGCATCGAGACCGCCACGGTCCAGTTCGACGAGGAGACCAAGGGAGGCCTGCAGAAGCAGAAGACCAAGACGGCGATGGTCGCCGTGCAAACACTCGGCGGCGAACTGGAAGAATCGCAGCTCAAGGCGATCCGCAATGTGGTCGCCTCGGCCTACGCAGGGCTCGACCGGCAGAACATCACGATCACCGACATGACCAGCGGCCTGTCCTACGGCGGCACGCCGGGCGAGAACGGCCTCAGCCAGGAAGAAAGCGTCTACGCGGCTCACAAGCAAAAGTACGAGCGCGACTGGCAGCGCAAAATCGCCGATCAATTGGCGATGATCCCCAACGTGGTCGTTGGCGTGAACGTGGAACTCACCCCCGAGATCCAGCACAGCAGCCAGACGATCAAGCTCGATCCCAAGCCGGTTACCCTCAGCGCGAGCGAACTGGCCAAGGAATCGAACACGACCATGCCCAATCCCGCCGGCCGGCCAGGGGCCGTGCCCAACGGCGTTGGCAATCAACCGGTATCGATTACGAACACCGTCGGCCAGGAATCGAGCACGAGCGAGACCAGTTCGCAGATTCGCAACCTGCCGGGGCACGAGCAAATCGTGACTCAGAAGGCGCCGCTGGTGCCCACCAAGGTGACGGCTTCGATCGACGTTCCCGCGAGCTACTTCCTGCGGATCTGGAAGGAACGCAATCCAGCCGAAGCGGCCAAGCCCGACGCGACGCCGGACCCGGCCGTGATTGCCAAGATCGAGACCGAAACGATCAACAAGATCAAGGAAACCGTCCGCAACCTGCTGCCGCCCGTCGAGCAAGGGACCGATCCCTATCCGCACATCACCGTGGCGACCTACGTCGACCTGCCGGGCCCGTCGGTCCAACCGCCGACCACGGTGGCCGAAGTGACCGGCTGGCTGAGCGACAACTGGCGCAGCGTGGCGATGATCGCCGTCGGCCTGTTCAGCCTGCTCATGCTCCGCAGCATGCTCCGCTCGACGGCCGGGTCTCCCGCTCCGGCTCCGTCCGCCGCCGCGGCGTCTGCCGAAGGCGCAAGCAGCGTCGCTGATGCCGTCGACGAGGACGAAGCCGACGCTGCCGCTACCGTGAAGCGTCGCTTCCAGACCACCGGCCCGAACCTGCGGCTGGAACTGCAGGAGCTGGTCAAGGAGGACCCCGACACGGCGGCCAACATCCTGCGTAGCTGGATCGGCGACGCCGCGTAAGAAAGCGTCCGAGACTTCACTTCACTTCACGACAGACAGACAACCGTTCGCAGCGCACCGACGTTGATCCAAAACCGACCCTGATCGCTCGACTCCAACCATGTCCAATCCACAGTCACCCGCAGCCCTCCGCAAAGCGGCGATCCTGATTTCGTCGCTCGACGACCGCACGGCCGACGCGCTGCTCGACCAGATGGGCGCCGAGCAGGCCGCGCGCGTGCGCAACGCGATCATGCAGCTCGACGACATCCCGCCTCACGAGCAGGAGCAGGTGATCGCCGAGTTTCTCAATCGCGGTCCCGCCACCACCGCCAGGCTGGACAACGGAGGCGTGGAGCTGGAAGTTTCCGAATCGGTCGCTCGACAGCTCGAACAGCCCCCCGTCACCTACGCCTCCGCCACGGGCATGTCGCTGGCCCAGGGAACGACAAGGCCTGCCAATCGCCAGCCGTTTGAGTTTTTGAAGGATGTCGATTCCAGCGTTCTCGCCCGGCTTCTCGGTCGGGAGCATCCGCAGACGATTGCGGTGGTGATGGCCCATCTCCCGCCCGAGCAAGTTGCCGAGATCCTTGCGGCTCTGCCGCCAGAAACGAGCATCGAGGCCCTCGGTCGGATGGCACGGCTCGACGAGCTTTCGCCGGAAGTGCTGGAAGACATCGAAAGGGAACTCGAGGCTCGTCTGCCGCACCTGTCGACCGCTCGGCTGCAGCCGCAAGGCGTCGCGAGCATTCAAGCGGTGCTCGACGCGCTCGACCAATCCAAGCGGGCTCAAATCCTCGAAAAGCTCGGCGAAAAAGACGCTCGTCTGCTCCGTCGCCTCGG
>JAEZAS010000214.1 GCA_023430365.1 Planctomycetota bacterium
TCTATCTGCAAGCCGACGGTTTGAACCGGACCGTGTTCGACGATCTGCACGCCGACCATCTGCACGGCGCTAGCGGCCTCGACTGGTACTTTGCCTCACTCGACCAGGATCACCAGCACAGCGCCAAGAACGAGGAGGTGGAAGCGCTCGACTAGTTGCCCTTAGAGTTAGCCACGGGCTGAATGTTCGCAGACCGATTCCAGCGTGATGAACAGCGACGGTGTCACTCGCCGTCGCCAGGAGCACGCTGCCGTTCGATCTTGTCGATGTCCTTGTCATCCACGGCATCCGCGCGGTATTGCTCGAAGGCCGCGGAGGTGGGGATGTGGACGGTCAGCGTCGTGCATTCGTCGTAGCGGAGCAGGGCGCCGTCAAACTGGCAGTCGAGCACGTGCCCGCCCGACTGGCGATCGTCGCTGAGAAAGTGCCAATGATAGCCGGCCACATTGATGGTTCCCGCCCACTCCGGACACCGGAGCCCAATCAGCGTGCCGCGAGTTTTCTCGCGGCTCCAGGTCGTCTGGTGTTTGACGACTTCGACGAGCGGCTGATAGGGGCGTTTCTGTGCGGGAACGCTGCGGAGCATCAGGGCGCGGAAATCGCCATCGATTCGCAGGGCGTACGGAGCGTTGCGGCGCGGCAGCTTGCGGTCGAGTTGTTCGTCCAGGTCCTCGAGCGTCGCCGCCGACAGGTTCTCGATCCGGCCATCCTCGTCAAACGTCGTCACCGTGGCGAACGGAGTTCCCCCGGAAAGATCGGCAGGGCGGACCGTCCGATCGGCGAGCGCCTGATAAAGCTCGCCGTCGAGCAGGATCAGTTCCCCGTCGAGTCGGTCAAATGTGCCAATGCCAAAATCGCCAGCCTTGAGCAACCGCCTGAGCGGCATCCCCTCATCGTAGTCCCCCGCGGCCAGCGCCGTGATTAGCGAGTACTGCACCAGGACATCGTTGTCGCCGCGCGTACCGGATGCCGCGGCTGGACTCTCGGCTGGCGCTTCGACCGCCGGAGGAGCCGCTACCGGCGCTGAGCAACCCGCCAGGAGCACAGCCAAGGTCATAATGGGCCCCAGCGGCCGCGCAATCCAAAACCCAAAACGAACCATTCCCTGCGTGAAAACGACCAAGGTCCACGATCCTTTCTGAGCCCATTGTCTGACAGCCCGGCCGGTGCAACTACGACGCGGATCACGAGCGCCGAGCAGTATACGGCAAAGCGGCCACCTCGCTGCCCACCGATCGTCTCATCCAAAGCGCAAGCCATCCAGGCAAGCCTGGTGATTCTCCCGGCCACGAGCGCTTGAGATCACCTCATGTGAGAGTGGTATCGGTCTCCGCAAACAGGCGGGTTACTAGTTAATAGGCGGGTTCGCCCCTGTCGGTTCCGGCTCCCTTGATTCGCCCGCATTGATTCCTAGGAACGAATGCATTTTGGAAGAGGCGCTTCGTCAAACGAAGGCTCCAGGCCCTATGGAACCCGCCGGCTTGCCGTCGAGACCTTGGAGGATCGGGCGGTTCCTGCCAGTGTCCTGGCCGACTTGATCGAGATCGTTACAGGGTGGACACATCTACGAAGCTGGTACGCCCTGGACCGGCGGCACCGGCTACACCTTCCGCCTGGCCAGCGAGCCGACAGCGCCGGTCACCCTCACGCTCGTGGCAGACGACTCCCGAGTGGTCCTTTGGCACGGGCAGAGCAATACGTTCAATCTTGTCGGCGCCCACCATTCACAGTATGTCGACTTCATCGCCGAGGATGACGACCTGGTGAACGGTACCGTGGCGGCGTCGGTCGACATTGTGGTGTCGAGTAAAGATCCTCGGTTCAATGGCGTGCTCGAGGACCGGATCGGCATTACGATCGTGGACAACGACTTTCTGGTGACCAGCACAGCCGACAGCGGCCCGGGTTCCCTGCGACAGGCGGTTCTGGACGCGCAAGACGCTGCGCTCTCGACCATTCGCTTTGCTCCCGAGTTGGCCGGCCAAACCATTGGGCTAAGGAGCAGTCTCACTTCGTCGAGGCGGATCGTTATCGACGCCAGCGCTCTGACTGAGAACGTGATCATTGCGCCCGCGACCAGCACCACCGTCACACGGTTTTTTGAGGCAAAAAACGGTCTCGAACTGAAGAATCTCACGCTGCGAGGTTTCAGCTCGACGTCGTACGGCGGAGCAATCCTCCTTTCCCAATTATCGCTGCAGGTCGACAACTGCGTATTTGAAGGCAATCTGGCCGCCCGGGGAGGTGCGATTGCGGTCATCAAGGGCAGTGGCCATCCAAGTCTGATTATTCATAACACTCGGTTCGGAGGTGAGAGTTCAGCATTCGCCAATCGAGCCCTGGAAGAAGGTGGGGCGATCTATGTCTCTGAGGGCGTAGGAAGCGCGTGGGTGCACGACTCGGTTTTTGCTCACAATCGGGCGCTGACCGATGGAGGTGCTATTAGTAGTAACGCCAGTTCTCTGCGACTCGAACGGGTCGTGCTTCAAGATAATGGGGCCGAAGGCAATGGCGGAGCAATCGCGAGTCGAGGCGCCAGGACGGATATCCTGGCAAGTACGTTGGCGCGAAACTCGAGTGACGCCGGAGGCGGGATTTACCTTGCCCATGGCCAACTGAATCTCGTCCATAGCACCGTTTCAGGAAATACCGTTGGCAGCGTAGGTGGCGGCTTGCGGCTCGCCGGCGGCCAGGCGGAAATCTACAACAGCACGATCGCCGACAACCACGCCGAAGCCGGCGGCGGAATCTCGATTCGCGACAATGCCGCAGCCGTTTTGACCAACTCGATTGTGGCAGGAAATTTGGCGGGGATTGGCGACGCCCAATCGCCCAGCGATCTGGCTGGCGTTTCCATCGTGAGCCGGCATTCGCTCATTTCCGACCCGGTTTCCGCCTTGAACGTGCAGCACGGCATGGATGGGAATATTGTGGGCAAATCCGCCGGCGACGGAGGGCGAGCGACGCTGACGCTTGACGAAGTCCTCTTTCCGCTGACTGACAACGGCGGGCCAGCACCCACTCACGCCTTGCGCCCGAATAGTCCTGCCATCGATCAGGGGCAGGTCTACCCCGTTCCTGGTCCTTCCCACTGGAAGATCACCGAGGACCAACGTGGGACCGGCTTTCCGCGGGTCGTCGGCGCCTCGATTGATATCGGCCCTTTTGAATCCCAGCCGAACCATCTACCAGTGATTGCGTCCGCCGCCAGGTACTTTGCCGTGGCGGGACAGGTCGAACTGTTTCAGGTGATGGCCACCGACTTCGACGGGCCAGAACATTCCCTCTCGTTCCATCTGACGGGTGAAGACGCTGGCGCCATCAGCATCTCGGCCAATGGCCAGCTAAGCTTCAAAGCTCCGCCGGACCCGACTGCGCCCGGCGATCATGATGGCAATAACCGTTATCAGCTCGAAATCCGGGTGATGGACGCTTGGGGCGGCGTCGCCACGCAGAGCGTCGTGGTGACTGTGCTCGGGGAACACCCGTGGCAAAGCGCCGTCTCTCCCGTCGATGTCGACGGCAACGGTGAGGTCACTGCGCTCGATGCGCTCGTCATCATCAACGAGCTGAATATGCGACTTCAGTCCAATCCAGTGTCCGGCGAACTCCCGGCCGTGTCCTCCGAGTTCGGCCCAACGTACTTTTTGGACGTGGACGGTGACGGGAAGGTGCTGCCGATCGACGCGCTGATCGTCATCAACGAACTGAATCGCCAGGCCGATGCTCCGCAGACGCCAGGCGGCGATGGGGAGTCAACCGCGGGTCCCACTGCGTTGGTCTTGTCTCAGCCAAAGGCGATCGCTCGAGCAACACAGGAGTCGCCGTCTACCGATACACAAGCCGCTCTCATAATTCCCCAGTCAATCAGTCAGCCCGAGGTGTGGCTCATGTCGCCTGTGAAGCCACGGGAAAGCGGTCCGGTCGAAGAAGCCAGTGAAAGTCCGCTCGATAAACGACGGCCAGACCCTGATCTCGTGGATCAAACCTTCGCCGACGATGTTTTCGGCCGTGAGTTCGAATGACTGCCAAGCTTTCCGCTACGGTGATGGTCAGCGGCTGCTTCGATCTGCTCCATAGCGGCCATATTGCCTTTCTGGAAGCGGCCGCCGAGTTGGGCGACTTGCTCGTGGCTATCGGATCCGACGAAACGGTCCGGCAACTCAAAGGCCAACCGCCGGTCTGTAGCGAAGCGGAACGTCTTTATCACGTCCGGGCTCTGCGCTGTGTTCGCGAGGCGTTCATTTCGCGTGGTTCCGGCGCCCTGGATTTCGAAGCCGAGTTGCGAGCACGCCACCCCACGATCTTCGTCGTGAACGAGGATGGGGACAGTCACTCGAAGCGAGAGCTCTGCCGGGAATTGGGTATCAATTATCAGGTGTTGAATCGCCGGCCGGCGCTCGGATTGCCCGCTCGATCGACCACGCTGTTGCGCCAGGAGCACTGGCTGCCTTATCGAATCGATCTGGCCGGCGGCTGGCTCGATCAGCCGCGAGTTTCGCAGTTCCATCCCGGCGCAGTGATCGTTGCCAGCTTGATCTCGGCTGAACCGCTTCAACCACGGTCCGGTCTCGCGAGCAGCACCCGCGAATCGGCCCTTCGGCTCTGGGGAACCAAATTGCCTCCGGGCGATCCGCTGGAACGGGCCCGGCAGTTGTTCGCCTGCGAAAATCCACCCGGCACGGTTGAAGTTTCCGGCTCTCAGGATGCGCTCGGAATTGTCTTGCCGGGAATCAGCCGGTTGTTCTATGACGGAGGTTATTGGCCGGCAGAAATCCATCGCATTACGGATGCCGACACTTTGGCCTGGCTGGAATCGCGGTTGTTTTTGCAATGGATCGGGCCCCGGCCGGAGAGGCTCGATTTATGGCGCGACGCGACCCTCACACGGGCGAAGGTGGAAGCGCTGGTAAGAGCGGCGGACGATTGTTGGCAAGCGATTGAACGTCGCGACAACGCGGGACTCGCCAGGTCAATTGTGATGACCTTTCGCGCTCAAACAGCCATCTTTCCGGCGATGACCAACGATGTTGTCGCACGGGCGGTGAACGAACTGCAAGGCGGCGGCGCGGCCGCCAAGCTGGCGGGCGCCGGTGGCGCCGGTTATCTCATTGTGGCAGCCGACGCGTGCCCCGCGGGAGCGTTTCCCATTCGTATCCGGCGTCTGGAAATGGATTCTCTCTAATCGACCTGTCAGCGGCCGAGGAATTCAGGCAATCGGCGGAGCGTCATGACCAAACCACTTGCCCAACAGCTCGACGACGCGCTCCGTCAGCATCAGGCCGGCGATCTGGCGGGCGCACAGTCCGGCTATCAGGCGATTCTCGAGGTTGAGCCAAGCTACAGTCAGGCGTGGCACTTGCTCGGCCTGCTACAGTTTCAAAAGGGCGATAACAAGCAATCTCTCGATTGCCTCAGCCGGGCGATTTCGCTCGATCCCAACCAGGCGGTGTATTGCAATAACTACGGCGCCGTGCTGCTATCTGCTGGTCTGGCGGACGAAGCGCTCCGCTTCTTGGAACGGGCGGTCTCCCTGCAGAAAGGTTATATCGACGCCTGGCTCAATTTGGGCCGGGCCCAGCAGTCGCTAAAGCAGTCCGAGGCGGCCCTCAAGGCGTTTAGGATGGCGGCTCAGGTCGCCCCGCAACATGCTGAGGCGCAGCGGCTCCTCGCGTCGCATTCCATCGGCTGCGGTCGATGGTCCGAGGCCATCGCCGCCTATCAGACATTGCTTGGCCTGACGCCCAAGGATGCCACCGTGTGGAACGAACTCGGAGGGGCCTATCTCGCCGACGATCAAACCGAGAAGGCCAGCGAGTGCTGCCAGCGAGCGAGTGAGCTATCACCTGCGACACCCGAGATCTGGTTCAACTTGGGCGTCGCTCTCGCACAGGCGGAGAACACCGATTCTGCGGGTAGCGCTTTGCAGCGAGCTGTGAGCTTGCAGCCACAGCGGGTCGAGTGGCAGTTGCGCGCATCGCTTGTTTGTCCCCCGGTGTTTTCTTCTGGCAACGCGATCGAAGAGTATTGCGACACGCTTGAGCGTGAGCTGCAACGGTTTTCGGCGAAGGAAAAAAGCGTCGACGGACAACGGCTGTTTGCCGCCGGCATTTGCCCGCCGCTGGCGCTTTCCTTTCAGGGGCGGAACAATCGTGCGCTTAAGGAGACGCTGGCCAAAGCGGTGCGGCCTGCCATCCGGCCTCGCACAAAGATAGAAAGCACCGCTAAGCCGAGAGTTGGCTTTGTGGTCACGCGCGGGCATGAGTCTTTGTTTCTGCGGTGCTGCGGAGGGTTGCTGGAACGAATCGAGAGCAATGATTTCGATCTGTTTGTCTTTGGTTCGTCGGCAGGATTGCAGCCTTTACGGGCTGGGATCAAGCGAGCCGATCTGAACTTCATTGGTTTTCCGGACGACTACAACGCAGCAGTCGAAGTGATTGGCGCCGCTCGCTACGACGTACTCTATCACTGGGAAGTCGGGACCGACTCGCTCAACTACTTGCTCCCGTTTGCTCGCCTCGCCCCGGTTCAATGCACCTCTTGGGGCACTCAGGTCACTTCCGGGTTGCACGAGGTCGACTACTATTTCTCGAGCGAGTTGATCGAGTCGCGGCAAGCGGACCAATACTGCACGGAGCAGCTCATTCGCGCCCCCAGTTTGCCCACCTACCAGCGGCGAGTGCCCAGGCCTCGACCCGCTTCCCGGGGCGAGTTTGGCCTGGCCGACAACGCCCATCTCTATTTATGCCCACAGAACATGCTGAAGCTACATCCCGACCAGGATGATTTGTTTCGCGCCATCCTCGAACTCGATCCGGCGGGTGTGATCGTGTTGAAGGAGAGACGGAGCCCGGTTCCCGGCCGCGAACTCCGCAAGCGGCTGCGCGCGTCGCTGGGAGCTAACGCCGAGCGGGTGCATTTTGTCCCCTGGCAGTCGCAGGGCGACTATTACCGGCTGTTGAGCGTAGCGGATGTGATTCTCGACCCGATCCACTATTCGGCTGGGAGCAGCGCCTACGACTTGTTCTCGCTCGATTTGCCGGTGATCACGTTGCCGGGCGAACAGAACGTGTCGCGGTATACCCAGGCTTGCTACCGACAGATGGAGTTCATGGAGTTGGTCGCGGTGGATGCGGACGCCTACGTCCGTCTTGCCGTGCATGTCGCGACCGATGGCGGTTATCGGGAACATATCCGCTGGGAAATCCGCCGGCGCAGCGATTGCCTCTTCGAAGACACGGCTGCGGCCGTGTCGCTCGGGGACTTTTTGCGGATGGCGATCCAGCAGGCCCATTCTTAGGCAGATGTGTGCCGAGTGGCCGGATTTTTGCAGGCGTTTCTGCCGCCATGCCCCGGCTGGTCCCCAGGGGCTGTTGCTTTCGGTATCCTGAAGCTCGTCGGGGTCACGCTGGGCGATAGCTAGTGTAGAAGGATCGCACCATGAAGGAACGACTGCAGGCGGCACTCTGGGGCGCGCTGTTTACGGGCATTTTGGCCGTGTTGATCGTTCTCGGTTCGCGCCGGTTGGCGCACTTCGATGCGGCGCTCGTCGGATATACCTTTGCGACCCTCTTTGCCGCTTTCGGGATCACCTATCGCTACTCGATGTGGCTGCAGCGGCCGCCGACCCGGCGATACTGGGTGCGCGGCTGGCAGTTGTTCCTCCAGCCGAGGTATTTGGGGCGAAACCTCCTCCAGCTTTTTCGCCGCGTGGGGGTGATGTTTGCGCTCAATGCGTTCATCTGGCGGCGCGGCTGGCAGCGTGGGTTGGCCCACTGGCTGCTGATGTGGGGCTGTGTGATTGCCGCCGCCATCACCTTTCCGCTGACCTTCGGCTGGATCCACTTTCAAACGGAGCCAGGCGATCTCGATCGCTACCGAGCGGTGCTGTTTGGCTTTCCGACGGTCGCGTTCCCGATCCATTCGTGGTTCGGCTTCGCGATCTTCCACGGGCTGGTGTGGGCAAGTTTTCTCGTGATCGCTGGAGTCATGCTGGCGATGAAGCGCCGCATGACCGACCACGGCGCAGCCGCCTTGCAGCAGTTCAGTGAGGATTACCTGCCGCTGATCGCCTTGTTTGCCATTAGCGTGACCGGCTTGATGCTGACGGCCAGCTACACCTGGATGCGCGGCTACGCCTACGACTTTATCGCGATCCTGCATGCGATCACCGTCATTCTTACGCTGCTGTGGCTGCCGTTTGGGAAGTTTTTTCACATCTTTCAGCGGCCGGCCCAACTGGGGGTGAGCTTCTACAAGGACATTGGAGCCCGTACCGAGCAGGCCGCTTGCCGGCGCTGCGGAGATGAATTTGCATCCCAGATGCACGTGGAGGACTTGATCCGGGTCGAGCAGGAACTCGGCTATCGCTACGAGCTGCCCGATTCTCCAGCCGAGCACTATCAGCGGATTTGCCCGCGCTGCCGACGGGCTCTGCTCGCGATTGCTCATGCCCAGCTGTGGACCGGCATCCGTGGCGGCGAGAGCCTGGAACCGATCGCAAACATTCCGACATCCACCGTCAGCCCGCGTTAGGACACTTCATGGCGACTCTCCCTGTCGAACGCCTGCAGACGATCGACCAGTTTGGACCGCATCGCAACTATGCGCATGGGGTGCAGATCAACACCACCGACGATCCTGACCGGCTCGTCAAGACACACTGCTGTTTCTGCGGGCAGCAATGCGGCATTCAGCTCAAAGTGAAGGACAACCGGGTCATTGGTTTTGAGCCTTGGGAGGACTTTCCTTTCAACAAGGGCATGCTCTGTCCCAAAGGGATCAAGCGCTACCTGCAAGGATCGCATCCCGATCGCCTGTTGACCGCTCTGGCACGAGATCCGGCTGCTCCGGGCGGATTCCGACCACTGGGCTACACCGAGGCCATCGAGCGCGTCGCCGGTGAGATCTCTCGCATCCAGGCGGAACATGGTGCCGACGCGTTCGCAGTGCTGAGCGGCGCCAGCCTGACGACGGAAAAGACTTACTTGATGGGCAAGTTCGCCCGGATGTGCCTGCGCACCGCCAACATCGACTACAACGGTCGCCTTTGTATGGTCAGTGCGGGAGCGGCGAACAAGAAAACCTTCGGCATCGACCGTTCTGCAAATCCCTGGTCCGATATTCCCCTGGCCAAGGTCGTGCTCATTGCGGGCTCCAACGTCGCCGAATGCTCGCCGATCACGACGAACTATGTCTGGCAGGCTCGCGAGAACGGGGCGCAGATCATCGTTGTCGACCCGCGTATCACGCCCATCGCCCGGACCTGCAACCTCTTCCTGCCGGTGCGGCCAGGACGCGATGTGGCGCTGTTCAACGGCATCTTGCACCTGATGATCGAGCATGGCTGGATCGATCAGGCCTTCATTGACCAATACACCGTAGGCTTCGAGCAGGTTGCCGAGCACGTCCAGGCCTGGACGCCAGCGCGCACCGCCGAAGTGACCGGCATCACCCAGCGCGCGATTCGCCAGGCGGCCGAGCTGTGGGGAACCGCGGAGACGAGTTTTCTGCTGCACGCTCGGGGCATCGAGCATCACTCCCATGGCGTGCAGAACGTCTTGAGCGCGATGAACATCGTCCTGGCGAGTGGTCGCCTGGGACGCGCCGGATGCGGTTACGGCACGATCACCGGCCAGGCCAACGGCCAGGGAGGACGCGAGCACGGCCAGAAATGCGACCAGCTTCCTGGGTGGCGCGAGATCGATAATCCCGAGCACCGGGCCTTCATCGCCAACATTTGGGGAATGAAGCCGGAGGAATTGCCGCAGAAAGGTGTCGACGCCTACGAGATCTTCCGCCGGATCGACCGGGGTGAGATTCGGGGGCTTTTGAGCATCTGCTTCAATCCCAAGGTGTCGCTGCCCGACAGCGAGTTCGTGGCGCGGATGCTCGACAAGCTCGATTTCTATGTCGCGATCGACTTCTTCCTGAACGAAAGCGCCCAGCACGCCGACATCGTGCTGCCGGGCTCGCAACAGGAAGAGGACGAGGGGGTGGTGGCCAGCGCCGAGGCTCGCGTCATCAAGATCAACAAGTGTGTGGACCCTCCTGGGGACGCCCGCCAGGACTGGCGCATCATCCAAGACATTGCCAAAGCCCTCGGGCGGGAGCGCGGTTTCACGTTCGCTTCGCCGCGGGAGATTTTTGACGAATTGCGGCGCTGCTCGGCTGGCAGCGTCGCGGATTATTCGGGAATCACCTACGAAAAGATCGAGCGGCAGCAGGGCGTCTTCTGGCCATGTCCCACGCTCGACCATCCGGGTACGCCGCGGCTGTTCGAGCCTGGGGCATGGAACCCGGTCGCCCAGGGTCGCGGTCCGTTCTATTTCCCCGACGGCAAAGCCCGCTTCAACGTCGCGGCCTACAGCCCGCCAGTCGAGGATGTCGACGACGAGTATCCCATCATCCTGACGACCGGTCGCGTCGTGAGTCATTTTCTGAGCGGCACCCAGACCCGCCGAATCGGCCCGCTGGTGGATCAATATCCAGAGCCGCGCATCGAACTGCATCCGCAGTTGGCGGAAAGACTGGGCATCCAGGACAACGACTGGACGACGGTGGAATCGCGGCGCGGCGCCTGCACGCTACGGGCGATGGTGGTGCGGACGATTCGTCCGGACACCGTCTTTGTTCCCTACCACTGGGCTGGGGCCAAGAGCATCAATCGCCTGACGATCGCGGCCCAGGACCCGATCTCGAAGATTCCCGAGTACAAGGTGTGCGCCGTTCGACTCTATAAGGCCGCCTCACCTCCCGAATATGCGTCGCAACTTGAGCCACAGCAGTAAAGGCGGGCAGCAACGATGCCAGTTCTCGAAGACCGCGAGTTCTTTGTCGACCCAGGCCGATGCATCGGCTGCCAGGCCTGCGTGCACGCCTGCACCGAATGCGACACGCACCGCGGGCACTCGATGATTCATTTGGAATACATCGATCGTCCGTTGACCACGCAGACCGTGCCTGTCGTCTGCATGCATTGCGATTCGCCGACGTGCGCCGAAGTCTGCCCAGCCGATGCCATCAAACGGACGGGGGACGGCATCGTTCAAACCGCGCGAAAGCCTCGCTGCATCGCCTGCAACAACTGCGTGCTCGCCTGTCCGTTTGGTGTGCCGAAGATGAAGAGCGACCTGGAATTGATGATGAAGTGCGACATGTGCTACGACCGCACCTCAACGGGCCGCAAACCGATGTGCGCGACGGTCTGCCCCAGCGGGGCGCTCTACTTCGGCACGCGAGATGAAATCGAGAAGCTGCGCAGCAGCGCGGCGCCGATCAACCGCTTTCAGTTTGGCAGCCAGGTGATCAACACCAAGGTGAACCTCATGGCGCCTCGCGAGCGGTCGCCGCAGTACATCGACGTCGCCGGGGCGCTCGAAGAGGCGCCCGTCGGGCAGGAAATCCTGTTGAACATCCTCACCGAGACGTAAGCCGTGAATCACTCCACTCCCGACCCCGACCCGGAACTACACACCGCGGCGCCGAACCGGCAGTCCATGGACGCCCAGCCGCAATGGCGGCACGATTTTCCGATCGACTGGCCGCAGGACCACTATGTGGCGCGGCGGGATTTTACCAAGTTTCTTTGCCTCACCAGTTTCGCGTTCGTAGTCGGGCAGTTCACCATCGCGGTGCAGAACTGGATTCGTCGTCGGCGTGGCCAGCCTCCCGTCATGAAGATCGCGGACCTGTCCGAGCTTCCGGTGGGCGGTGTCCTGGTGTTTCACTATCCTGACGAGGAGGAACCCTGTTTGTTGCTTCGTACCGCCGACGACAAGCTGCTCGCCTACAGCCAGAAGTGCACCCACTTGACCTGCGCAGTCGTCCCCGATCACGAGGCGGGGCGCCTGCTGTGTCCTTGCCATCATGGATACTTCGAAACCAGCACCGGCAGACCGCTGGCGGGTCCTCCGCGACGCCCGCTGCCGAAAATCACGCTCCGCGTGCGCGGCGAGACGATCTACGCCACCGGCATTGAAAGGAGCACGGTATGAAACGGATCTTCACCCGCGAGCAGCGGATGACGATCGTCAATGGAATGCTCAGCATCGTACTGATTCTGGTCGTGCTGCAATTGTGGTTACTGACCGCCACGATGAACGCTTTTCTGGGAGGCGACGAAGGCGTCATCTGGCCGGCAGCCGCGGCGAGCACGGTCTGTCTGCTCTTGAACCTGGGTTTGCTGTGGTACTTGTACAAGATCGAACGGCCTCAAGCCTGAACCACGAGCAGAGAACGCGGCCGGAGGACCCATGAGAGCGGCCTTCGAAGGGGGGAAGGTGCCACAATCGTCGTTCGGGCGAGGCGTCGAGTCGCTCAACCCCGCTTACTTTGCGCTGGTGATGGCGACCGGGATCGTGTCGCTTGCCTGTCGGTTGCTTGAGATGCCGTGGCTGGCGAGCGGCTTGTTCGGGTTGAATCTGGGATTGTATGTCGTTCTTTGGACGCTGACGGTCGCGCGACTGCTCGGCTATCCGCGCAAGCTGCTGGCGGATCTGTTGGACCATAAGCGGGGCGTCGGCTTCTTCACCACCGTGGCCGCCAGTTGTGTCCTGGGCACGCAGTGTCTGTTGATTGGAGAGTGGAGGTCCGCAGCCATCGCCCTCTGGAGCATCGGTCTCGTCCTCTGGGGGCTGCTCACGTACACGATTTTTTCCAGCATCACGGTGAAACCGGTTAAACCGTCGCTCCCCGAAGGAATCAACGGCGGATGGCTGGTGTCGGTGGTTGCTACCCAAGGAGTTTCGCTGCTGGGCACGTTGTTGGCCAGTGGCTTCGACACGTATCAGGAGCACGTGCTGTTTCTTTCGCTGACGATGTGGCTCGGCGGGGGAATGCTGTACATCTGGATCATCTCGCTGATTTTTTATCGTTACTCGTTTTTCACGATCAGCGCGGAGGACTTGTCTCCTCCCTATTGGATCAATATGGGCGCCATGGCCATCTCAACGCTGGCTGGGGCGTTCCTGGTCGACGCGGCGGAGCGGTCCATGTTGCTGGAGCGATTCCTGCCCTTTCTGCTCGGCCTGACGCTGTTGTTTTGGTCCACTGCGACCTGGTGGATTCCCATGCTGCTCGTCCTGGGCGTCTGGCGGCACGTCTACCGACGGTTCCGCCTGAGCTACGACCCGCTCTATTGGGGCGCGGTGTTTCCCTTGGGGATGTACACCGTCTGCACATTTCGCCTCGCCGAGGTCCTGAATCTCTCCTTCCTGATGGCGATTCCGCGGTGCTTTGTCTATGTCGCATTGGCCGCGTGGTTCGTGACGTTTACCGCCATGCTCTGTTCCCTGATCGTGTCGCCCAGGACTGGATAACACCCCGCCGGTAGTACAGCGAAACGCAGAGGCCAGGCGGTGCGATCCGACGCTGCATTCACCGACCGAGATCTTGGGGGAGAAAGCCGCTATGACCATCACTTCTCCGGCCGATTGGGATCCGCGGTCAGCCGATGTGCTTCGTGATCAGCGCGCCGCCTACGACGCGTTGCGCGAGAGCTGTCCGGTGGCCTACAGCGAGTTGATGCAATGGTCTGTATTCAGGCACGAAGACATCACGCGCGTGCTGCTCGATCCGGCCACGTTCAGCAACGCGGTCTCGCAACATGTCTCGGTGCCCAATGGGATGGACCCGCCTGAGCACACGCACTACCGGCAGGTGGTGGAACCGTACTTCAGTGCTGAACGGCTCGCCGCCTTTGAGCCGATTTGCCGGCGAATCGCGGCCGAAATACTTCAGCCGGTATTGGCGGACGAGGTGGAGCTGATGACCGCCGTGGCGCTGCCGTTCGCCGCGCGTGTGCAGTGCGCGTTTCTCGGTTGGCCGACCGTCTTGCAGGACGATCTGATCGGCTGGACAAAGCGGAACACCGAAGCCACCCGCCAGCAAGACCGGCCGGCCCTATCGCAGCTTGCCGCCGAGTTCCGACAACTCGTGGACGAGATTCTCTTGTCCCGGATGAAGTCGGACGCTGCCGCGGCCATCGATATCACGGCGGCCCTGATGCGCGAGAAGGTGCGGGAACATCCTTTGAGCAAAGCGGAACTGGCCAGCATCCTGCGGAACTGGACGGTTGGCGAAGTCGGCACCATTTCGGCAGCGGTTGGCATCCTGTTTCAGTTTCTGGCGGAACACCCGGATGTGCTCCAGTTGCTACGCAGCCAGCCTGAATCGCTCATTCCCGCCATCGACGAAATCCTGCGCATTCACGGTCCGCTCGTTGCCAACCGGCGGATTGCCACGTGCGCGGTCGAACTCGGCGGTCGCAAGCTGGAGGCTGGGGCGCGGCTCACGTTGATTTGGATCGCCGCCAATCGAGACCACCGCGTGTTTCCCGAGCCAGACCACTTTCGACTCGATCGCAATTCTACGAAGAACCTCCTCTTTGGAGCTGGCATCCATGCCTGCCCCGCCGCTCCGCTGGCTCGGATGGTTCTGCGTGTCCTCTTGGAGGAAACCTTGCAGCGAGTGGAGGCGATCGAACTCGTAGCGACCCGGCCCCCCGTCAATGCCCAGTATCCTGCCAGCGGCTTCCACTCCCTTCCCGTCGTATTGCGTGAAAAGCCTCCGGCAGCGCAATAGTCGGGTGTGGCGGCAGTAACCATTAGCTCATAGGCGGGTGTCGCTCCGGCCGCCTCGCGGTATGGCTCTGCAGGCAGCAGCGAGCGTGTTTTCAGGGCAGAAATTGCCCAGCGGTGGTCAAACTTTGCACCATAGATTTGTCCTGCTCAGGGTGCGAGACGCGGAACTCCCACACCCTGGGCATCGATAGCCGCTCTAACGCAATGAACCGTGGCTTTTTTGCCGCAGAAACCGCCTCCAATCGGCTTGGCGGCGGTATCCCTATTGATCGCAATCCTTGGCACGGCGAATGCTTCTTGTAAGTGTCGAGCTAATCGGCAAAACGACACTTCTTGTCGGAGACCTCGCCCCAGTTGACCACGGGTAAGGCAGCCCCTCGGGGCGAATGCAAAGGTTGGGTTGTGAGTTCACTCTGCGGCGGGGCCCGCCCTCGCGCGGAGAGAACCTCCGACCTGCTCTGGCGCGAAGTGTCGCAGACCGATCACGATTCCTTAGACCCAAGGAGAAGACGATGTGGATTTCTGTGCGCACGCGTCGGTGCAGCATCAGCCAAAAAATGCGGAGCAGGCTTGAACAGAAGGTCAGGACGATCTTCGCCCGCGACAGCGACAAGATCGCCAGCACGGTGGTCTATCTCACCAAGGCCAATCCGGGGCGAGATGATGTCGAGTACACGGCGCGGATCGTGCTTTGGTCTTCCACCCTTGGCCAGATCGCCGTGAACGACGCCGGGCCAACCATGCGCAGTGCCGTCGGCCGGGCGGCACGCCGTGCCCGACAGGTTGTGCGGCAATACGCCAAGCGTCGCATCACGACCAACCGCCTCGCTCGGCACTTCAAGGCGCTCGACGAGACGCTGCAGCACCCCGACACCCTCGCGCGCTAGCCCTCGCCGGGCATCGTCCTCTGCAGCCGGTCGCTAAAAGTGGGTTCACCCCGGCTGCAAGGTTCGGCGAATCGGCAATACTGGGAGCTGTCGACCTCCGCTCCAACCTGATTCCCCTCGCTCGCATCTGAGCGAGGGGCGCTGGGAGCGTTGCTCTGTACAGTCCTACCCAGAGGAAACGCCCGTGTCGGAACCCGCCCAGCCGGATCTTCAATCGCTCTGCGATCAGCTTGCTGCCGGTGAACTCGACCAACTCAACCAATCGCTCCGTGCCCTCCCGATCGACGACGCTGCGCGGTGGATTGATCGGCTGGACGATGCCCAGCAGGGAGAGGTTCTCAATCGGCTGCAGCCAGAATTCGTCGCGGCGCTCATAACGCAGTTGCCCCCGGGCCGCGGCGCGTCGTTGCTCGAGACCATGGAGCCGGCCGCTGTTGCCGGCGCCCTGCGGCATCTGCCGAGCAATGACCAGGTCGATCTGCTGGCCGAGTTGCCGGAAAAGAAGGGCGAAATTCTGGCCGCGATGCCCGTCGAAGCCGCGCAGCGGCTCGTCCGCCTGCTGACCTACCCAGAAGGGACGGCCGGCGGGTTGATGGTCAACGAGTACCTGACATATCACGCGGGTCTGTCGGTAGCTGAGGTGATCGACGACCTGCGCGCGAACGCCGAACGCTATGCCCGATTCGACGTTCAATACGCCTACGTGCTCGATGAGCAGGCTCGCCTGATCGGCACCCTGCGGCTACGCGATCTGCTGCTCATGTCGCTGGATCAGCCGATCCAGCAGGCGATGATTCAGAATCCTCAGACAATCTCCGCAGAGACCACGCTCGATCAACTGCAAAGGAAGTTCGATCGACTCGGCTATCTCGGGTTGCCGGTGGTGGACGAGGAGCGGCGGGTCCTCGGCGTCGTGCTAAGAAACGATGTGGAGGAAGCCCTGGCCGATCGCAGCGAGCGAACCTATTTGCTGATGAGCGGTCTGCTAGGCGGGGAAGAGCTGCGCAGCATGCGCTGGACGCATCGGATCGCCCGTAGGGCCCCGTGGCTGGCCGTCAGTTTGCTGCTGAGCACCCTGGCCGCAAGCGTTATCGGTTGGTACGAAGAAACCCTGGCCGCTGTGATTGCCCTGGCTGCATGCTTGCCGGTCATTTCCGGAGTCGGCGGCAACGCAGGAAATCAGTCGATGGCTTTGAGCATTCGCGAACTCTCGCTGGGCCTGATCGAGCCGGATGAATTTGCCTGGGTGATCGGCAAGGAAGCGCTCGTCGCCTTGATGAACGGACTCTTGATGGCGATTCTGCTCGGAACGATCGTGGTTGTTTGGCAGCGCAATTTGACGCTCGGATTGGTGGTCGGCCTGGCCATCCTGGCGAGCACGGTGCTGGCGGCGGTGCTCGGCGGAGTTGTTCCGCTGGCTCTTAGACGGCTCGGCTGGGACCCGGCCCTCGCCTCGGGGCCGATTCTGTTCACGACGGTCGACCTCTGCGGCTTTCTCTTCACGCTCACACTGGCCGATCTCATCCTGACCTGAGGCTATTTCCCCGAACTGGCTGGCTTGGGTTCCTCGCCGACGACCTGCGCGACAAAGTCGAAGAGCTGTTTCGTGGCTGGATCGTCCGGCAGGCCGAGGTTTTCGCTCAATTTTCGGTGATCGGTCTCTCGAGCACCGAACAATTTCGCGGAGACCTCCGCCTCCTTGAGGACTGCTCCGAGACGCTGGGCCTGAGCGCTCGTGTCGGGGTGTTCGGCGACATGCAGGATCAAGAACGGAGGAATCTTCTTTCCCTTGGCAACGTGTGTCACGGCGGAAAAGTCCCGGTGTTTGGCTGGGTCGTTGCCGAACTTCTCACGGTGGCCGTATTTGGCCTGCGGCTGGTGGTGCACCCGGCGGCGGGTTTCGGCGGTCTCGATGATGGCGGGAATATCGAACGTGTCGCCGTCGACCGGCACGCAGCCTTTGATCGCGTCGAGCGATACACCTTCCCCCTTCAGGTAGCGATCGTCGGTGCAGAGCAGGGCGGCCAGTTGTGCACCCGCGGAGTGCCCCATGACCAGGATCCGACTCGGATCTCCGCCATGCTCGGCGATGTGCTCGTGAACCCAGCCGAGCGACTTTGCCACGTCGCGCACGATGGTTTCCATCTCGACCTGCGGCAGCAGCCGATAGTTGGTGGAAACGAAGACGAAGCCCTTCTCCGTGAACACACGCGGCTTGTGCTGCACGCTCGACTTGTCACCCGTTTGCCAGCCGCCGCCGTGAATCCAGAAAACGACCGGCAGACCCTTCGCTCCAGAGGGAGCGTAGATGTCGAGCACCTGTCGCTCCTGGGCGGGATCGGCATATGGAATGTCGCGCTTGACCTCTTGAGCGCTACTCGTCGTCACGGAGCAGCTTACGACCAAGAGAGCCAGGGCCAGGTAGTTCGTCATCGTTGGCATCGAACGCGCTTTCAAAACAATTCGAGAATCGGCGCCCCTTCGGGCATCAGGTCGAATGGGCGTCCTTGTTTGTCGGACATGGTCAGGTCGGAGATGCCCATGGCATGGAAGACGGTCTTCGCAATGTCGGCTGGCGTTACCGGATTGTGCGCCGGGTATTCGGCAAAGCGATCGCTTGCGCCATAGACTTGCCCACCGCGGATGCCACCGCCCGCGAGCACGTCGGTCAGGCAATGAGTCCAGTGGTCACGCCCAGCCCCATTCACCCCACCGCTGCGCGGATCGCCAATTTTCGGCTTGCGACCCATCTCGCTGGTTACCAGAACCAGCGTTTCCTCCAGCAAGCCACGATCGGCGAGATCTTCAATCAGCGCCGAGAAGCAGCGGTCGAATTCGGGCAGCAGATCTTCCTTCAGGCAGTTGAAGTTGTTGCCGTGAGTATCCCACCCGCCGCCGCTCGCACACTTTTTGTGCAATCGCTCGGGATCGCCGCGCCAGAAGACCGTAATGAACGGCACCCCTGCTTCGACGAGGCGACGGGCCGTGAGCAGGCTCATCCCGTTGACGGTTTCGCCGTACCGCTCGCGAACCTTCTGCGGCTCGCGAGCCACGTCGAACGCTTCGGTGGTGCCTGCCGAGAGGAGCAGCGAAAGGGCCCGCTGCTGGTGTGCGTTCCAAGTGTGTGCGGCCGCCAGGCTTTCCAATTCCCGCCGCTCGTCGTTCAGGTTGCACATCAGCGCGTGCCGCTGATGCAGCCGGTCCGTGGTGGTTCCGTCTTGTAGCACGAGGGCCGGAGCCTGAAACTTTGTCGGCTCCTTGGAGTCCGCCTCGACATACAGGGGCTCGAACTCCAACCCCAGTCGCCCGGCGAATTGTCCCGGGCGCGTGTACGCGGGAGCCCCTTCCTTGTGCGGCACGGTGATGAAGTTGGGCAGGGTGTCATGCGGCGCTCGCTTTGCCCCGACGACGGCGCCCATGCTCGGCCAGTCGTCCGGATACGGTTTGCGATTGTTTCCGAGCGAGAGGAACGTCGGGTCGGGCTCGTGGCCGGTCAGGTTGTAGTAGTAACCAGCGTGGTGGTCGTTCGTGCTGACCTTCGCTCCGACGCTGTTCACCAGGGCCAGGTGATGGGCGCACCTGGCGAGCAATGGCAGGTGTTCACAGAGCCGCACCCCCGGCGCCGAAGTGGCAATCGGCTGGAAGGGACCACGGTACTCGGCAGGAGCGTCCGGCTTCATGTCCCACATGTCGATGTGGGACGCCCCGCCGCTGAGAAAGAACAAGATGGTCGATCGGGCGGGCCGACGAACGTCGGCTGTGGCAGTTGGAGATTGGCCGCGCAGTGGCGTAGCCGACAGCCCCGCCAGTCCATGGGCCGAGGCCACCAAAAAGGACCGCCGCGAGAGAGAAACGCAGGAAGGATTCGGCCGCGGCTTCATCGTGTGGTCCTCGACTGGCGAACGCTTTACTCCGGCCACGATGCATCGATCGGACGTCCCATGACTCTAGCGAATCCGTCACCTAAATCCAAACCGATTGGCCCCTAGCGTCAGCCCTGGATTCGGCGCCACAAAAGTAGCCTTTAGTACCCAGCCGCCCTGCCGCTGATTCGCCGGTCGGCCACTCCGGTCAATTCGCCGCTCTCATGATCGATCCAGATGCTGTGCGCGTCTCCCTGCCGGGCAGGTTTCGCGATGGCGTGCCCACGCTTTCGCAAGTCGGCGATTGTTTCCGGAGTTGCCTCAAACCACTCGGACTCCATTCGGATCTCGTCTGGGAACCACGCATGGTGCAGCCGCGGCGCGTCGACCGCCTTGCGCAGGTCCATGTCGTAGTCGATGACGTTGGTCACCACGCAGAGCACCGTGTTGATGATCGTCCGGCCACCCGGGGAGCCCGTTACCAACACCGGCCTGCCGTCGCGGGCTACAATCGACGGACACATCGAGCTGAGCATGCGTTTGCCCGGACGAACGAGGTTGGCATCGGTCCCAATCCGGCCCGTGGTATCGGTGACCCCCGGCAGCCAGCCAAAATCGTTCATCTCGTCGTTCAGCAGAAAGCCGGCGCCTTCGACCACGACGCGGCTCCCCCACGAGTTTTCCAAGGTATAAGTCAGGCTCACGGCGAGGCGATCTTTGTCGACGACCGAGAAGTGCGTGGTCTGCTCGCTTTCCTTGGTCAATTCAATATCGCCCGCCAGGTCGGCGCTCGGCGTCGCCCGGTCGCCGATGCCTTGAGCAAGTTCTCGAGCGTGTTGCTTCTCGAGCAGGAAACCCGGGATCTTGGTCGCGCTGGGATCTCCCAAATGCCGTGCGCGGTCGCGATAGGCGCGTTTCATGGTCTCGACAAACCGGTGGACGTTCTCCGCCGAGTCGCGACTGGGCTGCAACTCAAACGTTTCGAGAATATTCAGCGCTTCAATCAGCGTCGTCCCGCCGGACGATGAAGGTGGCGCCCCGATCACTTCGTATCCGCGATACGTCCCCCGTACCGGCGAACGCACCATCGCTTGATAACCGGCCAGGTCGTCGTGCGTGATCAGCCCATCTGCCCGCTGCATCTCGGCGACCAGCTTGTCCGCCACTTCGCCGAAGTAGAATCCGTCGGCGCCGTTGTCGGCGATCCGTTGCAGCGTTCTCGCGAGGTCGGGCTGAACCAGTCGATCACCGGCTTGCCAATCCTTTTGAGCCTCTGGTGGACCAAAGACGCGGTGTAGCTCACGAAACTTCGACTTATCCGAGGTTCGCAAAACCCCGTTGATCGACCGGGCCGTGGCATCGTCCAGAACGAACCCATCGCGAGCCAGTTCGACTGCCGGCTGAACGAGTTCCCGCCAGGGAAGCTTGCCGAAGCGCAGATGAGCGAGGGCCAGACCCCGAACCGTCCCAGGCACCCCCACGCGGCGATGAGGCGTTCGTCCGCTGGGCTCGACGAACATGTCTCGCGTAGCCGCCGCTGGAGCCACTTCGCGGAAATCGAAAACCACCGGTTCGCCGCGGTCGGGCATCGCCAGCAAGTAACCGCCCCCACCGACGTTTCCCGCCTCCGGCCAGGTGACCGCGAGCGCTAGGGCAGTGGCTACCGCGCTATCGATGGCGTTGCCGCCGCGCTTGAGTGTCGCAAGGCCCACTTCCGACGCGGGGCCACTTACCGTAACGACGACTCCCTCGCGGCAATGCACGGTTGCATCGTCCGCCCGGAGTGGCGCCGCGACGCAACCCATTAACAGCCCAACGAGCACGGCCACTCTCATCGCGATACCTCAAGTGCGGTTCATCTTAGATGCCAGTCAGACAAGCTTCATGTTCAGCAGCTTCCTGAAAAAGTACCATATCCGGGCCGTCCAGCGGTTGGCTTGGGCAACCGCCTGCCGATGTGCCGCGTCCAAAAACCGCTGACGACTCGGCTCGTGGGGGAGGTGGAGCGCATACTCGTTGCACGCTGCGTCCATTCGGCGCATGGCCCGGCGGAACGCCCTGCCGCGATCGGCTTCGGCGCTGTCGGCCACCTCCAGAATGGTTTGAACCAACTCGAGCAGGAACCGATAGTCGAGATCGAGGCTTTCTGGATCGGTCACTGCGGGCAAACGCTGTCGAGCGTACTCCAGATCGCCGGCGCAAGCCGCATCAGCGATCAAAAGCAACTCATGCAGACGTGAGCCGTTGTCCGGGGGCAGTTCCAGTGCATGCCGGCTGCAGGCAACCGCTACCGCATCGCGTCCTACGGCCCGCAGGCATTCGGCCGTGTTGACGAGCATCCAGGGGCGAGCGTCCTGGCGATCTCTCCAGTCGCTCATCCAGGTCACGCCATCCGTCCATGCGCGGACCGTCGTCCACGCATAGCCGACCGCTCCCCACAGGGTGTCGCTCGCGCGCAGCCAGTCGCGGTTCTTGGAAACGAAACGAGTCAGCTCCGACCGCTGATTCGTCTGAGCCCAGTGCACGAGCAGTGAATGCGCCGCCTGCGAGGCGGCCGCCGTCGAGCCGCGGAGTTCCTGGACGTACTCACCCAAGGCTGGCGCCTTGGCCGCCAGTGACATCTCCACCCACTGCGCTCCCACAAACGCATCGGTCTCGGGCGCCTTGAGCAGTTCTCGCAGAACGGCTCTCACCTGAAACGCGGCCTGGTCTCCCATCGCTCGAATCGCTTCGCAGGAGGCGGTGACGGGCCATTGAGCATCCGGCGCCGATACACAAACCTGCTGCAGCAGATCCAGCGATTCCTCAAGCTTGCCTTCCTTCGCCGACAACTGCACGGCGCGAGCCAGCACGAAATGGGTGGTGCTGTGCAGGCGCAACCGACGCAGGGTTTCTGCAGCGCCCGCCAGATTGCCGACCTCCATTTGCTTGTCGAATAACATGATGCCGGCGAATTCGTACTGCGGGTCGAGCTCAAACGCGCGGGCGAACGCCTGAAGCGCCGACTCCTCCTGTCCATGCTGCAGCCAAGCGTCTCCCAGGAAACCCCAGCTCATTTCCGACTGAGGATTGAGGCGGACGAGCGCCTCCGCGGCGCGCAGGTAGGTGTCCTTGTCCTCGAGCTCGCGCGTCCAGTCAGCCAGCATGTGCCAGCCGCTGTAGTAGAGAGGTTCACCCTCCAGCAGCGACTTCATGGCGGCGACCGCTTCGCTCCGGCGGCCGCGGATCCAGTCGACCCAGATCGCCCGCGTTCTGAGCTCCAGCGGCGGGTGATCTCCAAATGCGGCTGGTCGGCATACGGCGATTGCTTCGTCGTAGCGTTCCAGCGCCGCGAGGGTCACCGCCTTCTGCGAGTACCCGTCGGTGGCCCGAGGGCTCAGGTCGAGCGCACGATCGAGCGCCGCCAGACGCTCGTCCGCCTGCTCGGGTTCATCGAGCAAGCGGGCGAGGATCAGCCACGAGCGGGCTTCGCCGCCCCGACGCTCTGCCAGCTCGCGTGCTGACTGAAGAGCCAGGCCCGGCTGGCCGAGTTCCTGCGACCAGTATTCCAGCAGTCGCCAGCCGCGGTCGAACCCAGGTTCGAGTTGGATCGCCCGCCGGGCGCCTTCCAAAGCGGCTTCTCGATCGCCCAGACGCCACAGGAGCTCGCCGAGCGTCGTGTGCATCAATGGATTGAGGGGCGAACGGGCAACGGCCCGCTCGAGCAGCCGACGTGCCTCCGCAAAGTCTCCCTGACGTGTGTGGTATTCCGCCAGAGCTCTGCTGGAGACGGTCCAGCTGGGGTTCAGACGAAGTGCCGTCTCCAGCGCCTCTCGTTCCGCCTGCAGGTCGAGCCGGGAATGGGAGATATCTGCCCGGTCGAGCCACAAACGGGGCATGAGCGGAAATCGCTCGGTCGCCTGCTGGATGCAAGCCCAAGCTTCGTCCAACTTGTGCATCTGCAACAACTGCCGGGCGAGTGCGCTCCACGCCTGCCACAGGTCGGGACGGGCCGCTTGAGCGTCGCGCAGCAGGTCCAGAAGCTCGTCGGGCTCCAAGGCCTCGACTCCCAACTCGCGGAACGTCAGCAGGCCGTCGCCACTGATGACCTGGGCGACGAGCTGATCCTTGATGAACCGTAGCGCCTCTCTTCGCTGCTCGGTGGTCGTCGAAAGCTCGAAGAGCGTTGTGAGGGCAAAATCGTTGTCGACGGACAGCTCGATGGCGCGCTTTAGCTCCTCGCGAGCTTCGTCCCACTGGCCCTGGGCCCGGTAAAGATCGCCGCGCAGCAGGTACCACGAGATATTGCTCGGTTCGAGCTTTCCGGCAATTTCCGCTTCAGCCCAGGCCTCGGCAAAGCGCTTTTCTTCTGACAACCAGTGGGCGTATTCGCGGTGAGCCCAGGCGTTGTCTGGAGTGGCTTCGAGCAGCCGGCGAATGGCTGGCTCGCGCGCCTCGAACGGCTCGTCGCGCAGCCAGGTGATCCAGAGTTCGTGCAGCGGATAGTAGTGTGGAAAGCGCTCCGCCGCTTCGGCCAGGTGCGCTAGGGCCGCTGCCGTGCTGTCGGTCTCGGCGATCAATTGGGCCACGCGCGCGTGGGCCTCCATCAACATCGGCTGCAGCTCCAGCACCCTGCGCCACAGAGCGAGAGACTCGGCATAGCGACCGTCGTAGGCGGCCATCCTCGCCGCGGCACGGACATAGTCCAGTCGCGAAACCTTGTCTTTCGCCCGCTCGATCAACGCGGCCGCCTTGGGGATGTTCTCCAGGCTGGCGTCGAGCTGCGTCTGGGCGGCGAACATCAGCAGGTCGCCGTCGTCGGGGCGGAGAGTGAGCGCTTGGTCGATCACGTCGAGAGCTTCCTCGGTCCGGTCCATCTGCAGGTAGGCCGAGGCCAACGTGCGGGCCGGCATTCCCGACTTGTAGCAGTAGCGGGCGAACCGCGCGCGAAGCAGCGTGAGCGCTTCGTCAGAGCGATTCCGGGTCCGCGCAGCGGTGAAGTAGCTGGCGGCCAGTTGCTCGTCCTTGTCGTCGAGGCAGACGGCAATCCGATACAGATAGATCGCCTCGTCAAACTTCCGCTGTTCCCAGTACAGGTTGGCCAGGATGAAGTAGTTGCTGGGCTGCGTCGGCCACCGGCGGATTCCCTTGAGCAGAAGCTGGGCGGCGTCGTCATGACGGCGAGCGTCCTCGCGCAGTTCCTGCGCGTACTGCTGCCAAAAGATCGGATGAGAGTCCTTCGCCTGGCACATCCGGGCGTAGGTTTCCAGCCGCTCCTCGCGCCGGGCCTGGTGACGCATCAGCGACAGCCGTTCGAGCTGCAAGCGCGGCTCGTCAGGAAACTGCTCAAGCAGCGTTTCCACGACGGCCAGCAATTCCGCTGAATTGCCGTCATAGCCAGCCAGCCGCCGACGACCATCGAGCGTGACCCGATGATTGCTGTCGATGGCCTGCATTTGTTGGAGCAATGCCACGGCGTCGTCGCGGCGATGCTCCTGCAGGGCGCCGTCGAACGCATGCAGCAAGTCCCACAGCTGGGAATCAGGCAATTCCAGGCCGTCGAACTTCTCCGCCAGATCGACGGGAACCATCGCCATGCCGCGCGGACCGTGGGCGCGGTAACGCTCCAGGACCTTGGAGGCCAGCCCTTCGTTCACATTGGGCCAGAAGGGATCACGCACATGCAGCGTGCCCCGCCGGCTGTCGTAGCCAATGATGGCCTGCAGGTGGGAGTCGGTCGGCTCGACCGTCGTAAACGTGAACGGAACGCCACGGTCGAGCAGGGCGATGGCGCTCTCCTCGGTGACGGAAAACTCGCGAGTCTCCCAGCCGTTTTCTCTCGCCCACTTGCGCTCGCTATACCAGGAGGTGCCGTTGTAGCAGATGGCGTCGGCCAACTGCAGATGGTCGGCCGGCTTGGACCAGTAATGGCTAAGTGCTGAAAGAGTCGCCGGGGCACAGGTCATCTGGTGCTGCCGCACAAACGTGACGGGCAGCAACACGCGGCCACGGCCGCTTTGATCGGGCTCCTTCAGACGGGCGGCGATTGCCTTCTGGTACTCGCTATCCGACTGCTCGGCGTGGCGGATCGAGGCTTCGATGTCGCCGAGGTAATAGGCGGTCTCGGCCCGCTGGGCGGCAATCCATTGCTTGTACTGCTTTTCGGCCAGCGGGGAGAGTGCTTCCACGCGATCGAGTGCCTTGTCGGCCGCGACGTAGTCCTGCCGCTCGCAGCAGAGCATATAGAGCTGCGCTGCGACGGCATTGCTTTCGATGTTCGCCGCGGCATCGGTCAATAGCTGCAGCGCCTCGTCCTGGCGATTGAGCAAGACCAGCAGATGGGCCGCGGACTGCACGGCCGGGCGGTACGTGGGACGCAGCGCCAGCGCCCGCTGGGCGGCCTCCAAGGCTTCCTCGTAGCGGTCTTCGGCCTCAAGAATTCCGCTGCAGCAGACCTGCACCCAAGGGCTCTCCGGTTGCAGATCGCGAGCCTGGTTCAGCCAATGCTCCGCCTCATCGAAGTCGCGCAGGGCGCCGGCTACCCCGGCCTGAAGCCCTAGCCATGACGCGCGGACATCCAGCGGCGCCTGCGGGTCGAGCGGGCCTTGCGCCAGCATCCAGCGCCGACCTTGATAGGGCCCGCGGCGGCGCACCAGACCGAAGGCGTAGAAGTAGCGCGTTTCGGCGTCGCCGGGCCATTCACGGAAGGCCCGCCGAAACAGCCAATCGGCCCGACGCGATGCGCCGGTCTGGCTGGCCAGGCGCGCAGCGAGAACTAGCCCCCGAGCCTCGGGCCAGGACGCGAAGTCTCCGAGCGGCTCGCCGGCTTGGAGGGCCTGCACATAGAGGCCGCTCTCATAAAGGCCCTGGATTTCGTCCAGCAGCAAAGCGGAGTTGGAACGCTGGGGCTTTTGAACTTCAAGCATCGAAACCTCGCTCGCGCAATATTCGAAGTGGTCGCTCGCACGCAATCGAGAGATCTACATGCAATAGTGACAACCATATCGAACGAATGTTCGCGGCGAGGTCGTGCCATCTATACACAATTCAGACTGCAATTGCGAACAATTGCCGGCAATTGAAAAATTGCGTAGGCAATGCTAGGCGGCCGGGGTGGCACGCCCCTGGAGCGCTGCGAAGGGCGTGGCTAAACGTACTGCGAGGCTCCACGCCCTTCGCTCCGCTCAGGGCGTGCCACCCAATTTCCGCTTGCTGCTAAGAGAGAATGTCGGTGACGACCCGGGCGGATGGGTTCTCGATCAGTCGTTCTTCTCGTCCGTTGGAAAGATAGACAAGCTTGTCGGCGGAGAGGCCGAACTGGTTCAGGACCGTCGCCTGGAAGTCGTTGGGTGTGACCACGTTCACCGCCGCCTTGTGGCCGACTTCGTCGGTCTCGCCGTAGGTCATCCCGCCGCGGATGCCGCCGCCAGCCATCCAGATCGAAAAGCCCTGGCCGTTGTGGTCGCGACCGGCGGAATCGTTGAGCTCGCCTTCGCAGACCGGCAGACGCCCGATCTCTCCGCCCCAGTGCACAAGCGTGGTATCCAGCAGGCCGCGCTGCTTCAGGTCGGTGACGAGCGCCGCCGCTGGCTGGTCGGTCTTCCGGCAAATGTCGGCCAGGCCCTTTTTCAGGTTCTGGTGATTGTCCCACGGCTGGCCACCGAGGAAGAGCTGCACGAAGCGTACGCCCCGTTCGACAAGCCGGCGGGCGATCAGGCAGCGTGTGCCGTACTCGCGCGTGGCATTCTGATCGAGGCCGTACAGCTTGTGGATGTAGGCGGGCTCCTGCGAGATGTCGAGCGCTTCCTTGGCGGCCGTTTGCATCGCGGCGGCCGTCTCGTAGGTGCGAATCCGGGCTTCGAGTTCGGCTTCGCCCGGATGCCGCCCGAGGTGTCGCTCGTTCAATTGCTTGAGGAAGGCGAGATTCTGCTCCTGAAGCGTTCCGCGCAAATGAGGTGGTGCGTCGAGGTTCAGAATCCGCGGCTCCTGGGCCCGCAGGACGGTTCCTTGATAGAGCGGCGGCATGAAACCGCTCGACCAGTTGTGCGTGCCGTCGACCGGATGCCCGCCGGGATCGGAAAGCACCATATAGGCCGGCAATTCCTGCGACTCGCTCCCCAGGCCATACACCAGCCAGCTGCCGAGTGTTGGTCTGCCAGTCACCGCGGCCCGGCCGCCGTGAAAGTAGCGAATCGAGACCTCGTGCCCGTTGTGCCCCGTGTGCATGCTTCGCACGACACAGAGGTCGTCGACAATGCCAGCCGTGTGAGGCAATAGCTCGGAGACGTCCGTGCCGCACTCGCCATGCTTGGCAAACTTCCAGGGCGTTCCGAAAAGCTTCTTGCTCGCGCGGTTGGCAAAGCTGTAGACAATGTCGCCGCCATAATCGGTGCCGCTGAGCTTCGACAGTTCCGGTTTGGGGTCGAACAGGTCGACGTGCGACGGTCCGCCGTGCATGAACAGCGAGATCATGGCTTTCGCCTTCGGCTCGCGATGCGGCGGACGGGGAGCGAGGTTCAGCGGCAGGTTCTCGGCCGGCTTGCTCACTTCGGCGAGCAGACCTTCCTCCTGCAGCAGGTGCGCGAGCGCAACCGCTCCCACGCCAAACGCGGAGTTTGCCAGGAAAGCCCGTCGGCTGGAGAAATGGTTACTCGACATAGAGGAACTCGTTGGAGCAAAGCAATTGCTGGCAGAGGTTGGTAAGGGCCGTCAACTCATGATCCCCCTTCGCTCCGCTCTGCTTCAAATGATTCATTTGCAAGAGCAGGAATTCGCAGGCGGAAACCAGTTCTTCCACGCTCGCATCGCGCTGATAAACCAGTTGCCAGGCGCGAGCAGCCAGTTGCGGAAGGGACGCCTCCAGGGGGCCGTGGAACTCCGTGGCCGAATTGGCGGAGGCAACGACGACCTTTTCGGCATCGCTCACCTTCAATTCCACCTGCCAGGAGAACGAATCGCTGTTCACGTCGCCGAAGCAATCGACGACGAAGTCGATCGTATCCCCCGGTTCGACCGCTATGGATTCTACGTTGGTTGCCGCCTCGGTTCCTTTCACGTGCCACTCGCCGGCGAGCCCCGTTCGGCTGGAGACGATGCGTCCCCGCACACCGTCCCCCGCGGATGAAGCGTGCTGCAGTTTGCCGGTGAGCGAAAGCGTTCCCGCGTGGCTGGGCGTCCAGCGGCGAATCGAGGCGTGCTCGATGTCGCCCGTATGGCCGCCGCCGGCGTGTACGATCACCCAACCGAGATGCGGGTCTGGAAGCGCCGCGCCACCTTGCCAGGCCGAGCCGGTCCAGTGGGGCAGGGGACTGAACGCAACCCGCTGGCTGGCCTCGTCGTAGGCTCCATAGCCGAACGACCAGGCTTCCTGCGGTCGACGGAACCGAGCGGCGAGACGGGTCACAATCTCGCTGCTCGCCTGTCCTGATTCTTTCTTCACACGCTGAGCCAGGGTCGCCGCTTGACCGAGGACGAAGTCGCTGTTCATCAGCATCAGCGATTGGGGCGGCGTGGTGCTGGCAACCCGGCGTTCGCAGTTGACCGTCATCACCGGCGCGTCAAACGCGGTCAGGAACGACACGGGCTTCGACCGGCGGGCTTGCAGGTAGATGCTGCGACGGGGCGAATCATTTTCCGGCAATGCCTGGCCGGTGAAGTCTTCGACCACGGGCACCGGAGGGCCGAACTGGGTGCGATCCAAGCGACCGCTGACGTGCAGCATCCGATCGCGGATGATCTCGGCATCCAGCCGCTGAACGGGAAAGTGACCTAGCAGGCGATTCTCGTCGTCGACCGCCTCCTGCGCCGGGTTTCGCTGCGACGACTGCCGGTAGACGGTCGACAGCATGATCTGCTTGTGCAGCCGCTTCAGGCTCCAGCCCTGCGCGGGCAATTGCAGCGCCAGATAGTCGAGCAACTCCGGATGCGAAGGTCGGGCGCCCAAGAAGCCAAAGTCTCCGGGCGTGTCGACGATACCGCGGCCGAAGTGATGCATCCAAATCCGATTGGCAATCGTCCGCCCAAACTGCGGATGGGTCCCGCTCGTCAGATGCCGGGCGTAAGCCAGTCGTCGGCCCGAAGTCGGCAGATTCGGGTCCTTGGCGACGATATCGAATCGCTCACCTTCCGGTGCGGCAATCGTGAGATCGCCTGGAGCAACCACCTGCATCGGCTGACGGTAATCGCCGCGATGGAACAACTTCGTTTCGGGCGCCACTCCCGGCACTTCAGTGAGCACGCTTAAGAACTCTTCGACTGGTTTCTCCGCCCGCTTGGCGTCGATCGCCGCCTTGTCCTTTTTCAGTTTGTCGGCTGCGGCCTGGTTGTATTGATACAGATTGCCTGCCGTGATGTTCGCACTCGGATTCGCGGCGAGCAGCTTCTTTTGCTCCTCATTGCGCTTGCCAGCCGGCGTGTTGTACGCCTCGCGCAAGGCCTCTCGAATCTCCTCCGGAAACTTCAGCAACTCTTTCTCGAACGCGGTCTGCAGAAACTGCTGCGTCTTTTCGGTGAGCGCTTTCTGCAAAATGTCGGCCTCGGCTTCCACGGCCGCCGCCTTCGCCCGATCCTCGTCGGTATAGAGCGAAACCAATCGTTGCGTCGGCTTGCGCCATTGGGCGGGATTGAGCGCTGGCTCAAAAATGGCCCGGAAGCGGAAATAGTCGACATGCGAGATCGGATCGTAGCGATGGTCATGGCACTGGGCACAACCGACGGTCAGACCGAGCAGCGCGCTGCTGACGATCTTGATCGTATCTCCCACCACCTGATTGGCCGCCTCGGCGGGTATCGCAGCGCCGTTGGTTGCATCGACCGCCGTGCGCAAAAAGCCGGTGGCCGTGAGTAGCTCGATCTGCTCGGGCGCGAGATTCGACCACGGCGGCGGAGCGAGTTCATCCCCCGCCAGCTGCTCGACGATGAACTGGTCCAACGGTTTGTCGGAGTTCAGGGAGCGGATGACGTAGTCGCGATACTTGTAGGCGTAAGGCCGGACCGTGTCGCGTGGGCCGTCGCCATCGGAATCGGCGTAGCCGGCCGCATCGAGCCAGTGCCGTCCCCAGCGCTCGCCGTAGTGGGGCGAAGCCAGCAGCCGGTCGAGCGCCTCCTCATAGGCCTCGGGCCGATCG
>JAEZAS010000361.1 GCA_023430365.1 Planctomycetota bacterium
TCGACGATCCGGCGCTCTTGGGACGCAAGATCTGGTTCGGTGTGCGCAGCTTCGGCTATGAGTTTCCCGCCGACGGGTTCGGCAGCCGTGGCCGGGCGCTTGAGGTCCGCTCGGGCGAATCGGTCACACTAAAAATCGAGCGCAAGCAGCTTGGCGAGCGGATGTATCGCGTCACCGGCGAGGGCATCTATCGCGACACGGTGCTCGCCGGGCGGAAGGCTCCGCTCCAGGAGCCGCTGGTCAACGCTCAGGTGGTTGGCCAGGACAGCGTGCAGCCGGTCGTCTATCGCGACACGCTCTACCTGTTTTGGGGCGATACATCGCGGCAGGCCTATCCGCTCGGACTGTTCGCCATGGCGGGAGCGACGGTGAAGCTGCCGCAGCAAGGCGGGCTCGATCCGGCCGTGGGGGTGGAGCTGAACTACTTCAAGGACCAGAACGGTTTTGCCCGGCCGATGGCGCCGCTCGACGCCCCGGGGCCCGTGTGGGTCGAGGGGGTTTACACGGTGAAGGACGAGCAGGGGGAGGAACGGATGCTCGGCCATTACTCGCGGATGGAAAGCCTCGCCAAACGGGTCGAACGCGGCGTGATGCAGTTCGACGACGAAACGCAGACGTTTCAGAAGATCAAGGAGGTTCCGCTCGATGCGCCGCTGGTGAGCGGCGGCAAGCCGTTTCGGGTGGAGGTCGCCGGCCAGGAATACATCTACTTCGCCGATCCCTATCCCTGCATCCGCGTGAAGGCTGACTGGAAGAGCGTCAGCGACCTGTCGCAGTACGAAGGTCTGACGCCGCTGCGGCCGGGAACGCGGCTCACTCCCCGGCATCCAGCCCTCGAGCGCGACGCGGAGGGCAAACTGGTGTTTGCCTGGAAGCGGAACACGCCTCCCCTCTCGCCGGAGCAACTGCGCGGGCTGATCGAGTCGGGGGATATCCAACTCGACGAATGCCCGCTGCGGCTGGTCGATGTGGAGAGCGACAATCCGGTGCAGATTCACCGGGGCTCGGTGCAGTGGAACGAGTACCGGAAGAAGTGGGTGATGATCTTCAACGAGTTCATGGGGCAAACGATGCTCGGCGAAGTCTGGTACGCCGAAGCGTCCCAGCCGGAAGGGCCCTGGCACAGGGCCCGCAAGATCGCCACGCACCATCTGCCAGCCACCGGCGGCGCCGACAAGCAGGCGCTGACGATGGACTTTTACAATCCCTGTCAGCATCCGTACTTCGCGCAGGACGGCGGCCGGCTGATCTACTTCGAGGGAACGTACACCAACTCGTTCTCCGGCTATCCGACGCCGACGCCCCGGTATGAGTACAACCAGCTCATGTACCGACTCGATCTTTCGGACGAACGGCTGAAAGGGCTGTAGGTTGTCGCTAATTGACAGTTTGTTGAAAGTTGTTTAAAATAGCAAGTCCTGGATGGCGGGAGGTGCGGGCGAGGCAATCCCACTCTTAGGGAAGGCCAAATTCCCTTGTGGAGTTCGATCCGGTAGCCGCTGATCGACGTAAGTGAGAGTGAACCCGGCGACTGGCTGTTGATTTACCCGGTGGGTTTATCAACGAGTTGGGGCCCCCATGGGGGTGTTGATAAACCCCGGGAGTTAATCAACACCCTGGTGAGCGGCGGAGAAGACTTCGGGCGAGCGAGGGAGTCGGTGGGCCGCGTGGTTAGGGGGCGGGAGGAGCCCTTGGGTCTTTGGGGCTCGTTTTTGAGGATCAGCGCGGCGGAGTGGTCGGGTTGGGTTGTTTTTGACGGTTAGGCCGGAGGCCTAACCTACGGTTCGCAGTGGCATCGGGGGTGGCGAGTGCGTACAATCAAAGGTCATTCTTGGACGCCGCCCGAATTGCCGCTCTGGTCCGTCCCGCCGATCCCCTTGCTCTTCAAGAGGTTACCGCCGATGGCGAGAACTCTTTTTGCCTCGTTTTTGACCGTTGCTTTTTTGGTTGGCGCGCTGGCTGGCACGGCCAATGCCTGTCCGTTCTGCACGGCCACGGCCCAGACGTTCACCGAAGAAATCGGGACGATGGACGCCGTCGTCGTCGCGAAGCTCGTGGAACTGCCCCCAGCCAATCAGAAGGCGGGGGACGAGATCGGCAAGGCCAAGTTCCAAGTGGTCGACGTGATCAAAGGGGACTCGATCGTGAAGAAGGGGGGCGTCGTCGAGACGCTCTTCTTCGGCGAAGGCAAGCCGGGGCAGAACTTCCTGATCATGGGCATCGACCCGCCCAGCATCATGTGGTCGACGCCGCTGCCGCTGAGCGATCGCGGTCGCGAGTACCTGAACAATGTCCTGAAGCTCCCCAAGGACGGCCTCGAGCGATACATCTTCTTCCAGAACTACCTGGAAGACACCGATGAAATGCTCGCCCGCGACTCGTACGACGAGTTCGCCAAGGCGCCGTACGACATCGTGAAGAAGCTCAAGCCGCACATGGACAAGGAGCAGATCATCGCCAATATCAAGAACCCGGACGTCCCTGCCAGCCGGCGGCGGTTGTACCTGGTGATGCTGGGGGTGTGTGGCGACGAGAGCGATGTGGCCATGCTCGAGAAGTTCATGCGGTCGGAAGATCGCAAGGACAAGACCGGGCTCGACGCGCTGGTCGCCTGCTACCTGACGCTGCGGGGTGAAAAAGGCCTGCCGGTCGTCGAAGAGCTGTTTTTGGCGAACAAAAAGTCGGACTACGCCGACACCTATGCGGCGATCATGGCCCTGCGATTCCACGGAACCGAAGGGGGCGTGATCGACAAGTCGCACCTCACCAAGAGCCTGCACCACATGCTCGAGCGGCCGGAACTGGCCGACCTGGTGATTCCCGACCTCGCCAAGTGGGAAGACTGGTCGGTGATGGACCAACTGATGGAGCTGTACAAGAAGGCGGACGAGAAAACGAGCTGGGTCCGCGTTCCGGTAATCAACTACCTGCGAGCCTGCCCGCTGCCGAAGGCGAAGGAACTGCTGAGCGAGTGCGAAAAGATCGATCCCGCCGCCGTGAAGCGGGCCAACACGTTCTTCCCGAGCACCAACAGCGAGACGCCCGACGCCAACAAGGCCTCGCGGATCGAACGCAAGCAGCAGCGGGCGATGACCGCCTCGTATGCGGCCGTGACGCAAAATGTCGACGTGGTCCTGGCTTCGGCTGAGACGGCCGTCGAGGAATCGGCGGAGGACGAAGCTCCGGCGAAGCTAAGCACGACCGATCTGGCCGAGGCCAAACCGGCTGGCGCCGCGGTGGACGCGGGGTCGGAAGTGGCGCTATCGGTGAATCCGGGAGCCACGCCGGCCGCGGCGATCCGCGAAATCTCCCGGCACAAGGCGAACCGTTGGCTGGTGCTCGGCGTACCGTGGGCTGTAGGGGTTGGGTTGTTGATTGTGCAGTGGAGCCTGCTGCGCGGGCGGGGCTGAGCCGCTTTGCTGGTTCGGCGGCTTCCGGGCTGCACGACTCCCTCGCCCTGGCTCTCTCCCGGACGGAGAGGGGACTGCGCCGGCGGACGTTTGACATTCGTTTCTGTCGTTCGATATTTGCTTCCAGCCATGGCTACGATGTCTGACGTTTCTCTTTCTACGTACGAAGACCCTGAAGTGCAGCCGTACCGGTCGATCAGCCGGTCGGCGATCCTTTCGGTCGTGCTCGCGGTGCTGTCGCTGCTGGCGCTGATCAGCCCAGCCCTGTTGATCCTGCCGATCGTGGGTTTCGTGCTGGGGCTGACCGCTCTCTCGGCGATTCGGCGGTTTCCGATGGAATACACGGGCCGTGGGCTGGCGCTCACCGGTTCGGTGGCCTGCGGCCTGATTGCGGCGGTCGGCGGGTCGATGCACACCTACGAGTACTACACCGAGGTGCCGGAAGGGTACCAACGGATCTCGTTCGCCGATTTGCAGCCCGATCCAGGTCGGCCGGAACCGATTCCGGATCAGGCGGTCGAACTGAGCGGCGACAAGATTTTCATCAAAGGCTATATGCACCCGGGCGTTGCTAGCTCGGGGAAGGTGAAGCACTTCATCCTGGTGCCCGACATGGGAACCTGCTGCTTCGGCGGCCAGCCGAAGGCGACCGATATGATCGAAGTGGTCATTACCGACGACGCCTATCGCGTTTCGTACGCCCCGCGGCGGATGAAGCTGATGGGGACGTTCGCCGTGTCGCGTGGTCCCCGCGAAAGCCTGGGGCTGAACGACGTGTGGTACCACCTGACGGCGGACAAGGTGCAGTAGGGGCCAGGGGGGCGAACCTTTGGGTCCGTCCGGGGCTCTTTTGGGTGCATGGCCGGTATCTGGGGCCTGACTTCCTCGCCCTAACCCTCTTCCAGAGGGAGAGGACACCGAGTAGGTGGACGTTTGAGGGAAGTATCGGACAGAGCGGTTGTAGCTGAATGGCACGTCCGCTTGTGCCCGGCTCAGGCTGGCCTATAATTGCGTCCGATACGGCCTTTACAACGAGGCTCGGATCGGCAAAATGACGAGTCCGCTAACGCGGGTGTAGCTCAGTTGGTAGAGCACCACGTTGCCAACGTGGTTGTCGTGGGTTCGAATCCCATCACCCGCTCTTAGGCCTTTCCTGCGGGAAGGGCAGAGTTTGAAGTAACCGTTGCCCGAAGCGCACCCAGGCCCTTGGGCGTGCTTCGGGTTGGTTTTTTTGTGGAACGTGTGCGGCGGATTCGCTTTAGCGAAGGCTGTAGGGAACAGCCGGACGCGCCGTTCTGAAATCGCGAGTAGACGCCCCTGGCTAAAAGGGGCGCGGAACGCCAGCGAGGGCGGTCCCTACCACGCTAGTACTGGCGACCGACGAAAAAGACACATCCTTTCGCAACTGCTGGCCCCGAAATTGCCGCCGGCATCTGCATCTCTCCCTTGCCCGTAACAGCGAAGCCCACAGCACCCACAGCCCAAGGCTAAGAGGCACCAGAGCTCATGAGCCCCTCCGACGTAAAAGACGATCAACTCGAAGGCCAAACCGAAGAGGGGACCGAGCGCCCCAAGCTGTCGCTTGACGTGAAGATCGACAAGCCCTCGGCCTGCGAGCGGCACGTGACGGTGACCGTCTCGCGCGAGGACATCGATCGCTACTTCAAGGAAGCCTTCGACGAAATGGCCCCCAAGGCCCAGCTCCCCGGTTTCCGCCCGGGCCGCGCTCCCCGCAAGCTGGTCGAAAGCCAGTTCCGCGACCAGGTGAGCGACCAGGTCAAAGGCAAGATCCTGATGGAGAGCATGACGCAGATCAGCGAGGAACACGAGTTCTCCGCGATCAGCGAGCCCGATTTCAAGTACGACACGATCGACCTGCCGGAAAACGGCCCGATGGTGTTCGAGTTCGACCTGGAAGTGCGGCCGGAGTTCGACCTGCCGCAGTGGAAGGGTCTGCAGATCGAGCGTCCGACGCACGACTACACCGACGACGAAGTCCGCCAGCACCTCAGCCGGCTGCTCGTCCGCTACGCCACCAGCGAGCCGACCGAAGAGCCGATCCAGGAAGGGGACAAGGTTCACCTGTGCATGAACTTCAGCCATAACGGCGAAGTGGTGAACCACGCCCACGAGACGGTCGACGTTCGTCCGACGCTGAGCTTTGCCGACGCGAAGCTCGAAGGCTTCGACAAGCTGCTCATCGGCAAGAAGAAGGGTGACAAGGTCGAGGCCAAGCTGAAGGTTTCGGCCGAAGCCGAGAACGAAGCCCTCCGCGACCAGGAAGTCGACGCCGTCTTCGAAATCGAAGAAGTGCAGCGCGTGAAGATGCCCGAACTGACCGAGGGCTTCCTCGATCGGATCGGCGGATTCGCCGACGAAGCCGAGCTGATGGCAGAAGTCCGCAAGGAACTCGAGCGCCAGCTCGCCTACCAGCAGCAGCGGAAGGTTCGCGAGCAGATTTCGTCGTTGTTGACGGAGTCGGCTTCGTGGGACCTGCCGCCGGACCTGCTGAAGCGTCAGGCCCGCCGCGAGCTCGAACGTGCGGTCATGGAACTGCAGTCGGCTGGCTTCGGCAAGGACGTGATCAACGCCCACGCGAACGAGCTGCAGCGGAACGCGATGGCTTCGACGGCCGCCGCCCTGAAGGAACACTTCATCCTGGAGCGCATCGCCGAGGAAGAGAAGATCGAAGCCGATCCGGAAGATTACGATCGCGAGATCGAGCAGATCGCCGAGCAGAGCGACGAGTCGCCCCGCCGGGTTCGCGCCCGGATGGAGAAGCGTGGCCTGATGGACACGCTCCGCAACCAGATCGTCGAGCGGAAGGTGATCGAGCGAATCGCGGCCGACGCCCAGATCAAGGACACCCCGTTCGATCCGCCGAAGAACGACGTTTCCGCGGTGAACTTCGCCATCGGCGGCCCGGGCCACGCCCACATTCCCGAGGCCCAGCACCAGGAAGCTGGCGCTCGTCCCGGAACGATCGAACAGCGGTAGCAGCCGGCGGATTACATCCTCCGGAAGCCCCGCAGTAGGGCTCCGTCCCAG
>JAEZAS010000378.1 GCA_023430365.1 Planctomycetota bacterium
CGCATCACCAGATCCTGAACCCGGTCCTGCGTGGAGTAGGTGCTGCGATCGAGCGGTTCGAGAACGATCCATCGTTTCGGGCCGCGGTACTTGGCCGATTCCGCTTCCGCCTTGCCATCGACCGTCGGCGCCTGGTCGGCAGCCACGGACACAAACCGGGCCGTCCGCGACGTCGGGTCCACCTGCGTCACAGGCAACACAGGCTGAGCCGGACCGCTCGGCGGCGATTGTGCAGCCGCAGGCGGATTCTCCAGATAGAGCGCGATCTCGTCGGCCGTCAGCGGCGGATTGGTGATCAGCGAAAGAAACTCCCACGGAGCGTCCTGGCTCTGCGGTGGCTGGTTCACCCACCGCCACGGAATGCCCAGGCGAATCTCCTGGCCGAAGCGGTCGAACTGCCGTTTGACCTCGCTGATCTTGGCGTCGACATCCGGCAGGCCGACGAAACTCGTGTCGTCGTCTCCGCCCAGTTGCCACCAACGCACTTTGAGCGACAGCCGGGTCATCAGCGGTTCGACCGCGTCGTCCCAGATGCCTGATTCGATAAACAGCGAGGCAATCGGCGGATGTTCCTTGACCGTCGAGCCATCCCCCGGCTTGGCTGGCGGATGATCGAGCAGCCCCACCATCTCGATGCTCTGCAAGCTCAACCGCTCGGCAAACCACGCCAGCCGATCGGTCCAGACATCGTCCGGATTGCGATACCAGACCGGAAACTTCGCCCAGTGGATGCCGACATCCCCGAGCAAAGGTCCGAGCTCCTCCAAGGGCAATGGCTGCTCACCGCCGGGCAACGACCAACCGAATTCGCCACTGTTCGCGATCGATATGGGTCGCAGCACGGCGAGCGTCACGTTGCGTTTCAGCTTGGCGCCGCTGCTGAGCTCCATCGTCACTTGTACACGGTAAAACCCAAACTCCGCGATCGGCGGCTTCCACGAAGCGGACCCGGCAAAGGGCTCTGCCGTCTTGCCCGCTTTCCGCTGCTGGGCGGCGGTCAACGGCGTTGCCGACACCCCGACGGTTTCGCGGGCCAGGCTCTGCTCGCGATGGTCGAACAGTTCGAAACTCACCTTCGGATTGGCTTCCGACACCCCCGACACTTCGCAGATCACCTCGGCGCTGCCCGGCTGATGGTACAGTCCCGTGAGGGCGCTCGTCCGCAACTTCATCCGCGGCACCTGGAACAGGCGCAGCTCGTCGAACCAGGCGGTCCCGGTGAGATCTTCCTGCAAATCGCGCGGTTGCAAGGCCAGCAGGATGCGGGCGTACTTCACGCGCGCGTCGAGCGGGGCGACCGGACCGACCTGCACGGTCGTCCAATCGCGGGCCTGCACGAATTTCGAGGAATGTGTTTCCAAAAGTGCCCCCGCCTCATCAAACAGCAGCAGCGAGACGCGGGCCGCATCGTGCTCCAGCCCCTCGGTGCGAACTTTCACTTCGAGGATGAAGCTGAAGCGAGTGCTGACCGGTATCTGCGGACTCGTCGCCGCCCCCGCCCCGCCGTCCAACTCAATCGCCAGACACCGCCGGTCCGACGGGAGCGAACTCGGTGTCTCAATCGCCTCGCCAGCCGATCGTTGCGCCGGCTTGGGGCCAGCCACCGGGGGCGGAGAGGCCACGATGCCAATATGCACGTAGTCGGGATAGTCCCGATCCCGTCGCCGGGTCCACCCGTCCGGCCAACTGTCGTAGTTGCGGTCCACATCGGACTGAAAATCGCACCGATACACTTCGGCAGCGACCGGTTCGGCCGACCCGTTGGTAGCGCCGCCCAAAGCGGCTAGAATCAAACAAGTCGTGAATAAGTGCATGAAAGCGACCGCAGGGTTCGCGCGTTGCTCGTCCGATTTTGGATTGACCTTGGGGAGAGACGTCCGTGTTGCAAATCAAGGTGGGTGTTCAACTAGCCAGCCTCAAATTGCCCCTCAAGCAAGGGTTGCTTACGGCGGCCAAAATGCAGGCCGATGCCGTGGAAATCGACCTCCGCCACGACCTGCCGACAGGCGAATTGTCGCGGTCCGCCATCCGTCAGCTACGGAAGATGCTGGACGATCTGAATTTGCGGATTAGTGCGGCCAGCTTCCGCACCCGGCGGGGTTACCACGTCCTCGACGACCTCGATCGCCGGGTGGAAGCCACCAAGCAGGCAATGTCGCTCGCCTACGACCTGGGAGCGTCGGTGGTGGTCAACCACATCGGCAGGGTCCCTCCCGAAACCGACGAAGACACCTGGAACACCCTGCTCCAATCGCTGTCCGATATCGGCCGTCACGGCCAGCGAGTGGGAGCCACTCTCGCCGCCGAAACGGCGACCGAAAGCGGCGAGCAACTCGCCCGTCTGATCGCCGCGCTGCCGCCCGGTTCGATCGGCGTCGACCTGAACCCAGGACTGCTTGTGCTCAACGGCCATTCGCCGAGCGAAGCGGTGACGGCGCTCGCCGACCACGTGCTCCACGTCCACGCCACCGACGCCACCCGCGACGTGGCCCAGGGGCGCGGGTTCCAAGTGCCGCTCGGCCGCGGATCGGTCGACTACAGCGAGATCCTTGGCAAGCTCGAGGAGCGACAGTACCGCGGCTACCTCACGATCGAGCGCCGCGACAGCGACGACCCGGTCTTCGAGATCTCCCAGGCGGTGAAGTACCTGAAGAGCATGTAGGCCGCCTGATCAGACCGTCTGTCAGTGTCGAGGACGCTAGCAGGCGGAATGACCAAGCACCAATGACCAAAGAATCTGCCCACTGCATCTTTGGTCATTGGATTTGGTCATTGGTCATTTGCGTTAGGTTTGGTCATTTCCCTCCGTTGCTCTTCCCCGCATTGGCGGAAACTGTTATGAACCGCGCCCTATGTCGTTGCGCCTGTTTCTGCCGATCGCTTGTCTTGCCGCCCTGCTGCTCGCCGGGTGCCGCACCGATCCGTACGTCAACGCGCACATCGAGTCGGTAAACGCCGAGTATCGCCAGCTCGAAAACAAACTCTACGTCGCCGAGGACGAAAACCGGCGCATGCAGGCCGACATCGCTCGGCTGGAAGAGGAAAACCGTCGTCTTCGCGGCGGAGCCCCTGCCCCGTCGCGCAGCTTCCGCGGCGGTGGCGGTTCGAGCCCGGCGATCGACGGCTCGATCGACCTTTCGCCCCCCGAGATCGACTTCGGCGGCGACTCCGGTCCGGCGATCGAAACGCCTGGCATTCCCCCGGTCAGCACTCCGCCGATTCCGCGTTCCCCGGAGACCGACGGCGTTCCGCGCCGCACCAATCGCGAGGACCTCGATCGCCCCCGCTTCGAAGGCCCCACGATCGAACTCGAAAACGCCCCCGCTCCTACCC
>JAEZAS010000392.1 GCA_023430365.1 Planctomycetota bacterium
GGGCAGGCTTCCAGCCTGCCCGTGAAAGCCGCACAGCGGCGAAATTCACTAGCCGTGGGCGTTAGCCCACGGAAAGCATCCGCGTGTAAAGCGCAAGCCCCGCAGGGGCGATATTGCCCCAATAGACAAATGCCGCCCCTGCGGGGCTCAATCGATCACCCGCGCAACCCAACCGTGGGCTCACGCCCACGGCTAATCAATGCCGCCACTTCGTGGCTGCTCGGCTGCCTGGCTACGTGGCTTTTTGACTTCGCGGTGACGATTCAATCAGGTGGGGCAGACATTCCTGTCTGCCGAATTGGCTACCACCGCAGCGGCTTCTGCCAGGCTTCCTTCAACTCGGCAATCGGCAGATCGACAAGCTGCTTGTCAGCCCCGCTGATCTGCACCCGGCCGCTCTTGGTCACTTCGCCGATCTTGGCAAACGTCACCCCGGCGAGCGCCTTCTCGAACGCGTCGGCCTTGTCGGGAGCTACCTCCACGACCAGCCGCGTGTTCGACTCGGAGTACATCCGGATCGCATCGAGCTGGGCCGCGCTCGAACCGGCCGGAACATCGACCGGCACGTCGCTGATTCGCACCTGCACCCCGCAGCCGCCGGCAAACGCCATTTCGGCGAACGCCACGGCGAGGCCGCCTTCCGATGGATCGTGGCAGGCCCGCACCAGGCCATGGGCGATGGCGCCGTGCAGCGCCGGATAGACCTTCTTCGCGGCGGCCGTGTCGAGCTTCGGTGCGGTTCCGCCGCTCAGGCCGCTGACGAGGCTGAAGTGCGACCCGCCCAACTCGTCGCGCGTCACGCCCACGACATACAGCAGGTTGCCCGGCGACTTGAGGTCCATCGTCACGCACTGGCGGACATCGTCGACCTGTCCCATCGCGCTGATGAGCAGCGTCGGCGGGATCGAGATCGTCCGTCGGCCGTCCTCGGCGTCGTAGCTGTACTCGTTGTTGAGGCTGTCCTTGCCGCTGATGAACGGCGTGCCGAGCGCGATGGCCACGTCCTGGCAGGCGAGCGCCGCCCGCACGAGCGAGCCGAGCGTCTCGGGCCGATCGGTGTAGCCCCAACAGAAGTTGTCGAGAATCGCGATCCGCGACGGATCGGCGCCGACGGCCACGCAGTTGCGCACCGCTTCGTCGATGGCGCTGGCCGCCATGTCGTAGGTGTCGAAGTCGCCGTACCGCGGATTCATGCCGCACGCGATCACCAATCCCCGCCGCGACGAGAGGACCGGACGAATGACCGCCGCGTCGCTCGGGCCATCGTTCTCGACGCCGACGAGCGGCTTGATCACGCTGCCGCCTTGCACCTCGTGATCGTACTGCCGGATCACCCACTCCTTGCTCGCAATGTTCAAAGAGCCGAGCAGGGCAAGCAGGGTCTGTTGGTGGTCAATCTTCGACAGATCGATCCCCGAGTCGGCAGACAGGAATGTCTGCCCCACGGACTGCAGCGGCTGAACTGCTGGCGGCGTGTAAGTCGCCTGCCGCGTCACCCGCGGCCGACCCTCATGGAGGAAGTCCATCGACATATCGCCGACGACCGTTCCCTGATACTTCAGCGTCAATCGGCCCGTCGGCGTGAACCGGCCGATCACCGTGGCCTCGACATGCTCGCTTCGCGCGAGCGCTTCGAGCTCCGGCCACTTGTCCTCCGGCACGGCGAGGACCATCCGCTCCTGAGCCTCGCTGATCCAGATTTCGGTGTACGACAGGCCTTCGTACTTCAGCGGCGCTCGTTCGAGCCAGACTTCGGCGCCGAGCTCGCCACCCATTTCGCCGACAGCGCTGGAGAAGCCACCGGCGCCGCAGTCGGTCACCGCGCTAAACAGCTCCCGGTCGCGGGCCGCGAGCAACACGTCGAGCACCATCTTCTCGGTGATCGCGTTGCCGATCTGCACGGCTCCGCCGGAGACTTTTTCGCTTTGGCTGGTGAGTTCGACCGAGCTGAACGTCGCCCCGTGAATGCCGTCGCGACCCGTTCGGCCGCCGAGCGAGACGATCAGGTCGTTCGGCTTCACTTCTTTGAACGACTTGTCCTTCGGCAGCACGCCGACGTCGCCGCAGAACACGAGCGGATTGCCGACGTAGCGCTCGTCGAAGTAGATGGCGCCGTTCACTGTCGGAATGCCCATCCGGTTGCCGTAATCGCGCACGCCGCTCACCACGCCGCGCATCACCCGCCGCGGATGGAGCACGCCCGGCGGCAGCTTTTCGGCCGGCATATCGGGCGGGGCGAAGCAAAAGACGTCGGTGTTGCACACCGGCCGGGCTCCCATGCCCGTGCCGAGCGTATCGCGGATCACCCCGCCGATCCCCGTGTTGGCGCCGCCGTACGGCTCGATGGCGCTGGGGCGGTTATGCGTTTCGACCTTGAAGGCCACGTTGAAGTCGTCGGTGAACTTCACGACCCCCGCGTTGTCGCGAAACACGCTCACGCACCAGTCGTTTTCGCCCAGATCGCGGCGGATCTGCTGCGTGGCGGCAAAAATCGTTTCCTTGAGCATGCTCTTGAACTGCCGCTCGCCGCGCTCGTCGCGGTAGCTCACCTGGCCGGCGAGCGTCTTGTGGCTGCAGTGCTCGCTCCAGGTCTGGGCGACCGTCTCCAGCTCGGCGTCGGTCGGGTCGCGATCGAGCTCGCGGAAGTGCTGCTGGATCGTCTGCATCTCGACGAGCGTCAGGCTGAGCGTCCGCTCGCGGCTGAGCCGTTGCAATTGCTCGTCGTTGAGCTCGCGGAGCGGAATCACTTCCAGGTTGAAGCGATACGACGAACCGAGATGAATCTCCTTCATCGTCAGCGGACCGACGACCGCCTGCTCGATCGAATCGTTCGCCAGCAGCTTATTGACCAGCAGGGCGAGGCGATCCTCGGGCAGTTCGTCGATCCAGAACTTGCGCAGCGTCACCACTGCGTCGGCCTTCAGGCCGAAGTCGGCGATGGCCCGCTGGGTGCTCTCGGCCACCGGGTCGGTGACGCCCGGTTTGGGGAGCACGTGGACGATCTGCGAAAACCGCTGCGCCGCCGTTCCGTCCAGCCGATTGGCCGGCAGGTTGATCAGGCTGGCTTCGCCGACGCGGGCGATCACCGGCTGTTCGACCACGAGGTCGGCGAGCAGCTCGTGGGCGATCTGCTGGATTTGCCGCTCGTCGAACTCGCCTTGCACGAGAAAGCCGCGCGCCGCGTGCAGCTTCAGGCTGCCCAACCCCAGGTCGGCCGCCTGGCTGGCGATGGCCCTGCCGAGCAGGTCCGGTTGGTCGGGGGTCGGATGGATATCAACTTCCCACAGCGTCACGGTGGCGTTTCCCTTGCTGAAGCAAATGAGCGAGCTGCGCCTCGTCGCCACGCTCGAGCGCGGCGGCATAGGCGGCAATGAACTTTTCGAATTCCCGGAGCTGAGCGAGCACGTGCGGCCGGTTGTCGCTCAGGATCTGCCGCCACAGCTCGACATCGCCGGCGGCGACACGCGTGGTGTCGGCCCAGCCGGTGGCGGTGAGCGGCAAATAATCTTGTTTCGTAGCGGCGGCCAGGGCGGCGGCGACGACGTGCGGCACGTGACTGGTCGCGGCGACCGCCTGATCGTGCTCGGCGGGAGACATGCGCACGACCTTCGCCCCGAGCGCCTGCCAAAGCGATTCAACTCGTTCGACCGCATCGCTCTTCGAAGCCTCCGATGGCGTTACGACGACCGTTCGCCCCTCGAGCAGGTCGGCCCGCGCAAACTCCACGCCGGTGCGCTCGCTTCCAGCCAGGGGATGGCTGCCGACGAACGACGTCCACAGGCCGAGTGCTCCCGCGAGAGCCCGATCGGCCCCTTCGACGATCGATTGCTTGGTGCTGCCGACGTCGGTGACGAGCGTTCCCGACTTCGCCGCCTCGGCGACTTGTTTCACCTGGTCGACGATGGTCTGCACCGGGGTGCCGATGATGACGAGTTCGGCCTGGGCGACCCCCGCGGCCAGATCGGTCGTGGCTTCGGTGATCGCGCCGCGGTTTTCCGCAGTTCGCAGCGTCTCCATCCGCCGGCCGATGCCGATGACGTGGCGGGCGAGATTCCGCTGGCGCAGGCCAAGGCCGATCGATCCTCCGATCAGTCCGACACCGATGATCGCCACGCGGTCCCAGTAGGGCATGGCCCAAAAATCCGGCGAAAAATGGCCCCAAACGAACGCCCGCCACCGCCGCGATTGTAACAAACCCCAGCCAACCCTCGCAGGGGACGGGGGAAGTTATCCGTGGTCAGTTTTCAGTGCTAAGCAGGCCGAGTCACCTCCCCCCACTGATAACTGACAACTGAGAACTGACGACTGCTGACTGAAAACTTCCTTCCCGCTACGATTGCGTCGAAGGACTTCAAGGCTATGGACTTACCCAGTGGGACCAGCACGCTGCTGCTGGCTGGCGGTATCGCGCTGGCGAGCTGGCTGATCCTGCGCGGCACGCGCGCTCGCTGGGCCCGTTCGCAGCGGGCGACCGCCGGGATCGATCCCAAAACCATCCGGGAATCGATGGGAGAACCGAATCGCGACAGGGCCCTGTCCGACGCCCCGCCGGAAGTGCTCCGCTGGCACGTCGAGCTTCACGAGACCGCCCGCGACCTCAAAGCCGAAATCGACACCAAGCTCGCCGCCCTCAGCGCCCTAACCAAGCTCGCCAAAGCAGAAGCCGATCGGCTGGAAAGATTGCTTAGGGAAGTAGACAGTAAACAGTAGACAGTAAACAGTTGGAACAGCTCACAACGCTATCCCCACACCACTGCATTGCTCCAAACTCGAGCCTCTACTCTCCGAGCTCTGAAACCCGCCCTCTGAACTGTCTACTGTGAACTGTCTACTGTCTACTCCTTACTCCAATCCCATCACCCCCGCTGGCGGCACTTGGACGCCGCCGACCAGGCCGAGGCGGCTGGTGGGGAGGAACCGTGGTTCCAGGCCGAACTGGAAGCCGTAGTTGTCGCGGCTGGCGTCGTAGTTGAAGCCAAAGTTCATCAGGAACGATTCGCCGATCCGCACCAGGCCCACGTTCTGGCCGATGTTGCCGGTCGACGAGAAGTCGATGCTCGTGCCGGCGTTGGCGATCCACTTCTCGCTCAGGCGATAGTTGGCCGCGGCGACGAGCACGTTGCTGCTGATCGGACCTTCCGTGCTGCGGAAGCCGAGGAACAGCGAGCCATTCTCCGGCCGATTGATGATGCCGCCCACCGTCACCTGCCGCAGACCCTGGCTGAAGAAGTCGGCGTAGCCGTCCGAGAGCAGCGTCAGCCGGTCGCCGATGTGCCAGCGGAATTCGTAGTCGAACATGCCGAAGTTTTCGCCGAAGTTGTCCCGCTCGGGATCGGGGAAGAATACGGCTTCGACGTCGAGCGTGATCCAGTCGATGATCCGCTCCTGACCCGCCAGACCGCGCTTCGTCTGCCATCGCTGATCGACGCCAAAACGAACCTGCGTCATGTCGTCGGCAATCTCCATGCTTTGGCCGGTCACCCAGCCTTGCATGTTGCTGCGGACGGCGAACAACCGTTCGTCGTACTTCAGCGGGATCTGGTCGCCGAACGTCAGGCCGAACGTATTGAACAGCATCCGGCGGCGGAACGATTCCTGGGCGTTGTCGTCGAGCTGGTCGTAGAGCGGAAACTCGGTCACATCCTGATCGGCGGCGGCGTAGAAGGCGTCCACCTTGTACGTGATCTTGTGCGCCATGCCGTTCAGGTTGAAGAGCTCGCTCTTCACGGTCGGATCGACGCTCCACACCGGCAGGCTGGCGCGAATGCCTCCCTGGCCATAGAAGCGAGACAATTCCTCCTCGTTCAGCACCTCGCCCCAGAAGCCTGCTTCGCCCAGGACATAGGGGACCACCTTCACCGGCCCCGCTTCGAGCGGCATGTCGAGTTCCTGTCGCGTGATGGCGCGCAAGCCCTGGCGATGCCGTTCCCAGGGGAGCAGCTGGAACGTCGCGGCGTCCTGCGGCGCCGTCGGCGTCGTCGCCACGCCCAGGTCGGCGTAACCGATGCTCGTGTGCTCGTGCCACGTTAGCCGATCGAACAGCAGCGACTGGCCGATCGTGAAGTGGTCCAGCCGCGGCAGCCAGGTCGTGTCGGTGAAGAAGTCGTTCACGCGCACGTCCGACGAAAGGCTCCACGAGCGATTTTCGTTAAAGCGCTTCAGCTCGACGCCGGTCGATTCGTCTTTAAACGTGTCCCACTCCGTCTCGTAGAACATTTCGAGGAAGTTGCGGTCGCTGATCAGGCCGACTTCGCCGGTGAACTGCCAATCGGCGCCGATCAACTGCCGGTGCTGGGCGAGCAAGCGACCGCGGTTGCGCGATTCGGGCACCATGTTCATACGGTCGGCGCCGAGCGTATCGAGGCCGGAGTCGTACGGCAGACCCCAGGCGTCGATAAAGCCCTGATAAGGGCCCGGGAAGCCGAGGAGCGTATCTCCCGCGTAGCGATAATTCGTGCCCAGAGCCGCCCCGCGCTCGCTCAGGTAGTCGGTCGATAATGTCCAGCGCGTGTTCGGCGGTGGGTTCCGGATGCCGAACACCTGGTACAGGTCGATGTCGACATACACCTGCTGGCCGAAGATGCGGTCGCTGTTGAAGCGGATGCTGTCGACGTAGAACGTCGGCTTGGTCAGGTCGGTTGCAATCGTGGGCCAGTAAAACACCGGCACGCCGCCGATATAGACGCGGTTGTCGTTCGCCGTGGCCAGGTACTTGTGTTCCACCTGCTGTTCGCCGGTCGCCGGATCGATGAGCGGCTGGCCGGTGAAGGGATCGACGAGCGGCGTAGGAGTGTCGGTGACCGAAACATCGCCGGTCTGGAACCAGTAACGCGGCACGCCGATGCGACTGGACGTGACCGCAGCGTTGTAAGCCTGATACTGCTGGGCGCTCACCTGCTGCAGCACTTCGGCCCGCAGACGCACCAGCCCCTGATACTCGGGAACCGGCGTGAGCAGCTCAGCGTTGAGCACCACGCCATATTCCTGCCTCGCGTTGTAGTACATGCGATCGGCGTAGATCACCCGATCTCCCTGGCGGAAGACGATGTTCCCTTCCAGATAGAACTCAATCGGCCCATCGTCGGTGTTGAACGTCTGCCCGCCTTCGGGATTGGACACGTTGATCGGCGGAATCCAGGCCACGAGGCGATCGGTCTCGATGCTCACGGTGCCGAGCTGCTCGATGCCGTCGATGACGATCTGCATGCCGGAGGTGGCCATCAGCACCTGCTCGTTGCGCTCGGGCACGGCGATGGTGCGGGCGTTCCAGCGGCTGCCGCTGCGCGGGAAGACTCGCACGCGTCGGCCCGCCGCGGGAGCCACGGTCGCACGCGTCGGCGGGGCGACTTCCTGGCGGATGGCCTGCGCCTGCTGGACTCCTTCGCCGGCGCCATCGCTGATCGCGGTGGGGATTGGATTGCCTTCGGGCGTCTGTCGGAACGGATCGCGCGCCTCGAGACCGCGACGGAAGATCGCCGGTTCCACGTTCGGCTCGCCCGGCATGATCGGCGCTTGCAGCTCGATGCCACCCGTCGTGTGGAAGCGGCCGAGCCAGATCTTGTCTTCGAGTGTGTTCGCGGCGACACCTGTTACGAGGTGTGGATTGCCTCGCCGGCCGAAGTTCACTTTCACGTTGCCTTCGAAGTAGCCGATCACCTTGCTCGGCCGACCGCTGAACGCTTCAGCGCGATCGACCCAGAAGACTGCTTCATCGGCGCTGGCGACGACGTCGTCCTGCTTCAGCTCCACGTTGCCGCGCACGATCCAGACTTGATACTGCCCCTGCGTCATGTTCGTGGCGCTATCGCCGCGAATCTTGACGGGCGCGGCGGTCTCGCCGATCGGCATCTCGATACCCGCGCTGGCCACGCGCGGCAGACAAACGGTTGATACACCGCAGCAGACGATCGCGAGTGTCAGGGCCAGGCGAAGCACAAGCGGCGACCATGTGAAGGGGCTCTCGTCACTGCCGCGGGTGCGCACCGCGAGCGCGGGCAATCGCGATCCTTCGCGCGCGCTTGGAGCGGTCGAGCGGTACGTAGGTGACGAGCGGTTCAGTGCTGTGGCATCCTTGCCAGACAGGACTTGGCCTCTGGGGCCGGAGGGCGGTTCAATAACCGACGCCCGGCAAACGCTTTACGACAAGCGGGGCGGATTATAGGAAGCCCCGGCCAGAGCCACAAGGCAAGCTTCCGGCGGATTCTGCCGGTCGCAAGTTGCCGCAGGACAAGGATTTGCCGCCGCAGCCGTCGTCGGAGCCGGTCGGCTCATTCCCGGCTGGCGCTCTCGGAGGGCTGCTCGACTGGCAACTTCCGCCCCCCTGCTAGCGAGGTCGCTCCAGCCGCCGCGAGCAAGGCGACGACCGGCATTAGGGGAGCGCGCATCCGCAGGTTGCTCCAGTAGACGGAGTGCATCAGTGTAAAGGTCAGGCAGAGCAGCAGCAGCCCCAGCCACGACAGACTCAGCAGCCGACCGCGGAGCTTCACGACCCCCAGCACGGCGGCTCCCAACACGATCACATACCAGGCGCACGTCGCAAAACGCAGCAACTCACGCCCCACCGACGGACTCAGCGAAGTGCGATGGGGGAGCGGATTCCAGAGTTGAAAGACTCGATCGAGGCTCGCGCGGAGAAACATTCTTGGCTGGGCTTGGATCGTTTCCAGTGCGAGGCGCTTGGTCGTCGCGTCGTAGGCGAACTCGTCGGACACGGGCGGTCCCGGCTGTGGAAGCAACTCCTGAAACCGCGGATCGCTGGCGGGCCAGGGGATGGAGTGATCCCCGCGCTGCAAATAGTCGTAGTAGGCTGGGTTGTTCCCGAGCAGGAGGGTGTAGCCGCCGTGGGTCGTGGCGACCATCGGTTTGCCGAACGTGCGCTGGTTGCGCACGATCCACGGCGAGAGGACCAGCAGCGCGACGGCGCTGATAACAACCGCGAATCGCACTCGTGTCAGGAAGTTCTGCAGCGATTCATTGGCGCCGCGCACGGCAAGCAGCAGCAGGACCAACAGCGCCAGCCAAGGCAGGAACGTCGGTCGGCAGATCGCGGCCAGGCCGATCGACGCTCCCACGAGCGCCGCGTTCCACCCGTTCGGTCGATCCACCAGTCGCAGCCAGGCCCAGACGGCGAGCGTGGCCAGGAACGTGGCCAGAGTTTCGGTCATGACGAGCGCCGATTGGTTCAGCAGGATCGGATCGCACATCACGAGCGCCGCTGCCAGGAACGCTCCCCAGCCCAGCCCCAGCCGACTGGCCGCCAGCCAGGTCAGACCGGCGGCGCCGACTCCGAGCAACCAATGCAGCACGGCCACACGCAGCGGCGACACCTGTTCGAGACCGAGGTTCGTGACCGCGAGCAGACAGGGATAGAGCGGCGGGCGGTAGGCGGTCGGCTTGAACGTGGCTTGTTTGAGGCTCGGTTCACGCTCACTACCGGTGTCGTCCGCTGCGGGCAGGTCGAGCGCAAAGCTGTGGTGCTTGAGCAGGTTTTCGGCAATCTGCCGGTAAGCGTCCGGGTCAGCCTGCAACTGGCCGAACAACGCGAAGAGCACACCGCCGCGAACGATCGCCGCGATCACGAGCACCAACAAAAGGCCCGCTGTCCGACTGGTGGCAGTCAGCCGAGCCTCGGAACCACTCGCCGGAATGGTGTCACTCTTCATCGGGCAATGTGTCCCAGCGGGCTGTTCGTCGTGGTGCTCAGTTCATGCGACGGGGCGAGTCCTTGCAGCCTCACCGGGGCCTCTGCGCGGAGTCGGGCGTTTTTGGCGCTTGAGGCGCTGGCTTTCTGTCGATCGGGCGCGGGAGCGTCTTGTGCCAGGCCAGCAACTTGTCGGTCAGACGCTGAGCGACTTCCGGCTGGGCGGCCGCCTGGTTGTTGGTCTCTCCCTGGTCGGCGACCACGTCGTACAATTCCACGTGCTTGCCGTCCGGGCTCGCCAGCAGCTTCCACTTGCCTTCGCGGACGGCGAGCCATGGGCTGCGGTCTTCGGGTTTGCGGGGGAACTTGAAGAATTCATCGTTGCGGCCATATTCCCAGAAGAGAGGCGTTTCGCGCTCGCCGGTTTTCTTGCCGACGTAGGCGGCCGAAACGTCGCGACCGTCGAAGGCGACGCCTTCCGGCAGTTTGGCTCCGGCGATCGACGCAAGTGTCGGCAGCAGGTCGACCGCGGCGATCACGCTTTGTTCGTCGGTCCGCTCTGTCGGGGTCTGGCCGGGCCAGCGGACGAGGAAGGGCATGCGAATGCCCCCTTCGTACAGGCTCAGCTTGCTGCCTCGCAGCCCTGCGTTCCGCTTGCCTTCGAACGTCGGCAGGCCGCCGTTGTCGCTCGTGAAGATCACCAGCGTGTTTTCGTCGACGCCCAGTTCCTTCAGGCCGTCGAGCAGCCGGCCGACCTGGCGATCGAGCTCGCGCAGCACGCCTCGGAGGTTCTTCTGGTTTTCCCCCTTTGGCGCTCCTTCTTCGGGGATCCAGGGAGTGTGAGGATCGTCGAGCCAGAGATTGACGAAGCAGGGCTGCTGGTCGCCGTGCCGCTTCAGGAAGTCGAGCGTTTGATCGACGAAGATCCCGGTTCGCTCCCAGCGTTTCACTTTGTCCTGAGGTGACCAGATCCAATTGGTCGCCGTGATATCGGGATGCGGTTCGGGGCTTTCGTAGGTGCCGATCCCCTCGTCGTAGCCGTAGGCGGCGAACTTGGGCGCATCCTGCACGTCGCGGCCGCCGCCGAGGTGCCACTTGCCGATGTGGGCCGTCTTGTACCCAGCCGACTTCAAGATCCGCGGCAGCGTGGGGGCCTGGGGATCGAGATAGTCGTCCTGCTCGCAGCCGCGATTGCCTTGCCGCGTCTGCAGAAAGCTCGTGATCCGCCAGCGGGCGGGAAACTGTCCGGTCAGCAGGCCACAGCGCGACGGCGAGCAGATCGGCGCCGCCGCATAGTACTGGGTGAAGCGAACGCCCTCGCTCGCCAGCTGATCAATTCGCGGCGTCTTAACGACCGTGCCACCGTAGCAACCGAGGTCTCCCGGACCCAAGTCGTCGGCCAGCACAAACACGATATGCGGCCGGTCGGCGGCGGGAGCTTCGGCCGCCGCCGCAAAAACGAGAACTGTTAGGGCGCAAAAAAATGCCCCGGCCCATGAAGGGAGCCGGGGACCATGCGGACAAGACGACATGGAGGCGACGTCCATTCGATGTTGACGCTACGAGCGGCACAGGCGAGACGCCTGTGCCGCGAAAGGGTAAGCACGTTCGCTTAAATCGGCACGCCGTTCCAGCGGGTGAACGCTTCCATGGCAAAGTACTCGGGCAGGCCGACTTTGTTGTAGCGGTCGGCGGTGCCGCGGTTGCGATCCTCGGCCCGCTGCCAGAATTCGCGGGGGTCGCTGCCCGGGAACAGGGCTTCGTCCTTCTGGCTCTGATGCATGAAGATCGCCTTGCGCTTCTTCATGATGTCGCCCGGGCTGAGGGGGACGGCGATCTCGATCTCGTGCAGGTCATATTCCTGCCACGCGCCGCGATAGAGGAGCGTTTCGGGACGCTGACCTTGCTGCTGCTCGATCCCTTCGAGAGCCCGGAAGATCGCCTGGGCGCAAACACGGTGCGTTCCGTGCGGATCGGAAAGATCGCCGGCCACGTAGACCTGGTGCGGGTCGACCCGCTCGATCAGTTCGCGAATGATCTGCGTGTCTTCGTCGCTGATCGGTTTTTTTGCGATCGTGCCGGTGCGATAGAACGGCAGGTCGAGGAAGTGCAGGTGCTCTTCCTTGCAGCCGACCTTGAAGGCGCCCGCTTTGGCTTCGCCCCAGCGGATGAGGGCCTTGATCTTGAGAACGGCGTCGATGTCGGGCTCGCCGGCTGACTTTTTGCGGAGCGATTCGGCCACGGTCGATTCGACGAGGCTCGAGCGTTCCTGATCGATGCCGAACATGCGGTTGTACTCGGTCGCCATGTCGGCGACGCGGATCGCGTCGTGGTCGAACACGGCGATGTTGCCGCTCGTCATGTAGGCGATGTGCACCTCGTGGCCGTCTTCGACGAGACGGATCAGCGTTCCGCCCATGCTGATGACGTCGTCGTCCGGGTGGGGGCTGAAGCAGATGATTCGCTTCTTTTCCTTGCCGGCGGGGTGGTACTCGATCGTATCCATCAACTGGCGGAAGACCCGGTGCGAGATCTTTTGGGCTGGGCCGTGATGCCGCAGCAACTGGTGCAGGTTGTGGTTGCGGAAGTCGTCGTCGGTCAGCTTGAGCAGCGCCTTGTCGGTCTTTTCGCTCAGCCAGATGCAGGCCCGCTTGGTGAGCGAGTCGTCGAATTCGACGTTGCCCAGGGCCCACGGGGTTTCGCAGGTGGTCAGCGCGCTGGCGGCCGCCGTGTCGACCAGGACTGTGGCGTCGGTGTGCTCCTGCAGGTAGGACGCGGGGACGCGCGGCGAAACGCCTCCTTCGGCCAGCTCGCGGATGATCTTGGCCTTGTGCTCGCCGAGGGCGCAGAGCAGGACTTTGCGAGCTTCGAAGATCGTTCCCAGGCCCATCGTGATCGCCTGCGTCGGGACGTTCCACTCGCCGAAGAAGTCGCTCGCGGCGGCGCGGCGGGTGACGGGATCGAGCGTGCAGAGGCGGGTGCGGCTGTTGCGGACGCTGAACGGTTCGTTGAACCCGATGTGGCCGTTGCTGCCGATGCCGAGCAGGACGACGTCGATGCCGCCGGCCCGTTCGATCGCCGCTTCGTACTCGCGGCAGTGGGCTTCCACCTCGGCGAGCGGGACGCTGCCGTCGGGAATGTGGATGTTTTCGGCCGGGATGTTGACGTGCTTGAAGAAGTGTTCGTGCATCCAGCGGTGGTAGCTTTGCAGCTGGTCGCGGTGCAGGCCGTAGTACTCGTCGAGGTTGAACGTGACGACGCCCGAGAAGTCAAAACCTTCCTCGCGGTGCATGCGAGCCAGTTCGCGGTAGACACCGACCGGGGTGCTGCCGGTGGGCAGGCCGAGGACGGCGTGCTGGCCGAGGGCGTTGCGTTCCTGAATGACGCCAGCCACGATGCGGGCGACGTGGCGAGCGAGGTCTTCGCTGGTTTCGAAAATGTACGTGGGCAGGTGCGTGCCGGCGGCCCGGCGGGCCTTCGGCGTGGTCGAGATGCTGGTGGCCATTGCTTCCCAGATGTGACTTAGAGTGGCGGCAGGCGAGAGGAGTCCCCAGTATGCCATAGAGGCGGGCGAAACGCCAATTGGGTCCGCCGTAGGTTAGGCTTCCAGCCTGACCGTCCAAAAGCGATTCACCCGATATCGACGGAATCGCGGCGAACCGCTTCATTGGGGCATTGGGATTTGGTCATTGGGCATTTCTTCCCGGTCAGGCTGGAAGCCTGACCTACGGATTCATCGCTTCCACAAATTGCTGGTCAGCGGCGCTTAGCTTCTCGAACGGGAGTGTGACAATTCTGCCGTCGGTTCGTTCCAGCTTCACCTTGCCGTCGGCGAATTCGAGCAACGTCGCTTCGATCGTGAATTTGCCGGTCGAATCGGTCCAGGTGCGCACGTCTCGGTCGTTCGGGGGGCCGTTGTCGGCGGCGATTGCTGCTTCGGCTGACGAACTCGCGGCCGAAGAATCGGCGGCCAACGAATCGGCGGTCGTCGGGGACGGGGCATGTGGCAGGCGTAGTTCGCTGCGGGGCACTTCCTCGTCGAATGTCGATGAGTAGTTGTAGTAGTGGATCTTCACCTGCTCTCCCTGAGCGAAGAGCACTTCGGCGGGGTACCACCGGTTACCCCACAGGTGCCAAACCTGCGTGCCTGGCTCCAACGGAGTTGCCGGGGTCACTGCCATGCTTCCTGGTGGTGGCGAGGGACCCGCGACCGGGCGAGTTCCTTTGCCAAAACCTTGCTCGCTCGCCGGGGCGGTCGAGCTGGCGTTGTTCGATGTCTGCCGGGCGTTTTCCGTTTGGTTCTGGTTCGAGTCGGCGCTCGACGCAGGCGTCATCGACCCCTCTTCGGTCGTTTCACTCGCTCCACCGGGAGCGAAGGTCGGCCGGCCTCGGCGAGGAGGGGTGGGAAGGTTCCGGCCTCTTGGAGGCCAGGGTTCGTCGGAGAACGTTCCGCCCGGGGGCCTGAATCGTGGGGGCCTCGGCGGCCCCGGGTTGCTGGGTGACAGGGCGTCCGCCGGCGAGGGCATGGAATGGTCGACTGCTTCTGGCGGCGGGGTGAGGGTGTCCGGCGGAGCGTCTGGCAGACGCGGATCGTTGCCGCCAAAGCGATGCGGCGCCGGCGGGGGAATCGTGGGAGGGCCGATGTTCGGCGGCGCCCAAGCCGGCGGCGCCATGGGCCGCTGCGCCACTTCCTGTCGGCCGCCCCGGCCGGCTTTGCGTACGTAGTACGAAGCGAAACCGAGTACGAAGCCGAGCGCCAGCAGCGCCACAAACCCGCCGCCGAGAATCAGCACCGCGAACATTCCCTGCGAGAGCCCGCCGCCGGTCTTGGACCCAGCGAGGCCGGGCAGTGGCTGAACCGCCGGTGGCACGGCTCCGCCGCCGGCCTGGAGCGAGTGGGCGAAGGCTGGGGCGACGGCCGTGAGCGTGACGTGCGAGGTGGTGTAATGCTCCGCCCGCGGCGTCGTGAGCGCGACAATCACGGAAGCTGCCCAAAGCGCAATCAGCCAAAGGAGCACCAGCAGCATCATCGCGCCCATCGCGGTGTGCCAACCGGCCATCGAAGCCGCAAACAGCAGCGGCACCATCAAGAGCAGTCCGCCAGCCAGCGCATATCGGACGAACTTCGGCCACTGCAGCCGATTGCGATGCGCGGCGCATACCGGCACCGTCACCGTGGCGGGATTGCTCGATAGATACCACCGCAGCAGAGCGGGAATCAGGATGTAGAACAGGACCAGCCACGTCGGCTGATAGTGAAACGTATGCCGCACGTGCTGCTGGGCAGGCGCGCCGCAGCAAATACACACGGGAGGCATCCGCCCCGCCTCCGCGGCGAAGCGGTTCATTTGAACAGTGGCCATGACGCTCCAATGCAGGTCTTAATGTTCTCTCGCTTCGGAGTCTAAATGCAGTCGCAGCCGAATGCAAAAGTCGAGTCCAATGCGTTACCGACGGTAACCGTAACGCGAGGCCCATTGTCCACCGGCTCGCGAAACCGACCTTGACAGCACCGTGCTGCTTGCCGCAAAGCGGCAGTGGTACTGCGCCAAATGCTTGGGTAGCAGGCGGCTTTCGGCTCAAAATTGGCCGAAGTATATTAAGCAGACGAACCTCCTCGTTTCGCGCACTGTCGCGGGCCGCTTGAGGTTCCCACGGCGACTGAAGTTGGGCCAATGCGCGTAAGGCATTTGCCGTTCAGCCGCACGACACGGATTGGTCGATCGAATGGCTAACTT
>JAEZAS010000473.1 GCA_023430365.1 Planctomycetota bacterium
CTGATGAACACCACGCGACCGGTAAACTGTGCCTGCTGCTGGTTGGCCAGCGGCACCTCGACTGTCACCGGCTGATCGGCGATGTCGGCGGGGCTGTACTCGGAGGCATTGAGAAAGCCTTCGACGCGGAGGCGGTCGATGCGGACAATTTGGGCGACCGGCTCGCCGGCATTGACCCATTCGCCGCGCTCGTGAAACAAGGTAACCACGACGCCGTCGATCGGCGAAACGATCTGCCGTCGCGCGAGAGCGTCGTCGGCAGCGTCGACGGCGGCCTGGTGAACATCGGCGTTCATCTTGGCGACTTGCAGTTCGAGCTTGCTGCGATCGATCTGCAATTCGTCGCGGCGTTTGGCCAACCGCAGCTTTTGGACTTCCTGCGGAGTGACAGCCCCGGCGTTGCGGCGCTCGATGGCGAGCGCCCGCTCGAGATCGGCATGGGCCACGTCGAGAGCGGCCTTGGCGTAGCGGACTTCGATATCGTCCTGAGCCTTGGCGACGGCAGCGTCGCGTTCGAGCTGAGCGGCAATCTTTTGAAGCGCCGGCTGACGGTCGTCGATGCGGGCGATCAACTGCCCCGCCGAGACATGCTGGCCTTCGGTAACTTCGACGGATGTTAAAGCTCCCGCCTCAAGAGCCGGAGCCTGGATGTCCTCGATGAGCGATACGAGGCAGTGCGTGAGCTGGACCGACTGTCCGCCCGGGCCCGGCAAGCGGGCTGTCGGCAAAGTCGGCAGCGGCTGGGACGACGAAGCCGGCGCGATCAACGGCCGATTTGTGGCAGGTTCGATCGTCGGAGGAGCAAATGTTGGTGGCGTCTCGCGGGGAAGTCCAAAGTGGGCGGGCCGCGTCTGGGGCGAGGGCTGTTGCTGCAAGTAGGTTGGCGGAGCGGCTACCGAGAGCAGCGCGATGGCGACCAGAGTCTGCATGGGGTTCCTCCTCCTTGCACCAATTCGCGGCCACTAGAGCCAGAACAGCACTTTCGCTTGTGCCGCTTCGATCAGATCGCAGAACCACGCGTAGCCGATGGAAGTGCGACCGCAGTACAGTTTGGCGGTGACGCTCACCTGGTCGTGCAGCGGCGGCAGAGCGTTCTTATCGATGGCCACTCGGACCAGGACGCTGTTGCCGTCTTCGCCGCGCACCTCCGTGGTTTGCTCGATCTCGACGATCCGGCCGTGGAACTCCTCGCCGGGATGGCTCGAAAGCATAAAGACCACATCGAGCGGCGGACGCTTGCCATCCTCCGGCTGAAGCTGCACCGCCGCAGCCAGGTGCTTCATCCGCCGTTCCGGCACGTAGAGTTCCAGTTCCCATTCCCCCTGCGGATTGGCGATGGTCATAAGCACCTGCCCACGCTGAACGGGCCGGCGAAGCAGAAGCTCATCGACCTTCCAGGTAATCACTTGCCCCGGCTGTTCGGCGACGACCGTCAACTGCTGCTGGCGAGAGCGGAACAGTTCCAGCTCTCGCTGGAGATTTTCCGCTTCCTGGCGCAGCTCCAGCATTTGCCCAGCCATGCGGTTTTCTTCGCCCGGTTCGAGACGGGCGCTGGCGGCCGAATTGTCGAGCAGCGCCCGCTGGAGAGCGGCGATCTGCTCCTGGTTGGTGTTTTGGCGACCGATGAGCGACGCCAACTGCTGTTCGAGGTCGTTGTTCTGCAGTTCGGCCAGAATCTGGCCAGGCTGAACCAGTTGACCATGGCGGACTGGCACCTGGGCAACGATTCCGTCGATTCCGGCAAACACCTCGCGACGCTCGGCAGGTTGCAAACGTCCGCGGGCGGCGACTTCAAAATCCTGCTGCACCAGCGCGAGCGACAGACCGCCACCGACCAGCAGCGCGACGATTACGAGCGTTCGCAGCAGCGCCCAACCGCGGAAGAGTCGCGTGGCCCGCCCGAGCAATTGCCAGAGCGGCAACAGGAACAGGCTGGAGTAGCGATCCGCGTTCGCCAAGGCGGCCGACGTGTGCAAGGCGACCGTCTCGATGCGGCTGCGCAGCGACGCGCTCGCCCGGTCCTCGCGCAATTGTTCGATGATCAAGGCGCCGACGAGCGTGCCGTTTTGAGCGGAAGCCTCGGAGCCAGCGCCGGTTGCCGCTCGGTTGCGAGCGGGAGCGAACAGCGGCACGATGGCCAGCATGCGGGCGTGCGACACGTCGACGTACTGCTGCAGCGGCTGCTCGATCTGCGGCGGGGCGTCTTCACCGCCAGCTTCATACCAAAAGGGTTGGCGGGTCTTCAAAACGGCCCGGCTGAGATCCTGCAAGCGGCGGATCTGGTCGGCGCGGCGCTCGATGCTGTCGAGCCCGCTGACGGCTTCGATGCGTGCACGACTGCCATCGGGACACAGGGCGAGCGAAACGCGATCGCAGTCGAGCAACCGGCGGGCCTCGTTCACAACAGCGTAGGCGGTCTGTCGCAGGTCGAGCGAACCGTGGATCGCCGACAGGAATTGTTCGAACTGTTGCCAGGTCTGCTGCCGGTCCTTCAGTTGCCGGAGGCGGCTGTTCTTGAGGAAGTCGACGCACAGGTCGGCCATCTGGGCAATGAACCGCAGATAACCCCGCTGCGTCGTCGGACCACCGCCGGGGCGCTGGAAGATTTCCAGGATGCCGTGCACCTGCCCCTCGAACACGAGCGGAGCAATGACCAGTAGCAATTCGGTCGGATTGGCTGCCTCGGTTTCGCCGGGTGGACCGCTCAGCGGCGGAGCGAGCAACGCCTGCTGCGATTCGGCGACCCGTTCGAGCAATCGATGGTGCTGAACGCGGGCCGCTTCGCTCCGATTGAGGCCGACCTGCTGGAGATTGACCTGATAGCGAGGGCTGAAGGCCCCGCCGTCCAGCGTCCAGACGATGCCGCCGATGGCAGCCATGGCGGAGACGATCCGGTTCAGCGTCCCTGCATAGAAGTCGTCGTCGGTTACGTCGGCCTGGGCAAGCTGCGCAATCTCCTGAACGAGATTGCGAATCTCCTGCTTCACCTCCTGAACCAGCGAAGCATCGGCGCCGCGCCCCGACAGCGGAAGCTCACCGCCCGCCGAGACCGTTGCGTTCGTGTTGAAGGTGTCGACCGAACTCATGCCTGACCTGTTCTCTTGTGCAGCATCACAACTCGGTACGCAGTCGCCAGCGAGTTGGTGCGCGCTTGCGCCATGGGGCGGCGCAGCATCGAGCCGGTTCTTATGTCGGCAGCGGCAGAGTCGC
>JAEZAS010000474.1 GCA_023430365.1 Planctomycetota bacterium
CCCCGATCATTGTGGGCCGAGGAATTGGGTGAAGCGCATGCAGAGGCATGGGAAGCGGCGATGGTCTGCCGCTTTGCACCAAGCCCGCAAGATGATTACCTGAGTCAGATTAAGGCGGGCGTACGGCCACCCGGTCGTCCACTGTGGGGTACGGCGTTTGAGGTTGAGTAGTGCGGGCTAGACCGCTGCCCCCACGGGCACGCGCAGCGGCTTAAGCGCCTGAGTCCAGCGATGTAGTTCGTTAAGCATGAGGGTAGCTGGCTCGGTATGAACGTCGGTCGCCTTGAAGAGACCCTCATCAACCTGATTTGCTATGAACGGAATGTTGACTGCTTCAGGAATCGGCATGACTTTAAGACCGACAATAACCTGCTTGGCAACCTGAACAGCACGCGTGCCCGCCGAAACGCCGCCATAGCTGACGAAGCCAGCAGCTTTGTAAGCCCATTCCCTGTTGAGATAGATGATCGCGTTGAGCAGCGACGGCGGCAGCGCATGATCGTACTCCGGCGTAACGAATACAAAAGCGTCTAGCGCATCGATTTGTTTGCTCCATGCTTTTGTATGCGCGTGTGCGTACTTCTGAAGACGTGGGTGATTTGGCTCGTCATAGATTGGCAGCTTCACTTGTGCAAGGTCGATAAGCTGAACCTCGAATGAGCCATGCTGGCGCGCGTGCTGCGCGAACCATCTGCCGACCGCGCCACCGACGCGACCCGGGCGCGTGCTTGCGATGATGACTCCGAGCTTTTCCATGAATCTCAACTCCTGAATTGGTCGCTTGACCTGTCATCATCTGATGAACCGTTGGCAACAGGCAAGCTTGATAGACAGAATGAGTTCATTCTAGCGGCGGAAGATGAACGGAAGATGTTCGCTTGCGGTTTATAGATCAGAGATCAATGAGTGTATGCGCGTCTCAAGGTCAATTGATGGTGAGTCGTGGCCGTAGGCAAGCCACGCAAGAAATTCGCTGTTACCCGCGGGACCTTTGAGCGGAGAAGTAATGAGGCCGCGCACAGTGAAGCCAATGCCTATAGCAAACCCGACCACGTCACGCAGCACCCGCGCATGGACATCATGGTCGCGGACCACGCCGCCTTTGCTGATGTCTCGCTGGCCGGCTTCGAACTGCGGCTTGATGAGCGGAATGACATCCGCCGACGGCGTGAGCCAACCTTTGACAACAGGCAGCAGCAGGCGCAGCGAAATAAATGATGCGTCAATGCTGACAATGCTGACAGGTTCCGCCAGCTGCTCGACGTGGCGCGCGTTAGTTCGCTCGATGACGACGACGCGGGGATCTTTCCGTAAGCCGTAGTCGATCTGTCCGTAGCCTACGTCGATGGCGTAGACGCGAGCCGCGCCGTACTGTAGGAGCGCATCGGTGAAGCCACCGGTGCTCGCGCCGACATCGGCACAGATGCGGTTGTGGACATCAACGGGAAATGCCTCAAGCGCAGCCGCCAGCTTGTCACCCCCCCGGCTCACAAAGCGCGGCTTGCTTGTCACGGTCACATCGGCTTCGATGCTGACACGCGTCCCTGCTTTGTCAACCACGGTGCCGTCGACGAGGACTTCGCCCGCCATAATCATCGCACGGGCTTTTTCGCGGCTTGGGGCCAACCCGCGTGTGAGGACCAAAATGTCAATGCGTTCCTTGGCTGCCATTCGCTCTAGTCTCGCATCAACTCGATAGTCAGGTCGATCTGTGTTTCGCCGTCGGCTTCCACCCTGAGGCCGTCTGCAGACAGGGGGACATAGCCTTCAGCGATAACGATCGCGCTGTAAGGTATCGAACGCCCTGGGATGCTGAACTGAAGCAGACGGTCGATCTCAAACTGTCCGTTGACGTCACTGACCGAGGTCGCGTAGATCTGTTCCTCATGCCATGTGAAGTCCGAAACGGAGTATTGATCGCTGATCAGAATGAAGCTGGCACCCGGAATCCCCGCGCCAGTCTCGGCGTCACGGATGGTGCCGCGCAACTGTGCGCCGCTGGTGGTGGAGAATGTGTCGATTGGAAGTTGGCCGATACCGACGCGGCTTTCAATCGACGCCAGTGGCAGACGTCCGACGAATAATTCCATCTTGTAGGTGCCATCCGGGACGCCGCCAGGCGCACTGACTTCGATGGTGTAGTTGCTGCCGCTCTCCGGGCCAAACCACGGGCCCGTCGCGGTAAAGAAGGGCGCGCCGTCGACCGACCAGCGCATCGTCCATGGTGTGCCCGCGGCCAACTGCTGCCAGTTGAACAGGCTATAAATAGCCGGTGTTCCCGCAGCGAAATTCGAGATGGGCGGGGACGTGCGCGCTTCGGCCAGGCTGGCAGCGGTGGTGAAATGCGCGTTGGCGAAAATGCGTGGGAAGACGCCTTCCTGCGCCCCGGCAATAATGAAGTCGGAGGTGGCCGCTAGGCGATTGTTCAGGTATAGCTCAAGTCGATAGTTGCCGGGAAGCAAGCCATTCGGCGCGGAGATCGACGTTGCTTTACGTCCGGAAGGGCCATCTGTCCAAACGGCGTCGTCGGTACGATAGAACTCTTCGCCCTCGTAATACCAGACAGCGCTCCATGGCGTACCGTCTACGATGTCGCGGTAGAGAAATTCGGCGCTGGCGACATTCCCCGTGGGCAGCACAAAACCATTGCCTAGTACATTGCCTTGCAGGTCAAGCAGGCCGAAGTTGATATCGCTGAAGGTTGGCTCGTTTGTTGGACCGCCACCGACGATGAGGCGACTGGTTTCAGCGGCTATGCCGTTGGCGAACAAAGTGAACTCATAAACGCCGTTTGGCCACGGCTGTGTCGAACTACCGAGATACCACAGTCCACGCTCACTGCCGCTCCAGCGCACGGGCGCCAGACTGAAGGTTGGATTGGGAATGCCATCGGTTGTCACCCGGAGCGAATAGACCGTTTCAGGTGACATATGCTTGTAGTCAAAAAACAGATACAGACTGTTGCTACCCGCAGGCAAACTGCGCAGCACGGTCGTCGGCATACCGGCATCATTGACAGCGGGCGAGAAGAACAGACGTCGAAACTCTGGCGCTTCTGTCGGTGGGGGAGGCGAACCAAAGTCCATGCGTGATTGCACGGTGATACCAAGTGAGGCTGCTCGCAGCAGCGGTTGAGCAAAATTCGATGGGCGCAGCGAATTGATCGAGTCGCCTATCGGGATGCAGGTATCAGACGTATTCACGATACCGTCACGGTTGGTGTCCCAGACACAGGACAAATTGGCAGCCTGTGTTGTCACCGGGGCGGTGGTCGGAATGCCGATTAGTTGGCCGTTAGCGTTGTACGCGCCGCCGCCGGACATTGTGCCGGGGATTGCGGCGCTCGTCTTGATCCATGCGCGCGGCCCCGCGCTGGGCTCTGCGACGAAGCCGCTGATCGTGCCGCGTACGTTGGCAATTGGGTCGTCGCCAATGCCAGGGTAGCCGACAACTGTAATCGTTTGGTCAAGCTGTAGGTTGGTTGAGTCGGCCAATTCAACGGCTGGCAGGCCGAGCGTCGTCGGGTCGATCAGACGGCCATCAACCTGCCGGGTGATGCGCAGCAGTGCGAGGTCCGCGCCTGGGTCAACCTGAGCCACTTCGGCCCGATACTTGGCAATTGGTGGATTATCCAGTTGCACGCTGAGCGCCACGACAATCGTTTCGCCGGGACAGGCGGATGACTGCACCGTGTTGTGAGCATTGGTCAAAATCAGGCCATTGCGGTTGACAATCGTACCAGTGCCGATACAGGTGATTTCGAGTGTGCTGCCGGTATCGCGAGCCTGAATGAGAAAGACGGTTGCACGCTGGATGCGCTCAAGGTCAAAGCCGACGTTGACCTGCTGCGCGCGAGTGCTCGTCCATGTCACGGTGACCGCGGCAAGAAAGAGCAAGCCAAGCACAGAGAGCCCCGTGCGGTGCAAAGGTTGCTTGAGATACGCAAGGATCGTATGGATAACAGACATTAGAATTCGAGATCATCCAGAAACTGTTCGAACACGCGGAGGTTTTGCTCGTAGGTGCTCGCATCAGAACGAAAGGTGATGACGACTGCCTGTCCTCGCTTGATCGTCAAAATGTCAATGCCGCGTACGACTGACGGGACAGATTCGAGGAATGGATCCGATTCAGCGACCGCGTAAGCGTATTCGACTGAGAACGCGTCGGGCTGGTCCTCGAGGAAATACTCCGTTGGAGAGCCCATGGAGTATTCGGCCAGCGTTTGCATGCGGTTGAGTGCTAAAGACTCGACGACACTGCGGATCGTGCTTTGTGCGCTGAGCGGGTAGCTTGACACTTGAATCGTTGTCTTGAATCCGGTCTGAGTCATATCGCGGACGCGAAAGATGTACTCGTTGCTAGTCGTGTCGATCAGCCAGTTTTCGGGGTAGAAGGCACGAACGCCCGCGCGCGCGTCTGCGAACTGGGTTGTTGCGAGTAAGCGGCTGTCGCGCAGGTTGATGCCGATGATGAGCCCCAGAATACCGAAGGCCATTGCAAAGTAGTGGCTGTAGCGCTGGCGCTGGGTGACTTCCGGACCGCGCTCGCGAATCTCAATGACTGCCATTCATGACCTCTTAGTCACGTAATGCTTCGGCTTCGCGTGCCTGCCGCTCGGCGTTGGCGACAAGAAACGCAATCGACACGGCGACCACAACTAACAGCACTGCCGAAAGTGCGAGGCCGCGAATCGGGCTGGCGAACGCGGGGGCCAACGAAAGCGCGGCATTCGCAAGCCCCGACCGCAGCGGAATCGCGATGCCGGTCAGCGTCGCGCCGAGTGCCAAGGTCAACGTGAGGAGTAGCGGCGTCGGACGACCAAAACGGACTTCGCCCAGCCCAAAACCGACGACTACAGCCATGGAGTAGAGCAGGGCCGTGTTATTGAAAACGCGCATAGCGACGATTGCGACGGTCGCCTCATGATTGAAGACATAATGCAGATTGAGGACGCTGATATAACCGACGGCAGCCGCAAGCATAAATGCGACACCATCAATGCGAATTCGCATGCCATCACGCCATGCAACGTAGCGCACAACCAGATAGCAGGTCATGACCTGGACGATACCAACCGTAAAGGTGTAGCCTACAATGCGGCTGATCGCGTCGCCGTGGGGGAGCCAGCGCTCTACCTGAAGTACGTGTTCGATCAGCGGCAGCGCGACCGCGTTCGTGGCCAGTGCCGTGATCGCGACGACTGACACCAGATAGCTGCGCGGTTCTGGAACGTCGCGCTCCTGCGCGAGCGACAGCAGCAGCCAAAGTCCAAGCGGGACCAACGCCAGCGCAACCTGAACAGGCTTGATCGCGATCGGCGGAACTCTGACGCCGATTACCGATGTCAGCACCCAGGCGCCGAGCGCGCACAGCAGCACGAGCATCGACTCGAGCGCCAGACTGCGCCAGACACGGCGATAGGGGTATATTTCCTCTTCTT
>JAEZAS010000481.1 GCA_023430365.1 Planctomycetota bacterium
CGTCGAGGTCGTTCGTCGGTTCGTCGAGCAGCAGCACGTTGCTGCCGCGGCGGAGCAGCTTGGCGAGGTGCACGCGGTTGCGTTCACCACCCGAGAGCACACCGACCTTCTTCTCCTGGTCCGGCCCACGGAAGTTGAACCGCGAGACATAGGCCCGCGAGTTGATTTTCCGCCCGCCCATCTCCAGGTGGTCGTGTCCGCCCGAGATTTCGTCGTAGACGCTCGCTTCGGGCTTGAGGGCGTCGCGATTTTGATCGACGTAGCCCAGTTCGACCGTGCTGCCGACGCGCAGGTCGCCCGAATCGGGCTTCTCCATGCCCATCATCATCCGGAACAAGGTCGTCTTGCCGGCGCCGTTGGGGCCGATCACACCGACGATGCCGCCGGCGGGGAGCCGGAACGACAGATTTTCGATGAGCAGGTTGTCGCCGTAGGCCTTGCTGATGTTCTTGGCTTCGACGACCAGATCCCCCAGGTGCTTGCCCGGCGGAATCTGGATTTCGAACTCCTCGGGACGCTCCTCAAAGCGCTCCGCCGACATCTGCTCGTAGGCCTTGATGCGGGCCTTGTTCTTGGCCTGCCGGGCACGGGGAGACATCCGCACCCATTCCAATTCGCGCGCCAATGCCTTTTGCTTCGCCGCGCTGGCCTTCTCTTCCCGTTCGAGACGAGCCTGCTTCTGCTCCATCCACGACGAGTAGTTTCCCTCCCACGGAATGCCCTGGCCGCGGTCGAGTTCCAGGATCCACTGCGCCACGTTGTCGAGGAAGTAACGATCGTGCGTGACGGCGACGACCGTGCCCGTGTAGTCGGCCAGCGTTCGTTCGAGCCAGGCGACCGCTTCGGCGTCGAGGTGGTTCGTCGGTTCGTCCAGCAGTAGCAGGTCCGGCTTGCGGAGCAGCAACTGGCAGAGAGCGACGCGGCGACGTTCACCGCCCGACAGCTTCGTGACGTCGGCGTCCTTGTCCGGCAGGTTCATCGCGTCCATCGCGATTTCCAGCTCACGATCGATCTCCCAGGCGTTCGACGCTTCGATCTGGTCCTGCAGACGAGCCATCTCGTCGCAGAGCTTCTGCATCTTGTCGTCGTCCATCGGCTCGGCGAGGAGCATGGAGATCTCGTTGTAGCGGTCGAGCACCTTGCGCCGGGGCGCAATTGCCTCCTGCAGGTTGCCCCACACGTCGAGCTCCGGATTGAGCTGCGGTTCCTGCGACAAGTAGCCGCGCGTGAAACCATCCGTCAGCCGGGCTTCGCCATCGAAATCGGTATCCTGCCCCGCCATGATGCGCAGCAGGGTGCTTTTGCCGGAGCCGTTGCGCCCGAGCACGCCGATCTTGGCCCCGGGATAGAACGCGAGCCAGATGTCCTTGAGCACTTCCCGCTGGCCGTGCTTCTTGAGCAGTTGCTGGATCTGAAAGATGTATTGCCGATTCATACCGTGCCTGAGCCGTCCATGCCGCCATCGCGGCGCTTGATTGCCAGATTCCTAAGCTTCAAATATAGGCCCGCCCCGCCGGACCTGCCCAGGGGCGAAAGCCCGCAGGATGGAGAACAACCCGCCCTTGTGCCCCGCATTGCCCCGCCCCAACCGCTCGCCGCTCGCGAGGCAGGCTTCACAACACTTCCAGTCTCAATACTAGAGGTCGCACAACCCTTTGGTCGCGTCCCAGCCCGCCACGCAACTCTCGAGCAACCAAGCCCTTCCCGCACTCGAGGCAGCACACAAGGGCCAGTCTCAACAACCAATCTTACTAGTCCCCCTCCGAGGGGTTCGATTCTGCGAGATGACTGAACAAAGTGTTCAAAAATTATGCACAATCGTGCAGTCGCCGTCAAGCTTTAACGGCAAGACAACCGCCCGTAGGGCAGGCTTCCAGCCTGCCCGTGAAAGAGATGCCTATCCTTCGCCGGTGTTCAAGCGGAACCAGTTTTGGGGGCAGAGCGAAGGTCTCGTTTGTGGCGGGCTACCGATATTAGCCAGCTGAGGAGATGGCACACTAATGGGTACAAGCGACGTTGATGGGCGGGCTATTACCCGGGCAAGCCGAAGGCTTGCCCTACGTGCCCACCGCCGCCAGGTCCTCGAAGAACCGCGGATAGGTCTTCGCCGTGCAGCCGGGGTCGCGGATGACGACGCTCGGGATGCGTAGGCCAGCCAGGGCGAGGCTCATGGCCATGCGGTGGTCGTTGTAGGTGTCGATCTGGGCCCCGTGCAAGCCGCCAGCGGCGGGCGGGTGAATCCGCAGGCCGTCTTCGAACTCGTCAACGCCCGCGCCGAGCTTGCGCAACTCGCGAGCCAGGTCGCCGATGCGGTCGGTTTCCTTGTGCCTGATATGGGCGACGCCGCGGATCGTAGTCGGCCCTTCGGCGAACAATGCGACCACGGCAAGCGTCTGCACCGTGTCGCTGATCGCGTTCATGTCGACCTCAATACCTCGGAGCGGCTAGCCGACGACGCGAATGCCGCCGCCCCCCTCGCTCACCTCGCAGCCCATCTGCGCCAGGCAATCGACAAACCCGACGTCTCCCTGCAGCGCTCCCTTCGTCAGCCCTTCGACCGTGACGTCCCCGCCAGTCACGGCTGCCGCGCCCCAGAAGTAGCTCGCCGCCGAAGCGTCGGGCTCAATGGCGTAGTCGGTGGCCCGATAGGTTTGCCGGCCGCGGATCGTGAACGTCGACAGATCGCCGCCCGGCACTTGGATGCCAAAGCTCTCCATGCCGCGGAGCGTCATTTCGACGTACGGCTTCGAGACGAGTTCGCCTTCGACTTGCAGCGTCACATCCTGCTCGGCATAGGGCGCCGCCATCAGCAGACCGCTGAGATATTGGCTCGAAATGTCGCCGCGCACCTTGGCGCTGCCACCGCGCAGTCCGTTAGCGGTCACCAGCACCGGTGGACAGCCATTGCCCGCTTCCGATTTGGCGTCGGCGCCGAGCTGGTTGAGCGCGTCGAGCAAGTCGCCGATCGGCCGCTGCCGCATCCGCTCGATGCCGTCGAGTTTGAACACGCCGTGGCCCAGCGTCACCATCGCCGTGAGGAAGCGAATCGTCGTGCCGCTGTTGCGCACGAGCAGCATCGCATCGCCGGCTGGAATCTGTCCGCCACAGCCGTCGACGATCAGCGTCGTCGCCTCGTCGCGCACCTGCACGTCGATCCCCAGCCGACCAAGGCAATCGATCATCACCTGCGTGTCTTCGCTGTCGAGGGCTCCGGTCAACGTCGATCGGCCCCGCGCGAGCGCGGCGCAGACGAGCGCCCGGTTGGTGATGCTCTTGGAGCCCGGGGGACGGATGCTGCCGCGGATCGGCCCGCGGGGCTTAATTTCAATCGCTTCTAGCACGCTAACGCCTGGGGATTGGTCAATTCGTGTGAGGTGGTGTGTCGCTGCTCGCGTAGCTGAATTCGCGGAGAATTCAGCCGTCCCGCGAGTGGAGCCTTCGTTTGTCTGAATTCTGGCGAATTCAGCTACGGCTGCCGCCAGGCTCTATTGAACCGGCGGGGAGCCGTTTTAACGAGGGGCCGGCTGCGGCTTCTCGGCCACTTTCCAGAGATACTTGTCGCTGCGGAGCAGCAGGGCGTCTCCCGCGACGGCAGGCGAGGCCAGGAACGTGTCCCCCAAATCGTTCGTGGCAACCAGTTCCCCTTTCTTCCCGCCCAGCTTGACGACGAACACCTTGCCGTCCTGATTCACGCAGTAGAGATGGCCGCCAGCGACAATCGGCGTCGCCCAGAACGTGCCCGACAGGCGCAACTGCCAGAGGAGCTTGCCGTCCTCAGCGTCGCCGCAGGTGAGCACTCCGGAACGCGAGGCGAGCAGGTAGACCCGGCCGTCGAAAATGACGGGGCTCGAGTTGCCGACCGCCAGCCGATTCGAATCCCAGGCCCGCGAGGGAGCGGTGTCGCCCGGCTTCAGATCGAGCGCAGTCACTCCGGCGGCTGGGGCAAAAATACGATCACCGCTCGGAGTGGTCGACGGAATGCCGCCGCAGGCGAGCTCGAACGACCAGGCTTCGTCTCCAGTCTTTGGATCGTGAGCCGAGAGCGCCTTATTCGACTGCAGCAGCACGAGGTCGTTTCCGTCCTGGCCGGGCAGCCGAGTCGGCGAAGCCCAATTGGCCTCTCGCGGCCGATCGAGATGCCAGCGAGTCTCGCCCGTGCGGGTATCGATCCCTTCGACAAACGCGTCCCCCTGGCTCTCGATCTGGACGATCACAGTGTCGCCGATCACGACGGGAGAGCTCGACATGCCGGCGTCGTTCCCCGCCTTGGGAAAGTCGCTCCCTAGGCCGCGATACCAGAGCAAGTTGCCGTCGAGGTCGAGACAGACGAGATCGCTCGAGGAGTAAAACGCAAACACGCGCTCGCCGTCGCTCGCCGGTGTGGGGGCGGCGTTGGCGCTGCGCGGATGGTGAAACGGGCGCCCCGTGGCCCAGAACTGTCGCTGCCAGAGTTGCTTTCCCGATTCGAAGTCGAAGCAGAGCACGTGCAGCCGATTTTGCGTGACCGGTCCGGAACTGGCCGTCACAACGACCTTGCCGCCCGCGACAATCGGCCCCGAGACGCCGTGCCCAACAAGGGGCGCCTTCCAGGCGATGTTCTTCTCTTCGCCAAACTCGAGCGGCAGGTCCGCTTCGGCGGCCACGCTGCTATGGTCCGAGCCGCGAAACTGTCGCCACTCGTTGGCTGGGGCGGGCGCTGCGAAACACAAGCAGAAGCTGAGCCCAAACAGCATCCTCGTCGCCCTCGTTCCCACGCTCTGCGTGGGAACGCAAGAACGGACGC
>JAEZAS010000497.1 GCA_023430365.1 Planctomycetota bacterium
AGAAGACGGTCAACAAGCGGTACAACGAGCGTCTCCGCATGCCGCAGTTTCCGTTCAATGCGGAAGAGCGTGAAGCGGTCGCCACGTTCGTTCTCGGTCTGGTCGCTGACCCGCCGACGCCCAAGTACGTCTATCAGCCCGACGAGCGCATGCAGGCGATTCTCGCTGGCCGCGAGGCGATCGACAAATTCAACTGCGCCGGCTGCCACATCCTCAGCGGCGACAAGCTGCAACTGGCGTTTGGCCAGGACGAGTTCGGTCCGCAGTCGGTCAGCGATCTCTATCCGTTCCTGCGCCCGAATTTCAGTCCGAAATCGCTCGCCGCGTCGGCCCAAACCGATCGGCGGAACCTGTTCCACGCCACGATCGAGGGCCTGCCAAGCCTCGGTCGCGATGGATTGCCGCGCGTCCTCGACATCGAAGGCGTGCCGATCGAAGGGGACGAGCCCTACAGCCCAGCCGAAGTCGGCTACGCCATCGACCTGATGCAGCCGACCGTCATCGCGGGAAGCCCCTATGTCACCGGCCAGGGCCCGGTGCTCGCAATGAAGCGACAGATCGAAAAGCACCATCCGTCCGAAGGCGGCGTACTGACGAAGTACCTGCTGCCGGTCGTCACGCGGATGGAAGCTGAGGTCAATCCGAACGCGGCTGGCGCCGAAGCCTATAGCTGGCTCCCGCCACCACTTATGGGCGAAGGAAGCAAGGTCCAGCCTGGCTGGCTGAACGACTTCCTGCTCGAACCCTACGCGATTCGCCCAGCCACGTTCCTGCGAATGCCGAAGTTCAACATGTCGAAGCAGGAAGCGGCCGACCTGGTGAACTACTTCGCCGCCAAGGACAACGCGGAGTATCCGTACGAAGCGAGCACAGCCCGCGACAGCAGCCAACTGGCTCGCCGCGAGTCGGAGTATCAGCGCCGCCGCGCACAAAACGGCGCCTCCGCCGAGAACGGCAGCGCCGCCGAAAGTGGCGAATCGGGTAGCGGCGCCGCAAACGGAACCACTTCAGCGAACGGTAACGGCAACGGCGGTCAGACCTCGCGTTTCGACGACGCGATGAAGATCGTCGTCGACAACAACTACTGCGTGAAGTGCCACGCCGTGGGCGATTTCGAGCCGCAAGGCAGCCCGCGGGCCAAAGCGCCCAACCTGGCCGACGTCTACCGCCGGTTGCGGCCGAAGTATCTCCGCGACTGGATCGCAAATCCGAAGATGATACTCCCCTACACGCCGATGCCGGTGAATATCCCGTACAAGCCGGGCGAACCCCATCTCGGCGGCGTCAGCCAGGATCTGTTTCACGGCACCAGCATCGAGCAGGTCGACGCCCTCGTGGACCTGCTGATGAACTACGACAACTACACCCGCCAGCAAACCCGCATCGCCGATCTGGTGAAACCGGCCGCAACTGGCCAACCCGACGGCGCCGCCCCACCCACCGAAACGGGCGAGAATGCGGACAATCCCGCGGGAGAATCATCCGGCAATTAGCCCTCGCAGCGGGCCCGTTTTGCGTGCGGCGAGTGGCTTGCCGCACGCCGAATTTGCCTGCCGCGCGGAAATAGAAGAATCGGACCTGGGAATGGTGAACGCATGCTGTCTGCGATACAATGGAGCCAGCGCGCAGCCTGCCCACCTCGAGCGTCAACGTGCGCGCCTCTCGCGTTGACTGTCGTCCCACCTCATGCTCGCCTGAGGAATGAAGGCGAACCTATTGGTATCGGCGACGCTTAAGACGGGCGATCGACCGGCACAGGAGAATTCTCAAATCATGCGTTATGTTTTTGCTTTCGCGCTTGCCGCCAGCCTGCTGACCACGTCGGCTGTCTCGGCGCAAGGATTCGGCAACCTCACCGCGAAGTTCGTGGTGACTGGCAAGGCGCCGACTCCCGCCAAGCTCGACGTCAACAAGGATCCGCAGGTCTGCGGCAAGCACAAGCTGGTTGACGAGACCGTGGTCGTCGGCAAGGACGGCGGCCTGGCCAACGTCGTGGTCTATCTCACCCCGGCCATCGGCCAGAAGGTTCCGGACAATCCGGAGTTGAAGAAGGGCATGGCGAAGGAAGTCACGCTCGACAACAAGGACTGCCGCTTCGAGCCGCATGTCGTCGTCGTTTCCACCGATCAGAAGCTGATCATCAAGAACAGCGACCCGGTGGGCCACAACTCGAAGATCGACCTGTTCAACAATCGTCCCATCAATCCCCTCATCCCGGCCAACGGCCAGGTCGTCGAGGGTTTTGAGAAGGCCGAGCGCGTTCCGGCCGGCGTGAGCTGCAACATCCACCCTTGGATGCGGGCCTACCTGGTCGTGCGTGACAATCCCTACACCGGCGTGACCGACGAAGAGGGCAACCTCAAGATCGAAGGCATTCCCGCCGGCGAATGGGCCTTCACCGTCTGGCACGAGACCGGTTACGTGAAGGGTCAGCAGAAGGGCAAGGACCTCGGCTGGAAGCGCGGCAAGGTCACCGTGAAAATCGCTGCCGGCAAGGACGCGGACCTGGGCACGATCGAAGTGCCGGCCGCTTCGCTGTCGAAGTAGTATCCGCAAAGCGGATCGTACGTTCCCGCGGTCGACGCGTCCTCCCACGCGTCGACCGTGATTCATTCACCCCAGACATCCACAGTTCCACCACAGGAGTTCGGCTTTGACCACGGGTCGATCCATCCATCCCAGCCGAGATGCGGCGTTTGCTGCCGTGTTGCTGGCCGCGGCGCTGGTCTTGGTCGGTTGCGAACGTTCGCTGGCCCCTGCAGTGCAGGTCAGCCAGGCCGATGTGGCCATCCTGAGGAAGGCGTTGGGCAACGAAGAAGAAGTCGCGGCAACACCTGGCGCTGCCGCGGCCGAACCGACCGGTTTTGCGACCCTCCGTGGCCGCTTCGTTCTCAACGGTCAGGCTCCCGAGCGATCTCCGCTCGATGTGAACAAAGAACAGAACATCTGCGCTCCCGGCGGCAAGCGCGTGCTGAGCGAAGCGCTCGTCGTCGATCCTGCCACGAGCGGCATCAAGGATGTGTTCATCTACCTGAATCAAAAGATTCCGCTCGACGACGCCAAGTGGGTCCACGAGTCGTACGCCGAAACGGCCAACGCTCCGGTGGTCTTCGACCAGAAGGAATGCATTTTTCTCACGCATGGCGTGGCGATGCGTTCTTCGCAGACGCTGAAAATTCTCAACAGCGATCCGATCGGCCACAACACGAACATCGCCGGTGGCGGTGGCGCGGCGCCGTTCAATCAGACCGTGAGCGCCGGCGGGCAGATCACCTACGAACCCAGAGGGGAAGCACCGTCTCCCTTCGACGTCACTTGCAGCATCCATCCCTGGATGTCGGCCAAGATGATCGTCCGCAACAGCCCGTACTTTGCCGTCACCCGCCCCGATGGAACGTTCGAAATCGCCAATGTTCCAGCCGGCGTGAAGCTGGAGTTTCGCGTGTGGCAAGAGAAGGCAGGTTTCATTCAGAACGTAGCGGTCGACGGGCAACCGACCGAGTGGAGCAAGGGCAAGCTTGAACTGACCCTGCAGCCCGACCAGGACTTGGAAATGAACGTGGCGGTCGATGCAGCGGCGTTCTCTCGATAGTCGTCGGCCGGCGTGGCGACTCAAGCAAGGTAACGAATCTATGACTTCGCGATGGATGAAGGTGGTTCCCGCTGCAGCGCTTGCGGCGGTGCTCCTGGTCGGCTGTGGCTCGCCGCCAGCCGAATTCCGTGAATACGCCACGTACGCCCGCAAGGTGGAAGAATCGATCGGCGACGATTTCCGGTTCACCTCCGAGCAGCGCGAGAACCTCGACACGATCATGGCCTCGCTGTTCGGCACCCCCGATCAGCCGGCGCTGCCGAAGCTGGAAGGAATCGACCTGAGCCAGGTAGTCGACCTGACGAAACTCCGCATGGCGGCCGGCCCAGTGTTCAGCGACGAGAACGGCCGACCCCATGGTCTGTATCGCGAACACTGCGCCCACTGCCACGGCATCACCGGCGATGGCGCAGGTCCGACGGCGATCTTTTTGAACCCCTATCCTCGCGACTATCGGCCGGGCAAGTACAAGTTCAAATCGACCCCGGTCGGCGCGAAGCCGACGCACGAGGACCTGACCAAGATCGTCTTCGACGGCATTCCCGGCACGGCGATGCCTTCGTTCAAGCTGCTGCCGAGCGACGAACTCGACGCCCTCGTGCACTACGTCAAGTATCTCAGCATTCGCGGCGAAACCGAGCGCGCATTGCTCACCATGCTGGCCGACACTGACGAAGGTCAGCCGCTCGTCGATGTGAACGCCAAAGACCCTGCGGTGATGCAGGAGCAACTCGCCTATGTGACCGAGACGGTCGGCCAGGTGGTCGAACGCTGGGTGCTGGCTAGCGAAGAAGTGGTCGACATCCCGCCTCGCCCCTCGATGAACGAGGAAGAGCTGACCGCGTCGATCAACCGCGGCCGGGACCTCTTCTATGGCACCATTGCCAACTGCGTGAAGTGCCACGGCGACTCGGCCCTCGGCGACGGACAGACGAACGACTACGACGAATGGGCCAAGGAATTCATGCAGCCGAACGATCCGGCCAGCGCCGAACCGTACGTCGCGCTGGGTCTGTTGCCGCCGCGCACGATCAAGCCGCGCAACCTGCGGCTGGGCGTCTATCGCGGCGGTCAACGTCCGATCGACATCTTCTGGCGCGTGCGCCTGGGCATCGAGGGAACTCCGATGCCGGCCGCCACGCTGAAGCAGGAAGATGATCCGAATTCGAAGGGGCTCAGCGAAAACGATATTTGGGACATCGTCAACTACGTTCAGTCGCTGCCGCAGGAAGCGATCAGCAACCCCTACGACGCAGTTCCGCATAACCTGCGCGAGCGCCTTTAAGGAAAGCAGCCCAGCCTTTGCCTCCGAGCGAAGGTGTCACACACACGAGCAGACACGCAGTTGAAAGTGGGCCGGCATGGCCCGTGGAGAATCCGACGTGGGACGTTTCTGGAGCTTGCTCTTTCTGTTGGTGCCGATTCTCGGCGTCGGCACCTTCGCCTGGGCGATGGCCGACCTGTGGCCGCTTGAAGGGCACTGGTTGCCGGTCAACATCAACGACCACGGGCAGGTGATCGACAACCTGTTCATGTTCATCCTGCTGCTGACGGGAGTGATCTTCATCGGCACGGGCGTGGCGCTCTTCTGGTTCATGTGGAAGTTTGACGCCGCCAACAACACGCAGCCGGTCGAATACTCGCACGGCAGCCACACGCTGGAAGTGATCTGGTCGATCATTCCTGCGGCTACCCTGCTCTTCATCGCGATTTACCAAATGAACGCCTGGGCCGACGCCAAAACGCGTCGACCGGTGCTCGAAAGTGGTCAGCCGAAGCCGCCGCTGGCCGTGGTGACGGGTCGGCAGTTTGAATGGCGCATTCGCTATGCCGGTTTTGACAACCAGATCGGCACGGAGGACGACGTCGAGGTCGTCAACGACCTCCATGTGCCGATCAACGAAGAAATCGTGCTCAAGATCCAGAGCGAGGATGTGCTGCACAGCTTCTTCCTGCCCAACATGCGCACCAAGCAAGACGTGGTGCCTGGCATGCAGCAGTACGTCTGGTTCCGCGCCAACAAAACGGGCCGGTACGACATCGTCTGTGCCGAGCTCTGCGGCTGGGGACATTACAAGATGCGTGGCCGGCTGACGGTCGAAAGCCGCGAGAACTTCGATCGCTGGCTGAAGGATGCCCACGCGGCACAAAACAAGGCCGAGTACACGGCCAGCACGGGAGACGAGTAGTGAGCAGCACAGCCTACCCAGCACACGGCGATGCGGCTCAAGGCCGCCGCAGCATGTCGGCCGGCGAGTTCGTCCGCACTTACGTGTTCTCGCTGGATCACAAGATCATCGGTCTGCAGTTCCTTTTCAGCACGCTCCTGTGGTTCCTGGTTGGCGGCTTGCTCGCCCTGGGCATCCGCTGGCAACTGGCCTGGCCCTGGCAGGACATGCCGGTCATCGGCCGCATGCTTTTCTCGGCCGAAGGCGGGCAGATTTCGCCCGAATTCTACACGACGCTGTTCACGATGCACGCGACCGTGATGATCTTTTTCGTGATCATCCCGATTCTCGCTGGCGCCTTCGGCAACTACCTGATTCCGCTCATGATCGGAGCGGACGACATGGCGTTTCCGACGCTGAACATGCTCAGCTACTGGTTCATGTGGCCAGCGTTCATCCTGATCGGCATGAGCTTCCTCTGGCCCCCCTACGGCGCCGGAGCTGGCTGGACGAGCTACCCTCCCCTCTCCGCAGTTTGGGAAGCGTCGCCGGGCAGCCATTGGCCGCAAACCTTGTGGTTGCTGGGCGTCACCTTCGTCGGCATTTCGTCGATGATGGGCTCGGTCAACTACATGACGACGATCATCCAGATGCGCGCACCGGGCATGACGATGTTCCGACTGCCGATGACCATCTGGGGCATGTTCATCACGGCCGTGCTGCAGGCCTTCGCGCTGCCGGTGCTCACAGCGGCGGGGTTCATGCAGCTCTGCGATCGTTTGCTCGGCACTGGCTTCTTCCTGCCGGAAGGGCTGGTCGTGAACAACTCCGACATGGCCACCGGCGGTGGTCAGCCGCTGCTCTGGCAGCACTTGTTCTGGTTCTACTCGCATCCGGCCGTGTACATCATGATCCTGCCGGCGATGGGCATGGTCTCCGACATCATCGCCTGCTTCGCCCGCAAGCCGCTGTTCGGCTACAAGCCGATGGTCTACTCGATCGCCGGCATCGCCGGACTCGGCTTCATCGTCTGGGGTCACCACATGTTCGTCTCGGGCATGAACCCCGCGCTGGGCATGCCCTTCATGGTCTCGACGATGATGATCGCGCTTCCCTCGGCCATTAAGACCTTCAACTGGCTGGGCACCATCTGGGGCGGACACATTCAGTTCACCACCCCGATGCTGTTCGCCCTCTCGTTCGTGGCGATGTTCATCATCGGCGGTCTGTCGGGCATCTTCATGGCCGCCACGCCGGTCGACATCTTCATTCACGACACGTACTTCAT
>JAEZAS010000513.1 GCA_023430365.1 Planctomycetota bacterium
ACCACAGCCACTCACCTTTCATTCACTCGTCGCTACTTTGCATGCAGCTTCTCGATCAGGAATTTGGCGATCGAGCCGTACTTTTGGTCTTTGTGCCCCGGGTAAGACACGACGACCTCGATGCCGGAATCCTTCGCCGCTTCGGCGAACTTGATGCCGTAGAGGGCCGAGTGGGTCGGGTCGGGACCTGCCTGGCCGACGACCGGCGGCGTCTTCTGGTTCGGATAGTCGAGAAAGATCGGCGGATCGTCGCTGCTGATCAGTTCGATCGGTGAGTACTGCTTGATCCAGGGAAGCACTTTCTCGCGATTGGCGATCAACAATTCAAATTCCTCAGGGCGAGTCCGCCCTTTCGCGGCAAAGCCAAACGCGTGGCCGCCATAGATGGCGTTGGGCATCCACTCCCGCAATTCCTTCGGGTCGAGCGAAGTCTGGGCGCCGCTCACGGCGGCCGCGGTCAGGCGGGACGACTCGCGGGCGATGGGGTCTTCGCTCTTCGGATCGGCCAGGTCGTCGGCCAGGGCCAGGTAGAGCGATGTGCACGCCCCCGCCGAGCCGCCCGTGGCGCCGATCCGCTTGGGATCGATGTTCCACTCCTTGGCCTTTGAGCGGATTGTTTGCAGGGCGCGGGCCGCATCGTGCAGCGGGCCTTTCACCGGCGGTTCCACCCCCTGCTCCATCGCCTGCGGAATAAACCGATAGTTGATCGCGGCAACCGAGATGCCGGCGTCGAGGTACGGCTGAATGACGCTCGTTCCATAGCTCGACTTATCGCCGTTGACCCAGCCGCCGCCGTGGATGAGGAGGACGACGGGAGTCGGCTTGTCGGACTTGGCCTGCCAGAAGTCGAATTTCTGCCGCTCCGAGTCCTTGGCATAGACGTAGTTGGCCACGGTGGGCGTGGGACGCTGCGGCGGAGCCTTGGCCTTCTTGGCAGCCGCTTTGGCGGGAGCCTTGGCGGACTTGGTGGTGGATTGTTCCTGGGCCACGACCAGCGTGGGCGTCAGGAGCAGGAGCGTGGCCAGTAGGATTCGGCGATGCATGGAGAGCTCTCGAAGTGGTGGGATCAATCGGTCGTCCTCCGGGAGCGACAAAGCACCCGGCTACTTGCTCTTTACGTGAATGACCATCGGCAGCGAGGCCTGATTGCCGTCGACCTGAGCGACCGCGAAGAAGGTTCGCGATTGCTCGGGGACCCAGCTTTCGGCCCGCAGGAAAATGGTTCGCTCGGTCTGTCCCTCGGGAATGAGGATACCGTTCAGACCGATGTCGTCAACAATAACGCCATGCGGCAGGCCATGCACGTCGAGCTGGATCCGGTCCTTGAAGTCGTTTCGGTCGACCCGCAGGTGGCAACTGATCATCTCGCCCGGGCGAATGCTCACTGCCGGAGGGTCGCTGCCTGCCGGAGTCTCCGCGGTGGACGTCGTGGGGGTCAAATGGACCACGACCTTCGGCTTGGCAGCCAACTTGAACGTCCCGAGCGATGACGCGTCGTGCGTTACTTCCTTGCCGGCGACCGTCGCCGTGGCTGTCACCTTGGTCGTGGCCATGTTCGCTTCGGTCGGCGCGGGAGCGTCCGGCAGGGCATTGATCACGCCTTGCGCTTCGTTCATGCCTTCGGGGATGACGATCGGCGACGTGACCTGGAAGCCCGGCGGCAATCCGGTGATGTCGACGCGGATCGGCCCGTGAAAGTTGTCGAACCGCTCCGCCTTCACGGTGAAGAGCTTGCCGCTGCCGGCGCTGACCGTGGGATTGGTGCTGCCGAGGGTGACTTTGAAGTCGGGCTGCGGCCGGCGGATGATCAGGCGGTAGGAATAGTTGTCGCCGCTGAAACCGCGAACGTCGGAGACGCGGACCAGATAGCTGCCGGTGCGCGGGGCGACGAACGTCACGCGCGAGTCCTTGCCGAGTTGCCGCTGCGACTGGTCATCGTTCTCGAAGTTGAGCGTGAAGACCGGCAGGCCGTTGTTGGGCAGCTCGGTTCCGACGGCGTAGGGCACGACCATATAACCCGGCTCACCGAGGGCGTGGGCACGAGGCGAGGTATCGAAGTAGGTGATCCGGTTGCCGTTCTCCGGGTACATCTGCGCGTCGGCATCGGGGCCGCGACGCTGCTGGAAGTGTTTGACGACTTCGCCGTTGAGATAGACGTATTCGTTGAGCAGCATCTCCTCCCAGTTCTTGAGCCGAACGCCCCGCTGGTCGGAACTCATGCCGCGGAACTCGATCTCGGTATCGCGCACGGCCCGCAGGAGCAGCCGGGGAACTGGATTGCCGTCGGCGTCGAGCACTTCGATCTTTGTATCGACCGGCGAACCCTTGCGCGCCGCCTCGGTTTCGATAATCCACTGCTCGCCGGCCACTGCGTCGAAGCGATACAGGTCTTCGTCGATGTTTGTGTTGCGATCGCCGACGAAAATGTGGCCGGTGGCGGTTCCCGGGGTCGGAATCGCCGCCGCCTGCGCGGGCTGATCGTTCGGCTCCGCTTCTTCGACCTTTGCGAGCGAATCGATCGCCGGCTGAGGGCCATAGTCGACGGCTGGGGGAACCTCGGGGAGCGGCACGAGCGGCTGCTCGCGACCGGCGCTCGCCGGGGCGATGGAGTAATCCCCCGTGGCGCCGTCGATCCGGCCGCAGACAATCTTGTCTCCTGTGGGCAGCACGGCCACGCCGCTCGCCCATTCGCTCTGCGGCTCCAGGGTCTGACGATTCGACATGTCCGCCGAATTCCAGATTTTGATCAGCCGATCTTCGCCGGTCGAGACGAGCGTGTTGCCGTCCGCTGAATAAGTCAGGCGCAAAATCGGCGACTCGTGGGCGAACTTCGACACGAGCAGCGTGTTGGTTCCCTCCTTCGCTTCGGGCGTCACCTGCCAGACACGGATTCGATTGTCGACGCCCGCAGCCGCCACGCGATCACCGCCTGGATGGAACGCGACGGCATAAAGTTCCTGAGTCGATTCCTTGAGCGTGTCGAGCCGCTGGCCGGTTTGCACGCTCCACAGCTTGACCGTCCGATCGCCGCTGGCGCTGGCGAGGACCTTGCCATCAGCCCGGAACGCCAGGTCGTAGACGGCGCCGTTGTGGCCGTCCACCATGCGGGCTTCTTTGCCGGTGGCGGTATCCCAGAGCTTGATGGCGCTGTCGTAGCCGCCGGTGGCGAGCAGTTTGCCGTCGGGGCTGAGCGCGACCGCGTACAGGCTGTCCTTATGGCCGCGAACGGTTTGCAGCAACTTGCCGTCGGCCACTTGCCAGAGCTTTGCCTCGCCGAACAGGCCCGGCTCGCCGGCGGCGGACGCGAGGAACTGGCCGTCGGCCGAGAAAACCACGTCGTTCACGCTGCCGCTGTGGCCGGGCAGTTTGCGGAGAGTCGTTTGCTGCGGCCACAGGACGAGTTCGACTTCGCCGTGCCGCGCAAGCGCCAGCAGCTTGCCATCGGGAGACAAGGCGATGGCATGAATGGCTGATTTCACCTCCCCTTTCACGGGCACTTTCGGAGTGACGAGCAGCGTCGGATCGGGCATGTCGCCGCTGGGGCCTTTGGCGCCGGAGTCGATCCAGGCCTTGAGCAGGGCGATTTCGTCGGCCGACGGAGCTTCGTTGTCCTTCGGCGGCATGGCGGGTTCCGCCTGACCGGTCATCATGCGGATCAGCCGGCTCAGGTCGCTATGGCCCGGGGTAATCGCCGCCCCTTTGGCGCCTCCCTTGAGCAGCGACGCATGGCTGTCGAGCGAGAGCTTGCCCTCCGCGTCATCGTCGTTGTGGCAGGCCGTGCAGTACTTCGTGAAGATCGGCTGGATTTGCTTGCTGTAGTCGGGCGCCTCGGCAGCCGAGGCCAATCGCGGAGCGGCGACCAGTAGGAGAGCGATAAGTAAATGGTGCGAACTACGCATAAAGCACTTCGGCGGGAGAGAGGCGACGTCGGCGAACCTGGGAGCGGCGACCAGCGAGGGGCCTAGTGGTTGAACAGGAACTCTTTGCTGGTAAGGACGCTCCAGTACATGTCCTCGACCATTTGCCGGCGATCGCCGCTTGCCGTTTCGGCGAGGACGGCCAGCAGCCTGGTCTTTTCTTCGTCCGTGGGATAACGCGAGAGAGCGGCCAGGCACAACTCGGTGACGACCTTCTCGTTCGAGGCTTTCGCGGCTCCCTTTTCGGCGGCGCTGCCCGGTTGTTGCAGCTTCTTGTTCACTGTGTCGCCGTTGTAGAGGTGCAGCACCTGCGTCATGCTCGGCTCGTCGCTGCGTTCGCACTCGCAGGTGATCAGCCGATCGGGCTGGCCGAAGGTCTTGAGGAAGTGGGAGTCGACAAACACATCCGGCAGCAGCAAGGCGCGCTTGGCGGGGATCGGCGGGCCGGGGGTCTTGTTGCTATCGGGCCCTTGCGCGCGAAAATCGCTCTTGATTTCCGTCGTTTGCGAAATGGCGTCGAGCAGCACTTCCGCCTTGAGCCGTTTCGGATAGTAGCGGCTGTAGAAACGGGTATCGGTGCTGTTCTCCGGCAGCGGGGTGCTGCTGCGCTGATACGTCGCCGATTGCAGGATCGCCCGCATGAGTTGCTTCAGGTCGTACTTGTGTGCGACCAGGTAGGCGGCCGCGGCGTCGAGCAGCTTTTCGTTGCTCGCCGGGTTGGTCACTCGCAGGTCGTCGACCGCTTCGACGAGTCCCATGCCAAAGAAGTTGGCCCACACGCGATTGGTGATCGCGCGCGTGAAGTACGGATTGTCGGGCGACGTCAGCCAGGCGGCCAGCGCGATGCGGCGATCCTCTTCGGCTTCAAAGGGGAGCGCTTCACCGTCGAGCGGCCGGGGCGGCTGCGGCGCGCCGCGGCTCGGCTGGACGAGTTCGCCTTGCGTGTCGGAGTAGACGACTCGCAAGCCATCGCCATTGCGGAAATCTCCTCCCCATCCCTTGGCCCGGACGCGCGAAAACATGTTCGCCATGCCGTAGTATTGGTCGTTCGTCCATTTCTCGAGCGGATGGTTGTGGCACTTCGCGCAGTTGATCGACAGTCCCATGAAGGCCTGGGCGACCGTCTCGGCCATCGTTTCCGGGTCCTGGTGCAGGGCGTAGAAGTTGGCCGCGCCGTTTTCGTGGGTGCTTCCCGAGGCGGTCACAATCTCGCGCACCATCGCGTCCCACGGCTTGTTCGCCGCCACGCTGCTCCGGATCCAGCCGTAATAGGCTTCGATCGCCTTCGGCCGCAGCCGCTCCCCCGTCAGCAGCAACAGGTCGGACCATTTGAACGTCCAGTAGTCGACGAACTCCGGCCGGGTGAGCAGCGAATCGATCAGGCGATCGCGCTTGTCGACCGACGAATCGGCGAGAAAGTCCGCGGCCTCGGCGGCGGTGGGCAGCGTGCCGATCGTATCGAGGTAGGCGCGTCGCAGGAACGTCGCGTCGTCGCAGCGGGGCGATGGCGGCAGGCGGAGCGACTCGAGCTTGTCGAGCGCCAGTTCGTCGATGAAATTGCGATTCTCTTGCCGGGCTGCGGCAAAGACGTCCGGCGATACCTGATTGGGGAACGGCACGGTGATGAAAGCCAGCGCGTTGTAGTTCAGATACCAGACCTTGATGGCCGCCTCGCCAGGACCGGTGATCTTGACCACCCCGCGCTCATCGACCGTCGCCACAGTGCCGTTTACGGAGGTGTACTTGGCCCAGCGGGTGGCGTCTTCGACGTGGCCGTCGCTGAACCGGGCAAGCACGACCAACTGCTGCGTGCTGCCAACCGTCTTTTCGAGGCGGGCTTGCGAGCTGTACTTGGGAAGCACTTCCAGTTCGACGATCTGCGGATCGTCGTCCTTGGGCCCGGGCGTGCCGGCGGCGATCCACTCGGCGAGCACGCGATACTCGAGCGACGCTGGATCGAGCTTCACGCCTCCCTTGTGCGGCAAAAGGCCGGTCGGCTTCGTGAGGATCAGGCTGCGGCCCGGATCGCTTGGCACCACGCGGCGACCGATCGCCTGGCGGGTGAGGTAGCTGTAATCGGCGTCGACGTCGAAGCCAAACAGCGTCAGTCGAAAGCCCTTCTGCCCTGCCCTCGCCCCGTGGCACGCGCCGCCGTTGCATCCCTGCTTCGAGAGGACCGTTTCCACATGGTTGCGAAAGCTCCACTCGAACGGCTTGTCGAGATTGCTCACGGTCACGGTGGCGACCGCCTCTTGTCCCGCATCCCCTTCGCCCCAGCTGGCCGTGATTTCGGCTGAACCATTGCCGACCGGAACCGCCAGCCCATCATCGATTTTCACGACCTGCTCGTTGCTGCTCGCCAGCGTCAGACTGTCGTGCTGCTGTTCGAGAAACTGCCCGTCCTTGCGCCACTGGACGACCAGCGTCTGGCGGGCCTCGGGGGAGCTGAGATGGATTTCGCTGGGCAGGAGAACGAGTTCGCCGTCGGCGGCGGATGCCGCTGAGGCAAGTGGCAACGC